>NZ_JANOCX010000200.1:0-7314 GCF_031412415.1 Phenylobacterium sp.
GGATATCGTGCCGGGCCCGGACTTCCCGACCGGCGGCGAGATCATCGGCCGCACCGGCGCGCGAACCGCGCTGGCCACCGGCCGAGGCTCGGTCATCATGCGTGGCAAGGCGGCGATCCAGACGCTTCGCAAGGACCGCGAAGCCATCGTCATCACCCAGATTCCGTTCCAAGTGAACAAGGCCGCCATGGTCGAGCGAATCGCCGAACTGGTGCGCGAGAAGCGCATCGAGGGCATCTCCGACCTGCGCGACGAAAGCGACCGCGACGGCATGCGCGTGGTCATCGAGATGAAGCGCGACGCCTCGCCGGACGTGGTGCTGAACCAGCTCTATCGCTACACGCCGCTGCAGAGTTCCTTCGCCGTCAACATGCTGGCGCTCGATCGCGGTCGCCCGCGGGAGATGCACCTGCGCGACCTGGTCGTCGCCTTTGTCGACTTCCGCGAGGAAGTGGTCGTCCGGCGGGTGAAGTTCGAGCTCTCCAAGGCCCGCGACCGCGGCCACGTCTTGGTGGGCCTGGCCATCGCCGTGGCCAACATCGACGAGTTCATTCACATCATCCGCTCGTCCAAGGACCCGGCCGAGGCGCGCGAGCGTCTGGTGGCCAAGGACTGGCCGGCGGGCGACATGCTGCCCCTGGTCGAGCTGATCGCTGATCCGCGCACCCTGGTGATCGAAGCCAATCTGATCCGCCTGACCGACGAGCAGGCCCGCGCCATCCTGGCCCTGACCCTGTCGCGCCTCACCGGCCTGGGCCGCGACGAAATCTTCGGCGAGGCCCGCGAACTGGCCGACGCCATCCAGGGTCACCTGACGACCCTGTCGTCGCGCGAGAACGTCATGGCCATCGTCCGCGAGGAACTGGTCGCGGTGCGCGACGCCTTCGCCGTGCCGCGCCGCACCGAGATCGTCGACGGCGACGCCGACGTGGAAGACGAGGACCTGATCGTCCGCGAGGACATGGTCATCACCGTCACCCACGGCGGCTATGTGAAGCGCACGCCGCTGACCACCTATCGAACCCAACATCGCGGCGGCAAGGGCCGCTCGGGCATGTCGACCAAGGACGAGGATGCGGTCACCCGCGTGTTCTCGGCCTCCACCCACACGCCGATGCTGTTCTTCTCGTCCGGCGGCAAGGTCTATCAGCTCAAGGTCTGGCGCCTGCCGGTGGGCACGCCGACCTCGCGGGGCAAGGCCTTCGTGAACCTGCTGCCCATCGAGCCCGGCGAAAGCATCACCTCGATCCTGCCGCTGCCCGAGGACGAGGCGACCTGGGATCAGTACGACGTCATGTTCTCCACCAAGTCGGGTGGCGTGCGGCGTAATAAGCTGAGCGATTTCCAAGGCATCCGTCGCAACGGCAAGATCGCCATGAAGCTGGATGACGGCGACGCGATCATCGGTGTCGGCCTCTGCAACGCCACCCAGAACGACATCCTGCTGACCACCGCGCTGGGCCGCTGCATTCGTTTCGCCACCGAAGAAGTGCGCGTCTTCGCCGGTCGGGATTCCACCGGCGTGCGCGGCATCCGGCTGGCGGATGGCGACAGCGTCATCTCCATGGCGATCCTCCGATCGGTGGACGCCTCACCGGCTGAACGCGCGGCTTACGTGAAACATTCCAACGCCATGCGCAGGGCAGCGGGCGAGGACGGCGCCGAGGTCGAGGAAGCCGCCGCGCCGGACGACGACGAGACCGACGTCGATCTGGCGGCGCTCAGCCCCGAACGCATCGCTCAGTTGGGCGCGGCCGAGGAGGTGATCCTCACCGTCTCCACCGAGGGCTTCGGCAAGCGTACCTCCGCCTACGAGTTCCGTCGCACCGGTCGGGGCGGGCAGGGGCTGCTGGCCCAGGACCTGACGAAGAAGGGCGGCAAGCTCGCGGCCTCCTTCCCGGTCGAGGCCTTCGACGAGATCCTCCTTGTCACCGACCAGGGCCAACTGATCCGCACGCCGGTCAGCCAGGTCCGCATGGTCGGGCGGAACACCTCGGGCGTGACCATCTTCCGCACCGCGGCGGACGAACACGTCGTCTCGGTCGAACGCCTGGCCGATCAGGGCGGCGACGGTTCCGAGCCCGAAAGTGACGACACCGCCGAGGCCGCGCCAGAATAGGGCGCGGCCGCTTCGGCTCAGGGCTCCACGGCCTTGCGGTAGAGATGCCAGGTGGCGTGGCCCGGCACCGGCGGGACGAAGATAAGCTCCATCAGCGCCGGGACCGAACCCATCACCAGGGCGGCGGCGTACGCTCGAGACGGCCTGTCTCGTCCTGGCCAAGCCGCCGCCTCCCGCAACTTATGGCTTGCTTTCGGCCGGCCTGCCGGTGAAATCCCTGCTGCACCGCAAAAGGGGGAGACGTCGAATGACGCGTGTGGGGCTCTATCCGGGGACCTTTGATCCAATCCACAACGGCCACACCGACATCATCGGGCGGGCGGTGAAGCTGGTCGACAAGCTGGTCATCGGCGTGGCGATCAACGCCGGGAAGGGGCCTCTGTTCACCCTTGAGGAACGCGTGGCGATCCTCAAGAGCGAGACCGAACACCTCAATCGCGCCGAGATCGTCGTGCAGCCCTTCGAAGGCCTGCTGATCCACTTCGCCCGCGAGATCGGCGCCTCAATGATCGTGCGGGGCCTGCGCGCCGTCGCCGACTTCGAGTACGAGTTCCAGATGACCGCCATGAACCAGCAGCTCGAGCGTGAGATCGAGACCGTGTTCCTGATGGCCGACCCGCGCCACCAGGCGATTTCGTCCAAGCTGGTCAAGGAAATCGCCCAGCTCGGCGGCGATGTGACCAAGTTCACCAGTCCGCGGGTCCGAGACGCGCTGCTTGAGAAGGTCGGCGCCTGATCGCTGACGGGCTGGCGGTCGAGGCCGCCGGCCATTACGAGTGAGACCATGATCCGAACCGCATTTGTCGCCGCCGCCATCCTCGCCATGGCCGCGCCCGCCGCCGCCGCGCCCGCGAAGGGCAAGGCCGCTCCAGCCCCGGTCGCCCCGCCCGCCGCGCCTGGAGATCCCAAGGCCTCCGACTGGCGCACGCCCAACCCCGAGGACGTGCTGGTCATCGACACCAGCAAGGGCCGCATCTTCGTCGAGATGGTCCCCGAGGTCGCGCCGGCCCACGTGGCGCGCGTGCGCGAGGTGGCGCGTTCCGGCGTCTATGACGGCCGCAAATTCTTCCGGGTGATCGACCAGTTCATGGCCCAGACCGGCGATCCCGCCGACAACGGCACAGGCGGCACCGACAAGCCGGACCTGGCGCAGGAGTTCCTGTTCCGCCGCGGACCCCAGACGCCGATGGTGCTGGCCGCCGACCAGGCCGTGAGCCAGGTCGGGTTCCTGAAGTCGCTGCCGGTCATGAGCCAGAGCGCCATGCTGATGGCCATGACCGCCGACGGCAAGATCTCGGCCTGGCCACTCTACTGCCCTGGCGTGGCCGGGATGGCGCGCGGCGAGGACGAGAACAGCGCCAACAGCCAGTTCTTCTTCATGCGTCAGGCCTATCCGTCGCTGGAAAAGCGCTACACGGCCTGGGGCCGGGTGATCGCCGGCCTTGAGACAGTCCGCGCTATTAAAGTGGGCGAACCGCCTGCCGATCCGCAGGATACCATGGACAAGGTGCGCGTCCTGGCCGATATCCCGGCCGCCGAGCGCCCCTCGGTGCGTGTGATCGATCCCAACAGCGCCTGGTTCAAGGCCGAGATCGAGAGCGTCCGCGCCGCAAAGGGAGCCGATTTCACGGCGTGCGCGATCAGAATTCCCTCGGAGGTGAAGTGATGGACCCGGAAAACACGCTAATCATGACGCTGGAAAGCGGCCCGGTGACGATCAAGCTTCGTCCCGACCTGGCCCCCGGCCACGTGGACCGCATCAAGGAACTGGCCCGCGAGGGCTTCTATGACGGCGTCGTCTTCCACCGCGTGATCCCGGGCTTCATGGCCCAGGGCGGCGACCCCACCGGCACCGGCACCTCGGGTTCGGACAAGCCGAACCTGCAGGCTGAGTTCTCGCGTGAGCCGCACGTGCGCGGCGTGTGCTCGATGGCGCGGACCAACCAGCCGAACTCGGCCAACAGCCAGTTCTTCATCGTCTTCGACGACGCCAAGTTCCTGGACGGCCAATACACCGTCTGGGGCGAAGTGACCGAGGGCATGGATCTGGTCGATGGCCTGCCCAAGGGCGAGCCGCCGCGCAGCCCCGGCAAGATCGTCTCGATGAAGGTCGCGGCCGACGCGTGACGCCGGACCTCGAGCGGGCCTATGGCGAGCCGCACCGGCGCTATCACACGCGCCGGCATATCGAGCAGTGCCTGGCGCTACTCGACAAGGTCCCCGACCTGACCGAGGCGGAGCTGCAGACGCTGACCTATGCCATCTGGTGGCATGACGCGGTCTACGACGCGACGGCGTCGGACAACGAGGCCAAGAGCGCGGAGATGGCCAAGCGCGATCTCCGCGATCTTGACGTCGGCATCCACGCCCGCGACGAGGTCGCGCGGCTGATCCTGCTGACCGCCGGCCATGCGGTGGAGGAGGGCGACCGCCTGGGCGAAATCCTGGTCTCGATCGACCTGTCGATCCTGGGCGCGCCGCCGACGGCCTATGACGCGTACGCGGTCGCGGTCCGCGCCGAGTATGCCCATGTGCCCGACGACCTGTGGCGGGCCGGTCGTGCGCGGGTGCTGCAACGGTTCCTGGACGCGCCGGTTATCTATCCCGATCCGGCCTTCGCCGATTGGCTGGAGCCCCAGGCGCGGGCGAACCTTACGCGGGAGCTGGCGTCTCTAAGCTAGGAGCGACGCTTGGCCGCGCGCCTGAAGGTTTTCGTGACGTCGGACGGCCTGACCGACTATGTCGTCGCCGCCAGCTCGCGGCCAAAGGCGCTCGCTGCCTGGGGCGCGCATCAGGATCTGTTCAAGACCGGCGGCGCGCGCGAGACCGACGATCCCGATCTCGTGACGGCGGCTTCGGCGCGACCCGGTGAGGTGCTGCGCCGGCCGAGCGACGCGAAAGGCGCGCTGGCGGCCCTGGCGACGGCCAAGCCGGGCAAGCCGGGCAAGCCAAAGGGTCCCTCCGTGGCGTCCCTGCGCAAGGTCGCGGGATTGGAAGACAAGCTGACCGAACTACGGGCCCGCCGGGACGATGTCCTTGCCGAGATCGACGCCGCCCGCGCCGCTCTCGAGGAACGGGAGGCACTGGCGCGCAACCGCTTCGAGGTCGATCAGGCGAAACTGGTCCTCGACCTGCGGAAGGCCCGCTCAGCGCTCGACTGAGGGCGCCAGGATGACCACGACGGGAAAGTGGTCGGACCCCAATTTTGGGCCTCGCTCGACCCTGACCGTCCGCCAGCCAGGCCCCGCGTAGACGTGGTCGATCGGCAGCAGCGGGAACGGCAGCGGGGGAGTTGATGGCGCGACGGCGCCCGCCGGCCAGGTGAAGAGCGCTCTTGTGCGCCGTTCAAGCCTGAACATCGCGTCCTCCCGCCGTCGCTCGAATGACCAGGGCGTGGAGTTGAAGTCGCCCGTCAGGATGGTGCGATCCGTTGGGCCTTGGCGGAGTATCTCGGAGACCGCTCGGCCCTGCGCCTGGTGGAACGCACCGTAGATCGGCCAGACGAAGTGCACGCCGATCACGGTGAAGGCGCCGTTCGGGTGGGCGAAGGTCGCGCGCGCCAGGGGCGGCTGCGCGCGCCGACCTGGCAAGGGCGTGAGCTGGGCCGTCAAAGGTTTGGCCTTGCTGAAGATGATCACGGAAGCCGGGCCTGAGACGGCGTGATACCCGCCTCGCCGCACGATCTCGGCTTCCAACGCCGCGCCTTCCTGTACGACGATGATGTCGGCACGCTGGCCGACGAGCCAGGCGACGGTCTCGCGAGGCGCGCGGTTGCCAATCCCCCAGGCGTTGAACTGGATCAGCTTGATTTGTCCGGGTGCGTCTGCGGGCGCTCTTGGCCCCATCCGCCGCAGGTATTCCGGCGCGATGAGCAGCAAGGCCAGCGCCGCGCCCAGCGCGCCTACCACCACCAAGCCCCGTCGCGAGCCCGGATCGGCCAGCGTCAGGCCGTAGAGCGCCACCAGCAGGGCGCCGGCAAGCCACAAGGGGGCGAAATGGCTGAACACGTCCAGGTGCGCGCTCCAGCGCCCTCCATGCGCCGCCAGGGCTGCGCCGGCGCACAGCAGGCCTATGAGGAAGACCTGAACGCCGAAAAATGATCGCAGCATCTCCATCGCGCTATGGGCTCCGCGGCAGGGCGAGAACCGCCACGACTGGATAGTGATCCGATCCGATCCGGGGTCCACGGGTGACGCTGACGGTCCGCCAGGCCGGGCCGGCGTATATCTGATCGATCGGCAGGAACGGCGGGCCGAACCAGTGGGCGGGCCAGGAGTAGAGCGCCTGGGTCCGGCGCTCGATCCCCAGGGCGGCGTCGTCGCGCCGCAGGGCGAACGACCACGGCGTGGAGTTGAAGTCGCCCACCACGATCAGGCGGGCCCTGGGAAGTGGAGCCGCCATCCGGTGGAGGCGGCGGCTGTTCTCGGCCTGGACGAAGGTCTTGGCGGTCATCGACTTCCTGGCGACGGCGCCCGGCCGGCCGTAGTGCGAGCCGACCACGACATAACCGCCATCGGCTGGCGCGAAGGTCGCGACGATCGTGTGGGGGTCCAGGCCCCACCGGCCGCCACCCATGGTCGCCACATCCACCGGCCGCGCGCGGCTGAGGATCGCCACCTGGCAGCCGGGCGAACAGGTCATGCGCCGCGGCATGCGGCGCTGGATCAGGGCGCGAAGCTGCGCGGTGCTGTCTTCAAGCACCAGGATGTCGGGGTCCTGGTCGGCGAGCCAGCGGGCCATGGTGTCGAAGCGGGCGGGCCTGGGCTCGGCGTTGAACTGGATGACCTTCAAGCGCCGGGTTGCGTCGGCCGGCGCGGGCGCGGACGGCGACCTCAACAGTTCGGGCGTCACGAGCCATAGGGTGCTGAGGACCCCGAGGCCGCCCAGCATCGCCAGGCGACCACCGCGCGTCCGAGCCGGCGTCACCAAGGCCATGACCAGCAACAGGACCGAGCCCGCCAACCAGATCGGCGCGAAGTGGGTGAGGACGTCCAGCAGGCCGCTCCACCGGCCGCCCTGGGCCAGGATCGCGGCCAGGGCGCAGACGGCGCCCAGGCCTGTCGCGACGATTCGAAGGAACCCCATGCGCCTGCCTAGCACGGGCTCACGCTTGACGCGTGAGCCCGCCCGTGGCCTTCAAGCCCGCCCATGCAGCTTGCCGATTTCGATTTCCAACTGCCCGAGGACCGCATCGC
>NZ_JANOCX010000201.1:0-27091 GCF_031412415.1 Phenylobacterium sp.
CGATCATTTTGCGCCAGATGTCCTCGCCCGACTTCGAGGCGAAGGAATTCGGATCGGCCAGGCTCTCCGTCGTGATCAGGCCCAGCGCCTTCATCGCTTCCATGAACGGCCCGTCCAGCGAGATGCCGTCCCGATGCCGCGCCATCTCGGCGGCCCCAACCCGGATGAGTTTGACCGACTCCATGTGGGTGTCGGGCGTCTGCGTCTCGACCAGCCAGGCGCGCCAGCCGATGTCGATCAAGGCCGCGCGGGCCTTGGCCTCGGTGATCACGCCGGTCGCCAGGCCCGGCCCGGCCGCGGCCCGGGTCATCGCGGCGATCTCCGAGGCGGTCGGGGGAGTCTCCAGGTCGAAGGGTTCGCGATTGGTGTGGCGATGGACGATCTGGTCGAACAGGGGGTGCTTGGCGATCGTAGGGTCGGCGACCAAGCGGACGCGCGCCACGGGGCGGCCGTCGAGGTTTGGCTGCGGCTCGCCTTGCGGCCAAAGAGCGATGTCGGCGCGGCGGCCGATCTGGCCCGCCGCCAGGGTCAGCAACTCCAGGAAGGCGCCGCACCCCATGACGATCTGCCGATTGGGCGGGTCGGTGAACGGCAGCAGGCGTTTCAGATCGGCGAACAGCACAATCTCGTCGGGGGCGGATAGGTCGACCAGCCACGGCTGACGATTGTGCGGATTGGGCGCCAGGATCGCGTGGGCCAGGGCCCAACGGCGCGGATCGGTCTCCCCCACGCCCGGCGAGCGCCAAGCCGCCGCGGGGTCGGGCCCGCCGGCCGCGCATCCGGCCGTCAACAGCGGCCCGCTGGCCGCAAGCAGTTCCAGTACGCCCCGCCTCGTCGGCATCTCGCCCTCCAGATAGCTTAGGTGTCAACTATATAGTTGATGGCTAAACCAAATGCAAGCCGGCGTCATTGTCGGCTTAGGTCCGGGCGGACCGGGCTTCGTAGATCGCCCACTCCAGATGCCGCGCGAAGGCGGCGCGTTCGGGGGGGCTGAGCGCCATGGCCACCGAGGCGTGGCGGCCGGAGATCGCCAGACGCACGGCCTGGACCACCTCGTCCTCGTCCAGCTCCAGGGCGACGCGGGTGAAGGCGGTGGGGCTTTCCCAAACCACCTGGCTGGACCTGGGTGTCTCGCGCATGACGCGAACCTCGCGGGAGGTGACCTGCACGCGTTCGACCCGTTTGGCCGAGGCGTAGCTGGCCAGAAAGGCCGCGATGATCGCCAGCACGTCCAAGCCCAGGAAGAACGGCACCAGGGTCGCCCCCATGGCCAGGAATACGGCCGCGGCGGCGCAGTTGAAGAAGGTGACGATGCAGATCAGCACGATGAACCCCCGCTGCGAGAGCGAGCGGTTGGGGGTGATCACGGCGTCCATATAGACGAGGCCATCCATCGTGCCGCGACCATAGCGGTGTTTGCGGCGCCGCCAAGGCCCCCTCTTGGCGACCGGCGCGACGCGGGCGATGGTCGCCGCGATGGCCAAGCCCGCGACCAAGACCAAGCGCAAACCCCTGCCCCCGGCGGAACGGGCCCGGATCGAGGAGCTGTTCCAACGCTTCCTGTCGCTGGCCGACGACCCACGTACGGAGCTGAACTACGACAGCCCCTACACTCTGGTCACGGCCGTGGCCCTATCGGCCCAGGCCACGGACGTCTCGGTCAACAAGGCCACCGGCAGGCTGTTCGCAGTCGCCGACACGCCTCAAGCGATGCTGGCGCTGGGCGAGGAAGGTCTTATCCCCTTCATCGCCTCCATCGGCCTGTTCCGGACAAAGGCCAAGAACGTCATCGCCGCGGCCAGGATCATCGTCGAGCAACACGGGGGCGAGGTTCCCCTCGACCGCGCGGCGCTGATGGCGCTGCCGGGCGTCGGCCGCAAGACCGCCAGCGTAGTGCTGAACGAGTTGCGCATCGAGCCGGCCATCGCCGTCGACACCCACGTCTTCCGGGTGTCCCACCGCCTGAAGCTGTCGACGGGCAAGACCCCGGACCTGGTGGAGGCCGACCTGATGGCGGTGGTCCCCGAGCCCTATCTGACGCGGGCCCACCACTGGCTGATCCTGCACGGCCGCTACACCTGCGTGGCGCGCCGGCCCAAGTGCGAGGATTGCCCGATGGCGGACCTCTGTCCGTCGAAGCTGTTGTTCGTCGCGACCTAGTTCAGCGAGTGCTTCAGGGCGCTCACCTCGTCGTGATCGGCCTTGATGGAGCCATAGGCGCGCTCGATCGCCTGGCGGGCCGCGGGCGGTAGATCGTCGCCCTTCAGGGCGTGCTCGAACTTGCCCTTGATGAAGTCCTCGCCTCGCTCAACCTCGTTGATCACGGCCTTGTCGTCATGGCCGCCAGTGAGCGCCGCCTTGAGATCGACGAACTTATTGTGCGCCTTGCCCATCAGGGACTGGTCGTCCTCAGGCTCGCCCCCGAAGGTCCGGACCTCGGCCTGCAATTCGCGGGTGATCTCCAGGCGCTTCTGCGAGCGCTGCGCGAACATGGTCTTGTACTGGCTGCTGTCGGCGTTCTCGGCGGCCTCTTTGTACCCGTGAGCGCTGTCGAGGGTGGTTTCGATCAAGCTGTTCAGAACCTTGACGGCGTGATGGTGGGTCGAGTCCATGGCGGGTCTCCTGTTGTTGGCCTGGACGCCTAACCCATCCGGCGCGCGGGCCGTTCCGACAGCTCAGCTCCGTTGCGCTGGGCGGGCCGCCGGCCTTATCTCACGCACATGCACGCTCGCTTGCCGCTCAATCCCCTGCGCGTCTTCGACGCCTGCGCCCGCCATGGCAGCTTCCTGAAGGCGGCCGAGGAGCTCAACATCACGCCCGGAGCGGTCAGTCGCCAGATCAAGGCGCTGGAGACCGAGCTGAGCCTGCGACTGTTCGACCGGCTCAACCGCGCGGTGCGGCTGACGGAGGCCGGCGCCCGCCTGGCCACCGGCGCGCGGCAGGGTTTCACCACCCTGCAGGCCGCGGTGGACGCCGCGCGCTCGAACCGGGACGCCCCGCTGGTGGTGTCGGTCCTGCATTCGGTCGCCGCGCGGTGGTTGGTCCCGCGCCTGCACCGGTTCCAAGAGCGCCATCCCGAGGCGCAGATCCTGGTCGACGCCTCGGACGCCCCCGCCGATCTTGCGCGCGACGGGGTCGATATCGCCATCCGGCTAGGCCGCGGCCCCTACCCCAACCTGCACGTCACCCGACTGTTCGACGTGGTGCTGTTTCCGGTGTGCAGCCCGTTGCTGATCGCCGAGCGCGGGCCGTTCAAGCACCCCGACGACCTGGCCCGCGCCACGCTGCTCCGCGAAAGCCGGCTGGTGCAGGAGGAACCCACCTGGCCCGAGTGGCTGGCGCGCGCCGGGGCGACGCCCGGCGTCGTGGACCCCGAGACCGGGCCGCAGTTCTCCAACACCTACCTTTCCATCGAGGCCGCCCTGGCCGGCCGGGGCGTCGCGCTCGCCGAACGCGCCATGGTGCTGGAAGATCTCGCGGCGGGACGCCTCGTGGCGCCTTTCGACTATCGGCTGGAGACCGCCATCGCCTTCTGGGCGCTCAGCCTGCCTGAGAGGGCCGATCAACCCAGCATCCGCCGGTTCAGGACCTGGCTGCTGGATCAGGCCAAGGCCGATGGCCTGCCTCGCATCAGGTGATCTGAAGTCAACCGAACGGCTCAATGGTCGTTTGTCGAGAAGGGTTGGAAATCCTTATCTACAAGGCATCAACCCCCTGTTGGAGCCTCCCCGTGACCTTCGCTCATCATCCCTCGAAAACAATCAAGTCGGACCGGCTTGTACACGACGTCATCCTTGCGGTGGTCGTGGCGGTTATAGCCGCGCCGCTCCTGCTGGCCGCGCTCGCCTGACACGCGCGGGGGCTTGCCCCCGTTTCTCCCCTCGGCCAAGAGTTCGGTATGGCCGAGGGCGTCCCAGTCTTACCCGGTAGCCGTCGGCCGGTCCGCCGCGGCAAGTTCCAGTGGCCGTTGGCGGCCGGCGTTCTCCTGCTGATCGCCAACCTGCTGCTGGGCGCCTACGCGGCGTTCGACCTCGCCTTCATGCAAGACCTGCCGCCCATGCCCAAGCGCGAGGCCCTATGGGCCATGGGGCGGCCGCCTGGCGTGACGTTCATCGGACCTGACGGCAAGGTGGTCGCCTATCGCGGCCCGCGGCATGGCAAGGCGGTGAAGCTGGCCGAGCTGCCGGCCCATGTTCCGCTCGCCTTCCTGGCCATCGAGGACCGCCGGTTCTACCAGCATGGCCCGGTCGACCTGCGCGCCATCGGCCGCGCCGCCTGGGCCAATCAACGGGCCGGCCATGCCGTCGAAGGCGGCTCGACGCTGAGCCAGCAGCTCGCGCGCACCCTGTTCCTCAAGCCCGACAAGACCCTGCGCCGCAAGGTGCAGGAAGCCATATTGGCTGCGCAGTTGGAGCGCATGCTGACCAAGGACGAGGTGCTGGAGCTCTATCTGAACCGCATCTATTTCGGCGACCGCGCTTATGGGATCTCGGCGGCCGCGACCACCTACTTCGGCAAGCCCGCCTCGGAGCTGACCCTATCGGAGGCCGCCCTGCTGGCCGCCCTGCCCCGCGCGCCCAGCCGCCTGGCGCCGTCGGGCGACCCCGCCGCCGCCTGGGCCCGCGCCCGCGAGGTTCTGGCACGCCTGGCGGAGATGGAATGGATCGATCCCAAGACCGCGCGCGCAGCGGCGGCTGGGCCGCCGCCGGTCGTGATCAAGGACGCCATGAGCCGTGAAGGCGATCTGGGCTGGGCGCTGGACGCCGCCCACGCCCAGGCGTTGGTCTTGGTGGGCGACGACGTGCCCGACCTGATCGTCCACGTGACGGTCGATCCGGCCGCCCAGACCAAGGCCGCGACCATCCTGCGCGGCGCCATCGCCCGCGAGGGCCGGGCGCGGGGCGCGCGCCAGGCCGCCCTGGTGGCCCTGGCTCCCGACGGGGCGATCCGCGCCATGGTCGGCGGCGTGAGCCGCGACACCGACCGCTTCAACCGGGTGATCCAGGCGCGACGGCAGCCCGGTTCGGCGATCAAGCCCATCGTCTGGGCCGCGGCGCTGGAACATGGGGTCCGCCCCCTAGACCACCGTCCGGACACCCCGATCCGGATCGGCGGCTGGCGGCCGCAGAACTATGGCGGCGGTTACCGCGGCGAGGTCAGCGTCCAGACCGCGCTCGTCCAGTCGATCAACACGGTCTCGGTGCGTCTGGCCCGGGAGACCGGCTTCGACGAGGTCGGGGCCCTGGCCCGCCGCTTCGGCCTGGTGGAGACCCCAGCCCACCCCCTGCCCTCCCTGGCGCTCGGCGCCTACGAGGTCAGCCCCCTGCAACTGGCGGCGGCCTACCAGGTGCTGCAGAGCGGTGGCGGCCAGAGCCGGCCCTACCTGATCTCCAGCATTTCCGACGCTCGCGGCCGGCTGCTCTATGCGCACCCCGCCAGCGCGGCCATCCCGATCTATCCCGTGTTCGAGTCCGGCCAGATGGTGCGGATGATGCAGGGAGTGATCCACTCCGGCACCGCCAAGGGCGCGGGCTTCGGCCGCCCGGCGGCCGGCAAGACCGGCACGAGCCAGGATCACCGCGACGCCTGGTTCGCGGGGTTCACGCCCGATTGGCTCTGCGTCGTGTGGGTGGGCAATGACGACAACCGGCCCATGGCGCGGGTGACCGGCGGCCAGATCCCGGCGACCATCTGGCGCAGGTTCATGGTCGAGGCCCACAAGGGCCTGCCCGTCCGCGACTTCGACTGGTTCCCGGCCCTACTGCCGCCGGAGATCCACGAGCCGCCCCGGCCGCGTGTGGTTCCGGTGCGCCATACCGAGCGTGCGCGGTCGCCAGACAGCCTCAGGCTCGCCGACGTTTCCGCCAACGAGCCCGATTGGTCTGAAATTCCGTACTAGGTGATCCGCTTGACGCTCACCGGGTCGCTGGACGGGAAGCTCTCTTCCAAGGCCTCGTCCAGCAAGGCTTCCTGACGGTCTTCGGCTTGGCCTTCCTTGTGGGCCAGCTGGTCATGCTTTTCGCCCTCGACCAGGGGCTCGACCTTGCGCGCGTGGGGCGCGAAGCTGTTGTGCTCGGCGGCCGAGGTCTTGCCGTCCGTCGCCTCCGGCGTCTTCGCCTTCGGGGTCTCTTGGTTGAAGATCGCCATGGGTCTGTCCTCCGAAACTAGACCATGAGAACTCGCGGGTGAGGGAGGGGTTGCAAGGCGAGCGCCAAACCGTTGCCCCGACAGCCTTTTCCCTGTAGTCAGCCGGCCACCGTCCTTCGCGAAAGCTGACCTCCCCACATGCCAGACCTCTACGACGTCGCCGCGATCGGCAACGCCATCGTCGACGTTATCGCGCCGGCAACCGACGCCTTCCTCGCCGAGCAGGGGATGGACAAGGGCGCCATGATGCTGGTCGACGAGGCGCGCAGCGCGGCCCTCTATGCCGCCATGGCGCCGGGCCTGGAGGCCTCGGGCGGGTCGGCGGGCAACACCATCGCCGGGATCGCCTCGTTCGGCGGCCGCGCGGCCTTCCTGGGCAAGGTCGCGAACGACCAGCTCGGCCAGGTCTTCACCCACGACATGCGCGCCATCGGGGCCCATTTCGACACCGCCCCACTGATCGGCGGCAAGGCGACGGCGGTCTCGATGATCAATGTCACCCCCGACGGCGAGCGGACCATGTCGACCTTCCTGGGCGCCTCGACCGAGTTCGCCGCGGACGACATCGATCCCGTCGTGATCGAGGGCGCCAAGATCGTCTACCTCGAGGGCTACCTGTTCGACGCCGAGTCCGCCCGGCGGGCCTTCGCCAAGGCCGCGGGCCTGGCGCGCGCCTCGGGCCGGATGATCGCCATCACCCTTTCCGACGGCTTCGTGGTCGAACGCCATCGCGAGGCCCTGCTGGGCTTCCTGGAGACCCAGGTCGACCTGGTGTTCGCCAACGACACCGAGATCATGGCCCTGTTCCAGACAGACGACTTCGACTCCGCCGTCGAGCAGCTGCGCGGCAAGGTGAAGATCGCCGCCATCACAAGAGGCGCCCAAGGTTCGGTGATCACCGCCGGCGGGGAAACCTTCACCGTCGAGGTGTTTCCGGTGGAGAAAGTCGTGGACACGACGGGCGCTGGCGACCAATACGCAGCCGGGTTCATGTACGGGCTCGCGACGGGCCGGCCGCTCAATGTCTGCGGCCAGTTGGGTTCGCTCGCGGCCGCCGAGGTGATCTCGCATTACGGCCCGCGTCCGCTGGTGTCCCTGAAGGACCTGGCGGCGGCGAAAGGACTCTAGATGGCCCGCACGGCGGAAGTCGTCCGCAACACCAAGGAGACCCAGATCACGGTTCGCGTCGATCTGGACGGCTCTGGCGTGTCCGATGTCGAGACCGGCGTCGGCTTCTTCGACCACATGCTGGACTCGTTCGCCCGCCACGGCGGCATCGACCTCTATGTCCGCACCAAGGGCGACCTGCACATCGACTTCCATCACACGGTGGAGGACACCGGGATCGTGATCGGGCAGGCGGTGGCCAAGGCTCTGGACGGGTTCAAGGGCATCCGGCGGTTCGGCCACGCCTATATCCCCATGGACGAGACCCTGACGCGCTGCGCCATCGACCTCTCGAACCGCGCCTATCTGATCTGGAAGGTGGCCTTCAAGACCCCGAAGATCGGCGAGATGGACACCGAGCTGTTCAAGGAGTTCCACCACGCCTTCGCCATGAACTGCGGCGCCTGCGTGCATCTCGAGACCCTCTACGGCGACAACAGCCACCACATCGCCGAGAGCGGCTTCAAGGCCCTGGCCCGCGCCCTGCGCACGGCCGTGGAGCTCGACCCAAAAACCCATGGTCACGCTCCGTCGACCAAGGGCGTGCTCTAGGATCAAACCTATGCAGAGCGTCGCCCTGATCGACTACGGGTCGGGCAATCTCCGCTCGGCCGAAAAGGCTCTCGTCCGCGCGGCGGACGGGGCCGCGGAGATCCGTGTCACCAGCGACCCCGCCGTCATCCTGGCGGCCGACCGCATCGTCCTGCCGGGCGTCGGCGCCTTCGCCGCGTGCATGCGCGCCTTCCAGGCGAGGCCCGGGCTGGAAGAGGCGCTGAACCAGGCCGTCCAGGAGAAGGGGCGGCCATTCCTTGGCATCTGCGTCGGAATGCAGCTCGTCGCCACCCGCGGCCTGGAGTTCGGCGAGACCAAGGGCCTGGGCTGGATCGGCGGCGACGTGCGCCGCATCACCCCCGCCGACCCCGCCGCCAAGATCCCCCACATGGGCTGGAACACCCTGATCGATCCGCACGGCCCGCCGCCCATCGCGGGCGTCGGCGCGGCGCCGATGTACTTCACCCACTCGTTCGCCTTCTATCCCGACGACCCCGCCGACGTGGCGGCCTATGTGGACCACGGGGGAATGTTCCCCGCCGCGGTCGCCAAGGCCAATGTGGCGGGCGTACAATTCCACCCTGAAAAGTCGCAGAGCGCCGGGCTTGCCCTCCTGGCGCGGTTCCTGGAGTGGCGACCGTGATCCTCTATCCCGCCATCGACCTGAAGGACGGCCAGTGCGTGCGCGTCCTGCACGGCGACCTTTCGACGGCCACCGTGTTCAACACCTCGCCGGCCGCCCAGGCCGCCAGCTTCGTGGAGGCTGGATTCCACTGGGTCCACGTCGTGGACCTGAACGGCGCCGTCCAGGGCCGGGCGATCAATGAACAGGCCGTCGAGGCGATCCTCCAGGCTGTCTCGATCCCCATCCAGCTCGGCGGCGGCATCCGCAACCTCAAGGATATCGAGCGCTGGATCGAGGCCGGGGTCAGCCGGGTGATCCTGGGCACCATCGCGGTGACCAAGCCTGAGGTCGTGAAGGAGGCCGCCCTGCTGTGGCCCGAACAGATCGCGGTCTCCGTCGACGTCCGGGCCGGCAAGGTGGCGACACAGGGCTGGACCGAGAGCTCCGACCTCGACGCCGTCACCGTGGCCAAGCGGTTCGAAGACGCGGGCGTGGGCGCCCTGATCATCACCGACATCGACCGCGACGGCACGGTCATGGGCTTCAATGTCGAGGCTTTCGGCGCCATCGCCGACGCGGTGGCGATCCCGGTGATCGCCGCCGGCGGCCTGGCCAGCGTTCAGGACATCGTCAAGCTGAAAGCGCGCTCGGGCGTTCCGATCGCCGGCGCGGTCCTGGGCCGGGCGCTCTACAACGGGGCCATCTCGCCCGAGGAAGCCCTTAAGGTCGCCGCCTGATGCTGAAAGTGCGCGTCATACCGTGCCTGGACGTCAAGGACGGCCGGGTGGTGAAGGGCGTGATCTTCGTGTCCCTACGCGACGCCGGCGATCCGGTGGAGCAGGCGACGGCCTATGACGCCGCAGGCGCCGATGAGCTGATGTTCCTGGACATCACCGCCAGCCACGAACGGCGTGGCGCGATACTGGACGTCATCGCCCGCACCGCCGACGTCTGTTTCATGCCGCTCAGCGTCGGCGGCGGCATCCGCCAGGTCGAGGACGCCCGGCGCCTGCTGCTTGCCGGGGCCGACAAGATCAGCGTCAACACCGCCGCCGTCGAGAACCGCGACCTGATCAGCGCCTGCGCCGACGCTTTCGGCAGCCAGGCCGTGGTCGTGGCCATCGACGCCAAGCGCTCACCCCAGCAAGACGGGGGACAGGACTGGCGCGTCTTCACCTATGGTGGGCGCACCGACACCGGCCTCGATGTCGTGGCGTATGCGGTCGAGGCCGTGAAGCGCGGCGCGGGCGAGATCCTGCTCACCTCCATGGACCGGGACGGCGCCAAGACCGGCTACGATCTCGACCTGCTGAGGGCGGTGACCAGTACGGTCAATGTGCCCGTGATCGCCTCGGGCGGCGCGGGAAACGCCCAGCACATGGTGGAGGCGGTGACCAAGGGCGGCGCCGACGCCGTCCTGGCGGCCTCGATCTTCCATTTTGGCGAGGTCTCGGTTTCCGAGGTCAAACAGGCGATGGACGCCGCCGCCATTCCCGTCCGCATGGTGGAGCCCGCATGAGCCGTTTCTCCGAGACCCTCGACCGCCTGTCGGCCACGATCGAGACCCGCCGCGGGGGAGACCCCGACAGCTCCTACACCGCCAAGCTGCTGTCCGAGGGCCTGGACCGATCGGCCAAGAAATTCGGTGAAGAAGCGGTCGAGACCGTGATCGCCGCCATGCAGGGCGACAGGGATGGCCTGGCCGCCGAGAGCGCCGACCTCATCTATCATTGGCTGGTGCTGTTGGCCCGCTCAGGCGTCAGCCTCGACGAGGTCGCCGCCTGGCTGGAGAGCCGCGAAGGGCGCTCCGGACTCGAGGAAAAGGCCTGGCGCAACAAGTCGACCTAGGTCTCCACGACGAACCTTCGCGCCCGCCAGCCGTTCGCTCCCCTTAGCCAAGGAGCGTTCATGCAAGCCCCCACCGAGTCCCCGCCGGCCTTCACAGAGACCCTGAGCCGCGCCCTGTCGGGCGACGAGGCCATGCGAAACGGCCTCGTGGCCCTGGTCGGGGCATACTCGGTCCGGGTCATCGTGGCGGTGCTGATCCTGGCGCTGACCCTCTGGGCGTCGAGACGGGCCGCGGACCTGGTGGGCGCCGGCGTCGCGCGTTTCCATGTCCGCGCGCATCCCGGCGACACCACCTTGCAGAACCTGGCGTCCACGGTGGCGCGCTATGTGGTGATCGTCATCGGCTTCATCGCGGTTCTGCAGCAGATCGGAGTCCAGGCGACCTCGGTGATCGCGGTCCTGGGCGCGGCGTCGCTGGCCATCGGCCTGGCCCTGCAGGGCACGCTGGGCAATGTCGCCGCCGGCGTGATGATCCTGCTGCTGCGGCCCTATCGCATCGGCGACAAGGTCGAGCTCAACGGCAAGCAGGGCGTCGTGAAAGGTCTCGACCTCTTCAACACAGAAGTCGTCGACTATGACGGCCTGACCATCTTCTTCCCGAACGGCAAGGTGTTCGGCGACACCATCGTCAACATCACCCGGCTGGGCCGGCGTCGATTGGAGATCGTGGTGGGCATCGACTACGACGACGACGTCGATGTCGCCATAGCTCTGATGCTGGAGCTCGCCGGGGCCGACAGGCGCGTCCTGGCCACCCCCGCGCCCTGGGCCAAGGTCACCGCCCTGGCCGACAGCAGCGTGAATGTGACCCTGCGATGCTGGACCTCACCGGACGACTGGATGAACACGCGCTTCGACCTGCTCAAGCTGATCAAGCAGGCCTTCGAGGCTCGCGGTCTCTCGTTCCCATATCCCCATCAGGTCTCGATCGAGAAGACCCCTAGGTCGGAGCCGTTCGCGGCGTGACCCAGAGCTGGTCGGCTGGCCTGTTCAGCACCTTGGCTGCGGCGGCGTGCAGGCTTGGCGGAGCCAGCTTGCCGGACGTCGCCGCCGCCAGCATCCAGGCCTCCAGGTCCCCGCCCGTTCGGTCGTAGCCGTCGGCCTTGAGCAGGCCGTAGAGACCGGCCGCCAGGACGTGCATGCCCTGGTCGCCCTTGGTCCATCGCTCGGCGGCGGGGCGCACCACATAGCCCACCCGCTCCTGGATGATCTGGTCCAGGGCCTGGCAAGTGTCCTCGTTCAGGATGCCGTCCAGCGTGTTGTAGCCCGTGCCCTTGTCCTTCTCCGCCAGGATGCGGGTGAACAGGGCATCCTTTTCCAGGACCGCCAGGCAGGCCTTGGCCGTGGGCCCCGCCATGTCGAACGGCGGATGCAGGATCTCGTGCGCGGCGGTCAGGACCATGACCTGATCGCTGGCGCCCACATGGGCGATGAACCTCTGGCCCTGGACCCTGACGCCGTGCGGGCGGCAGAACCAGGCGAGGTCGATCTCGACCTGTGGATCCAGTTCACGGCCCAGCAGACGCTCCTGCTCGGCGATGATGTCGAGGCGGGCGAGCAGCGGGGCAAGGTCGGCCTTGCGCTTGGCGACCGCGGCTTGCGCCAGGTCGCGCCGGAACTCAACGAAGCCTGCGTCGCGAAGCCCGCTCAGCACGATCCGCAGGCGCTCGCGACCGGCCAGGAAACCGTCCCAGTCGGCGGGGTCCCAGTAGGCGCTGGCCTGCAGGGGTGGTTTCAGGACGGTCTCGGCCGCATCGAGGCTGGCCAGCACGTCGCCCAGGGTCGCGACGGGCCCGCCCGAGAAGACGAGCGCCAACCCTGGCCACAACAGGCCGCCGGCGGCGTCGCTGCCGGCGTGCAGGCTCATCAAGGCCTCCGTCGTCGCCGGCGAAAGCCTGGGTTTGAAGGCGGCGATCTCGGCCTCGTAATACCGGGCGTAGAACGGCTTTCCCGAGAGCGGGCCCAGGAAGGCGAGGGCGTCCAGGCCCTCCGAGCTGTTCACGATCCAGCGGGTGCGCGGTGGCGCCGCGGACTGCGCCAGGGCGGGTGCGGCGAGCAGGGCCAGGGGCGCGGCCAGGAGGGTTCGTCTAAGCATGGGCCCAGCATGGCGGGGGCTCAGGCGGCGGTCTTGTATCCAGTTGACGCGCGCCGCCAGACGCCGGGCGCCGATCCGGTCAGGTCGCGCACGGCGCGGCTCATGTGGGCCTGGTCGGAAAAGCCGGCGTCAAGCGCGAGTTCGGCCAGCGACGCGCTACCGTCGATCGCGCCACGGAGTGCGCGGCGAGCCCGGCACTCGTGGCGAAATCGCTTGGGGCTCACCCCGAACGCCCGCCCGAACCCCCGCGAGACGGTTTCCGCCGCCAGGCCGTGGGTCTCGGCCCAGGGGCCCAACGCCAGACCCGGATCGGCCGCCAGGTCGCGCGCCAGCAGGTCGGGCCAGTCCAGGACTTGACCCCCAAGCGAGGTCAGGCTCGCCCGCAGCAGGGCGGCGGCGGCGATCCTGTCTCGCTCGGCCATTCGCACCACGACCTCGGGGTCGGCGAGGCGTCCGAAACCGCCGGGCAGGCCGTCGATCTCCAGGTTCAGCACCTCGGCCCCGCTAGGGGCCACGGCGTTCAGATGCGCGTCGAACATCTCGTGGATCGCCACGTCGCCGGGGACCAGCCGCCGCCGACCGCCCTCGCCCGCCTCCTCGTAGCCGCCTCGCAGCACGAGGGCGACGTAGGCGTGTTCATGCCGGTGGCGGTCGATCCGCTCGCGCGGCGGCAAGCACTGACGGACAGGAGGGTCGGCGATCATGGTTCGCTTTTCGCCCAGGGCCGCGCGCGCGCCAAGTTAAGCCTGGCTCATCCGTCGGGCAGCACCAGCACGTGGCGCGTCCCCGGGCCTTCGGCGCGGGTGAGGATGGCGCCGCCCTGGCGCGCGAAGCTCTCCACCAGCCGGCGACCCAGGCCGGCGCTCTTGATCTCGGCGTCCGGGGGCATGCCGACGCCATCGTCGGCCACGGTGAGCTCCAGGCCGATCTCGATCCGTTTCAGACGCACCAGGATCGTGCCCGTCCGATCGTCCGGAAAGGCGTACTTCGCCGCGTTGGTCACCAGCTCGTTGACCACCAGACCCATCGCCACCGCCCGGTCTCGGCTCATGGAGCCGGTCTCCAGCTCGCAGGTCAGCCGCACCGCCCCGGTCAGCAGCAGGCTGTCGGCGAGGTTCTCGCAGAGATCTCGCAGATAGGCCGCCAGGTCGATGGCGCCGACGGCGTCGCTGGGCGAATAGAGATAGGCGTGGGCCTGTCCCATGGCGTGGACCCGACGCAGGGCGTCGGCGAGGGCGGCCTCCGTGCCGGGGTCGACCGCGCGGCGGCGTTGCATCTCCAGCAGACTGGCCACCATCTGGAAATTGTTCTTCACCCGGTGGTTCAGCTCGCGCAGCAGCAGGTCGCGGACCTCCAGCTTCGCGGTGCGGTCGTCGCCGGCCGCGCTCGCCACACGCCGGAACACCTCGGCCAGCCCGATCACCAGCAGGGCCGAAAAGGCGCTCAGCACCATCGCGGCGCCGTCGTCGGCGCTGAGCGGGCCGAACCGGGCCGGCGGGAGGATCGAGTACCAGACCGCGATCAGCAGCACCGACAGCGCGCCGAGCCCCGCGCGCCACCCGGCCAGCAAGGTCGCGGCCAGCACGGCGGGGGCGACGAAGACGAAGGGCGCGATCTGGGCGGTGAACAGCTCCACGGTGAGCCGCAGCACCCCCGCGCCAGCCACGCAGGCCGCCGCGCTGGCGACCTCGACGATCCATCGAGGCGCCAGACCGCTCAGCCGATCCGATAAGTTCAGGTCGCCCGGCCCTCGCATGGCCCATAGCGTTCCGCATCGGGGCCAACGAGGTCAAGTTTGGATTCGCCTGGGAGGCGAACTTTCTGTCTCGGCATACTTAATGCCGTCGACGTCGGCGCCAGCGTGAATTTCTTGCGATCACAAGACCTTGGGGCTCGACCCAAACCCATCCGCGGCCGCATAGTCACCGCGTGATCTCGCCCTTTTTCCACGCCCTGAGCGTTCGCGACCGCCAATGGGGCCGCGTTGCGATCATGCTGGGCACGGCTCCGGTGGCCGGGGTGCTGATCAGCTTTCCGGTGATGATCGCCCTGTTCGCCCTGGGCGGCGGCGAGCCTGAAGGCCCCAGGCTGCAGCGCTCGGCCCTCTTCGTTCTGCAGACGGCCCTGGGGCTCGGATCCCTGGCGGCCGGCGTGGTGCTGACCGCCTGGCTGATCTTCGGGCGCCCGGTCGCCACCTGGGTCACCGCCGCCCCGAGGTTTCGCAAGTCGCTGCTGGTGTTGGGCGCCGCGGCCACCCTGCCGGCGGTGGGCCTGCTCATGGCGATCGACGCCCTGGCCTTCGGCGCGACGCCGCAGTTGCCGATCCTTGACGCTGTCGGTCTCGACCTCAAGCTGGGCTACGTCTGCGCCGTTGTCGTGGGCCTGCTCGTGGCCGCGGCGGCCGAGGAGGTGGTGTTTCGCGGCTATATCCTGCAACAGACCGCCGCCTTCACGCGCAACGTCTGGGTTATCGTGGGGCTGAACGGGGTGCTGTTCGCCCTCTTCCACCTGGAGTTCGATCCCTCGGCCCTCGCCGCCCGAGCCCTGGCGGGCGCGGCCTTCGCCTGGGCGGCCCTGCGCCTGGGCGGTCTGGAGTTCGCCATCGGGGCGCACCTGGCGACCAACCTGATGCTGGCGCTGTTCCAAGCCCCCATGCTGCCGGACGATCCGGCGGCGAGCGGCGGCCTCGACGAGGTGCTGGGCGAGGTGGCGCTGGCCGCCTACACGGTGGCGATCGTGGAA
This sequence comes from Phenylobacterium sp., assembly GCF_031412415.1. Lineage (GTDB taxonomy): Bacteria > Pseudomonadota > Alphaproteobacteria > Caulobacterales > Caulobacteraceae > Phenylobacterium. The sequence continues at coordinate 15,177 of NZ_JANOCX010000201.1, forward strand.
ATTCTGTATCGGCGCCGGCGCGACCGGGCGGAGGCTATTTCTTCTCCAGCATGAGTTGGCCTTCCTTCTTCAGGCGGCCCTTCACCTTGTCGGCGATCATCGCGAAGAACGGCGGCAGATCGACCTCCATCTTCACCACATCCTCCAGAACATCCAGGCGACCGGACACGGCCTGACCCACCACCTTGGCGGCGAAGCTCAGGCGGTCGCCTTCCCAGGCGTGGGTCATCTTCACCCCTTCGCCGAACTGCTGAAGAATACGGCCCATGCCCTCCTCGACACGCTTGCGGGCTTCGGCGCGGCCGAGGTCGTGGGGGATGCTGACGGTGACGGGCTTGGCCATGGGATCTCCTCCGGGTCGGACGCCTATAACGCCCAGATAGGATAATGGCGCCAGGGCATCAGCCCCGCGCCTTGCGTTTCAGCGCCACATAAAGCGCCCCTTCGCCGCCGTGACGGCGATGAGCCTCGGAAATGCCGGCCACCACATCGCGCAGGCCGGGCGCGGCCAGCCACTCCGGCGTGCGCCGGCGCAGGACGCCGTCGCCCTGCACCCCCTTGCCGGTGATCACCAGCACCGCGCGGGCGCCCTCGTCATGGCTGCGCCGCAGGAAGGCCTCCAGCGCCGCCCGGGCGCGATCCTGGGTCATGCCGTGCAGGTCGATCCGCCCGCCGATCGGCTCGCGCTCCTTGGCGATGCGATGCTTCCGGCGGGGCTCGATGTCCTTGTCCCGATCCTCGGCGGCGGCGCGAAGCCGGGCCAGGCCTGGACGTCCGGCCGCCTCGCCCACCTGGAACGCCGCGCCGTCCCAGCGTGGGGCGGGTTGGCTCTTCGCGGGGGGCGGCGAGGGGGCCGCGGTCGGGGGCTCGCCCATGGTCGGCGTCGGTGAGATGGCGGGCTTGCGGCCAGGCAAGGGGTGGATGGTGGCCGCCACCATTGACCACAGCCGGTGCTCGTCGGGCCGGATGGGCCGCTTCACCGCCCTGGACCGACCTTGGGAACCAGCCGATGCATGCGGAGGGTGTGGCGCACTCGTCCAGCCTCGGTCCCCGCCTGCGGTCCCTGGCCCAGATAGAGATCGGCCCGGACCGCGCCCTTGATCGCGCCGCCGACGTCCAGGGCCACCACCGTGCGGCGGTAGCTGGGGAAGGCGCCGCTGAGCGTCGGGGCCACGCCGTCGATGAAGAAGACCTCGCCCAGGCTGTTGCGTGAGACATCCACGGCGATGGCGCGGCCTGGGGGCAGGGGGATGCCCGCGGCCCCCACCGGTTGGCGTCCGTCGTCCGGCGCCAGGCTGAAGAACACGTAGCGGGGGTTCAGCGCCATGACCTCCGCGGCCTCCGGGCCCCGATGGTCGGCCAGCCAGGCGCGGATCGCCTCGCCCGAGGTGTTGCTGGCCGCCAGCAGCCCGCGATCGCGCATGGGGTTGGCGATGCCGGCGAAGGGCAGGCCGTTGGTGGCGGCGAACACCGCCTTCAGCCGCCGGCCGTCGGGAAAGGTGAGGACCCCCGACCCCTGAATCTGTAGGAAGAATTTCTCCTCCGGCCGCATCCAGGTCAGGGCCGGTCCGCCGCTTTGCGCCTCGATGCGCGCGCGATCAGGATAGGGGGCCAGCTTGCCGTCAGGGCCGCGCTTCATCGCGTCCTTGGCGCCCGGCCCGGAGGTGACCAGGTCGGCGGGCTTGGGCCGCAGGGCCGCGGAAAACTCCGCGTCCGGCCGGTCGCGGGCCTCGTAGACCGGCGAGAAATAGGCGGTCAGCACCCCTTCGCCATCCACCAACTCAGGCCGGAAGTTATCCTCGAAGAACCGACGCGCGGTGTCGGTGGCCAGCGGCCCGGTCGCCCGGGCGCGTCGGCAGATCTCCGATAGCGAAGGATCGCGGGCGACGCCGCAGGTGGTGCGGAAGGCCTCAAACGCCGCGGCGTGATCATCCTGCGCCCAGCCGGGGATCTCCGCGAAGGTCTCGATCCGCGCGGGCGCCGGCGCTGGGACCTGGGAGGGGCGTGAGGCGGCGGGCGGCGGGGCGGGACCCAGCATCGGTTTCGGCTTGGTGGCGCAGGCCGAGACGGCCATCATCAACACGACGGCGCCAAGCGCGCGCCAGGACCGGCGGGGCGTGAGTCTTCGGGCCAAGGTCACCCCTCTGCGAAATGGTCGGAAGGGTGGCCCTAGGCCTCGGCGGCGTCGACGTGAACCAGGATCCAGTTGGGATCGCGGCTCTTGAGATTGCGTTCAAAGGTCCAGAGCTCGGCGGTGCGCTTGTCGTCCACCGCCTCGCCCTCGGGCCCCTTGGACCGGCTGCGGAACTCGGCCAGGAACCGCACGGTGATGCGGGCGGCGTCGCCGACCAGCTCGGCCCGCTCCATGTCGGCGCGGGGCGCGTGCAGGAATTCGACCGTTTCTGTCGAGCCGGCCGCCTCGCGGGCGTCGATGCCGGCCTCGAAGCTCGACATCACATTGGGCGCGAGCAAGTTTTTCAGGGTCTCGCGATCGCCGGACGCGAAGGCGCGGACAGTCATCTCGTAGGCGCCCTTGGCGCCGGCGAGGAACCGCGAGAGGTCGAAACTCGGGTCGCGGTTCTTGATGGCCGGCAGGCCGGTCAGGCCCACGCCGTCATCGGGGGCGTCCAGAAGGGGCGGGGGCGGCGCGCCGCTGACGGCGGCCGGATCGGCGGCGGCGTCCTCGGGCTGGCGGCCCACGCGACGGCCCAGCACCGAATAGAGCTGGTACAGCACCACGGCAGCGAGGCCGGCGAAGATGATCAGCTCGAGAACGTTGGACAACGGTTATGGCTCGTAGAAACGTGGAAGGCTCAATATAGGACAGCGCAACGCCCCCGTCAGGGGCGACGTTGCATCGGCTTAGGCCACATGATAGCAGCCCGCGCCACAAACAGGACGTGAATGGACGTCCGATCAACCGGATTTTCCTGAACATGACCGATACCGACGTGGCCCCCGAGACCAATGGCGCCGATCTGGAAGAGCCCGGGATCCGTATCCTGGCCCAATTCATCCGCGACCTGTCGTTCGAAAACCCGCGCGCGCCGGAGACCCTGCGCACCCAGAGCGCCGGACAGCCGCAGATCGACATGGGCGTGGAAATGAACGCCCGTGGCCGCGAAGACGGCCTGTTCGAGGTCGACCTGAAGCTTTCGGCCCGCGCCACCCGCGAGGACGGCCCCGTCTTCCATGTCGAGCTGCTGTATGGCGGCGTGTTCCAGATCACCGGCGTCGCCCCGGCCGATATCGAGCCGGTCCTGCTGGTGGAGTGTCCGCGCTTCCTGTTCCCCTTCGCCCGCCGGGTGATCGCCGACGTGACCTCGGACGGCGGTTACCCGCCCTTCCTGCTGGACCCGATCGACTTCGCCGGCGTCTACGCCGCGCGCAAGGCCGGCGGCGAGATCCAGGGCCCGGTGATGGGGAACGCCTGACACCAGTTGTCCCTCCTCATTGTGGGGAGGGAACCTGCCTAAAGCCCGTGCTTCTTCCAGAGCTCGTCGCTCTTCACGACCTCGCGGATGAAGCTGGCGTGCAGTTCGCGCTCCGCGTCGGTTGAGCGAAAGGCGAGGGGTCGGGGCCGCGCGCCGTAGGCGCTCTGGGTGGCGATGGCGACCGCCTGGGCCAAGGCTTGGCTGGTGGTCAGTTCCAGCCGCCGCTCACGGCCGCCCTTGAGCTCAAGATAGACCGCGGCCAGCAACCGCGCGTCGATGAGCGCGCCGTGCTTCTCGCGGTCGGCCAGCGAGATCTTGAACCGCTTGCACAGGGCGTCGAGGCTGTTGTGCATCCCTGGAAACCGGGTCCGCGCCAGGGCCAGGGTGTCCACCCACCGGTGTTCCGGGATGATCTGGCGGCCGCAGACGGTCAGCTCGTGGTTCACGAAGGCCCGGTCGAAGCCGGCGTTGTGGGCGATGATCGGGGCGTCGCCGACGAATTCCAGGAAGGCGTGGTGGATTTCCAGGTCGGCGAACTTGGGTTTGCCGCGCAGGAAGTCAATGGACAGGCCGTGAACCTTCTCGGCCTCGGGCGGCATGTCGCGCTCAGGGTCGATATAGACGTGGAAGGTCCGGCCGGTCGGGACGAAATCCTCGATCTCCAGGCACGCGAGCTCGACCAGCCGATGGCCCAGGTGCGGCTCGAAGCCCGTGGTTTCGGTGTCGAGGACGATCTCACGCGCCATGGCCGTTCAATCGCCCCGTTCGGGCGCAGCTTCAAGCGGGGCCTGTTGTCGCGTGGGCCTGCGCTGTGGATCACGGAGGATGGCGATGATCTCGGCGACCCGCTTGCGCGCGGGCTCCAGGCCATGGCCGGTCTCTATGATGAAATCGGCCCGCTGGCGCTTCTCGGCGTCCGGAAGCTGGCGCGAGAGAATGGCGTCCAGGCGCTCGGGCGTCATGCCCGGCCGGGCCAGGACCCGCTCGCGCTGCAGCTCGGCCGGGGCCGAGACCACGATCACGGCGTCCATCCTGGCCTCGCCGCCGGTCTCGTAGAGTAGGGGGATGTCCAGCACGACCATGTCGGCCTTGGCCGCCATCGCGTCCTCGAAGAACTTCGCGCGGTCGACGCCCAGCAGCGGATGGACCACCGCGTTCAGCCGCGACATGGCCTCGTCATTGCCCAATACGGCGTTTCGCAGGGCCTCGCGGTCCACGGCGCCGTCCTTGGTGACGCCGGGAAACGCGGCCTCCAGCGGCGCCACCGCCGCGCCGCCCTTCAGGTAGATCGCCGCCACCGCCGCGTCCGCGTCGTAGACTGGAATGCCGGCCTCTCGGAACATGGCCACGGTCGTGGACTTGCCCATCCCGATGGAGCCCGTCAGGCCTATCGTCAGCATCAGCGCGGCTCCAGCAGCTTGAGCGCCAAGGCGCGCACATCGACCTCGGCCGACGGAGACCGGCCGTAGAAGGCCTCAAAGGAGGGCGCCGCCTGGCCGATCAGCATGGCCAAGCCATCCACCGTTTGTCGGTCCAAGGCCCTGGCGCGCGCCAGGAAGGGCGTGATCAGCGGCTTGTAGACCATGTCCATGATGACGCAGCCGGCGGGCGTCGCCTCCAGGGGCGCATCCAGATCGCCTTCTCCCGCCAGCCCGGCCGAAGTGGCGTTGATCACAGCGATCACGCCGTCGAAGGCCGCCGCCGCGCGGTGCAGGCCGAACGCCTCGCCCCCCAGGATGTCGGTGATCGCCTGGGCCTTGGCCTGGGTCCGGTTGACGATCCGCACGTCGGGGCAACCCGCCGCCGCGAAAGCCGCCGCCGCGCCCCTCGCACCGCCGCCGGCGCCTAGGATCGCCACGGGTCCGGCCTTTGGGTCGAACCCCGGCGCCTGCTCAGCGAAGGCCGCCAGCAGGCCAAGTCCGTCGGTGTTGTCGGCGGCGATCTCGCCGTTGGGCTCGAACACGAGGACATTCGCCGCCCCCGCCATGGTGGCTCGGTCGCTGGCCCGGTCGGCGAGCGCCAGGGCCTGGCCCTTGAAGGGCAGGGTGACGTTGAGTCCGCGCAAAGAGCCGCCGCGCAGGCCGTCCACGAAGCTGGCGAAGCGATCCTCGGCGATCCGGAAGGCGACATAGGCCCCGTCGATCCCCGCCGCCGCAAGCCAGGCGTTGTGCAGGGCCGGGCTCATGGAATGGGCGACCGGGTTCCCGACCACCCCGGCCAACAGGGTCGCGCCGCCGATCATGGCTTCAGCGCTCCATGCCGGCGCAGCAGGTCCAGCAGCCCCATCAGCGGCAGGCCCAGGATTGTGAAATAGTCGCCCTCGATCTTCGAGAAGAGCTGCGCGCCTGGGCCCTCCAGCCGGTAGCACCCCACAGAACCCAGGGCTTCTTCGCCCTCCGCCGCCAGGTAGTCGGCCAGGAAGGCGTCGGAGAAGTCGCGCATGGTCAGGGTGGCCGAGACGATCTCGCGCCAGATCGGCGCCCCGTCCTTGGCGACAACCACCGCGGAGTGAAGCTTGTGCGGCTTGCCGCGCATGGCCTTGAGCCGCTCGGCGGCGGCGGCTGTCGTCTCGACCTTGTCGTAGAGCTTGCCCTCGAACTCCAGGGTCTGGTCCGAGCCGATCACCAGGCCGGGTCTGGAGCGCGAGACCCTGATCGCCTTCAGCTCGGCCAAGGCGTCGGCCACGTCGCGGGGGGTGGCGCCCTGCGCCAGCATGGCGGTTTTCACCGCATCCTCGTCGACCCCGGCCACCGAGACCTCGAAGGCCACTCCTGCTCCGGTAAGCACGGCCCGGCGCGCGGCGCTCTTGGAGGCCAGGATCACGGCCGGCGGGCTCAACCCAGCACCTCGACCTGGCCGTGACCGCCATGCAGCAGGTTCAGCACCGCCGCGGCCGTCTCCTCCACACTGCGGCGGGTGACGTCGATCACCGGCCAGCCCTGCCGCTCATAGAGCCGCCGGGCCTTCACGGTCTCCTCGCGGACAGCCTCGATGTCGATGTACGACGACTCCCGGTCTTCCTTCAGGCTGAGCAGGCGGTTGCGGCGAATTTGGATCAGGCGGTCGGGCGAGATGGTCAGGCCCACCACCAGAGTGTTCTTCAGCTCGAACAGCTTCTCCGGCGGCGGCCGGGTTGGCACCAGCGGCACATTGGCCGCCCGCACGCCGCGGTGAGCCAGGTAGATGCAGGTGGGCGTCTTTGAGGTCCGCGAAACGCCCACCAGCACCACGTCGGCCTGTTCCAGATCCTGGCCGCCCTGGCCGTCGTCGTGGCCGATGGCATAGTTCAGCGCGTCCATGCGGTTGAAATAGTCGTTGTCGAGCGCGTGCTGCACGCCAACCCGGCGGCTGATCGAGGCGCCCAGATAGCGCTGCAATGACGAGACCAGCGGATCCAGCGCGGCGATGCAGGGCATGTCCAGCCGCCGCACCCCTTCCTCCAGGGCCGTGCGCAGCTGGTCGTCGACGATCGTGTGGATCACCACGCCGGGCGCTTCTTCGATATCGGTCAGGGCCCGCTCGAGCTGTCGGGGGGAACGGACCAGGGCGTAGATGTGCTCGATCGGCAGGACGCTCTCGAACCGGGCGCAGACCGCGCGGGCCATGGCGTTCAGGGTTTCTCCGGTGGAGTCGGAAACCAGGTGCACATGGAAGTAGGTGGCGAAGCGCGGGGTCGAGGTCATCGGATCCTGGAGCGGTTCGAAAGACTGCGGCGAAATGCCATCAGCGGAAATCTGGGGATCAAAGAGTCGATACCTTCTTAGCGAAGGCGAACGAAATTGGGGATAGCCGCGGTTCCGCCGGGCGCCCGGTGGACGACCGGGAGAACTCGGCCGGTTTGCCGCCGACCGATCCACGGGCTGTTGGGTTAATGAAGTCTTACCAAGGTATGACCAAAGCCTTAACGAACGACCGCCGTTCGATCAGGTTCGGCGCCCGTGCAGGGGTTAACAAAAGGTAAACCCTAACGGGAGGTTAACGATGATCCCCGTTTTTCACAGCCTCGCCGGCGCGACGCTCAAAAGTGACGCAAGGCTTGTGGGAAAAGGGTTGGCGACGTGGCGTGGGCGCGACTTCTCCCCATTGCTCCACGGCCCTCCTTCTACCCCTTCCATCTAGATTCAAGATTCTAACGAGGAAGAGGGCAGGCGCGTTTACACCCAGGCCTTGAGCCGGACGCGGTAAGCCGATTTAACGAGCCTCATGTCAGAAGGTTCAAAACCGCGCCTGTTGCGCGCGCTCGCCGGCGAAACCCTCGATCGGCCGCCAGTTTGGTTCATGCGTCAGGCCGGGCGGTCGCTGCCGGAGTACCGGGAGCTGCGCACCCGGGCCACCGACTTCATCGCGTTTTGCCACAATCCAGAAATGGCGGCCGAGGCGACCCTGCAGCCCATGCGCCGGTTCCCGCTGGACGCGGCCATCGTGTTCGCCGACATCCTGCTGATCCCCCGGGCGCTGGGCCAGGAGGTCTGGTTCGAGGCCGGGGAGGGACCTCGCCTTGGCGAACTGCCGTCGCTGGACAGCATGACCGACCAGATCGAAGCCTCCACCGGGCGTCTCAGTGAAATCGGCGAGACCCTGAGCCGGGTCCGCGCCGAGCTGGAGCCGGACCGCGCCCTGATCGGCTTCGCCGGCGCGCCATGGACCGTGGCGACCTACATGATCGAGGGTCGGGGCTCCGACCGTTCCGGCGCCCGGACCTACGCCTATCAGCATCCGGAGAAGCTGGACCGGTTGCTGGACATCCTGGTGGAGTCCACCGCGCGCTACCTGGTCATGCAGGCAAGGTCCGGCGCCCAGGTGCTCAAGCAGTTCGAGAGCTGGGCGGAAGGCCTGGCCGAGGACGTCTTCGAGCGGATCGTCATCAAGCCGCACAAGGCGATCATCGACAAAGTGAGGGCGGCCGGGGTCGACGCACCCTTCATCGGCTTCCCACGGGGCGCGGGCGCGCTCGTGGAAAGCTACGCCGCCCAGGTTCCCGTCCAGGCCGTGGCGCTGGACACCCAGGCCTCGGCGGCGATGGGCCGGAAGATCCAGGCTGGCGGCAAGACCATCCAGGGGGCACTGGACAACCTGCTGCTGCGCGCCGGCGGACCAGCCCTGGACGCCAGGGTCGACGCCTTGATCGCGCAGTGGAACGACGGGCCCTACATCTTCAACCTCGGCCACGGCGTCTTGCCCGACACCCCCATCGAGCACATCGAGCGCACGATCCGACGGGTGACCGGGCGGTGAACAAGCTCGCTGTCGTTCTCTTCAACCTGGGCGGTCCCGACGACCAGGCCTCGGTGCGTCCCTTCCTGCAGAACCTGTTCAGCGATCCAGCGATCATCGACCTGCCGGCGATCGCGCGGGGGCCGCTGGCCTGGCTGATCGCCAAGCGGCGCGAGAAGCCGGCTCAGGCAAACTACGCCCTGATGGGCGGTGGCTCGCCGTTGCTGCCGGAGACCCGCAGGCAGGCGGAGGCGCTGGAGGCCAGCCTGGCGGCGGCGCGGCCGGACCTGACCACCAAGGTTTTCATCGCCATGCGCTACTGGAAGCCTTTCGCCGACCAGACCGCCAAGGAGGTCGCGGCCTTCGCGCCGGACGAGATCGTGCTGCTGCCGCTCTATCCGCAGTTCTCCACCACGACCTCGGCGTCATCCTTGAAGGACTGGGAGGCCGCCTATGCCGGTCCAGGGACCAGCCGGACGGTCTGCTGCTTCCCCACCACGCCGGGCCTCACCGACGCCCACGCCGCGGCGATCCGCACCACCTGGGAGGCGGCGGGTAGCCCCACGAACATCCGCCTCCTGTTCTCCGCGCACGGCCTTCCGGAAAAGGTCATCGCGGGCGGCGACCCCTACCAGGCCCAGGTGAGCGCCACGGCCAAGGCCGTCGCCTTCCGTCTGCCGGAGTTCACCGATTGGGAAATCTGTTTCCAGAGCCGGGTGGGGCCGCTGAAGTGGATCGGACCCTCGACCGACGATGAGATCCGCCGGGCCGGCACCGAGGGCAAGGGCGTCCTGATCTGCCCGATCGCCTTCGTTTCCGAGCATGTGGAGACCCTGGTGGAGTTGGACCACGAGTATGGCGAGTTGGCCCATGAGGTCGGCTGCGCGCCCTATCTTCGTGCCCCGGCGCTTGGGACCGCGCCACGATTCATCGGCGCCCTGACCATGGCGGTGACCAACGCCCTGGCCCGGGCCGGCGGACCCGCGCCCGACGGACCTTGGCGCTGTCCGCAAGACTATGCGAAATGCGCCTGTCGAACGGATAGGGGAGCTGCGGCGTGAGCCTGTATGATCTGCTACGCGGCCTCCACATCATCGCCGTCATCGCCTGGATGGCTGGGATGATGTACCTGCCGCGGCTCTACGCCTATCACACCGAGACGGCGCCGCCCGGCAGCGAGTTCGACGCGAACTTCCTGGTTTGGGAGCGCAAGCTCCTGAAGATCATCATCAATCCGTCGATGGTCTTGACCTGGATCCTGGGTGTCAGCCTGATCTTCTGGCACGTGCACGCGGCCAAGGAGGGTTGGGGTTTCCTGGCCCAGCCCTGGATGATCGTGAAGCTGGCCGCCGTGATCTTCATCTCCGGGTGGCACGGCTTTCTGGCCGGCGCGTACAAGAAATTCCTGGCGGGCAAGCGTCCGAAGTCCGCGAAATTCTGGCGGGCGACCAACGAGCTGCCGTTCCTGGCGGCCGTTGTGGCCGTGCTGGCCGTCACCCTCCAGTTCGGCCAGCGCTGACCCTGCCGCGTCGCCCTCGGTGACGGCGATGCTTGACCCGTCGCCCCGCATGTGGTTCCGCTCACCGTACGCGGCGTCGGTTTCCCGAAGCTGCGCCCCGCCCTACTTCCGTGCGCCGCGCGCTTGCCAAAGCCGCACCGGCCCGGCCCTCGAAAATCAATCGGCGTTCCCCTAACGCCCCCGACGATTCTCCCCGCGCCCGAAGACCGTTCGGCCGCCGTGGACCTATCAGAGTAACTCCATGACTGAAGACACCCCCATCGAGCCTGTCGACACCGAAGTCGAAGCCGAATCCGCCGTCGAGGACGCGCAGCTCCAGGCGCCGGCCAACACCGCCGGCGACGAAGACGGCGACGACGACAATTCCGAGGTTTCCGCGGCCATCGCCGCCATGGGCCTCACCCGCATGTCGCTCCAGGAGCTGAAGGACAAGTCGCCCGTCGACCTGCTGGCCTTCGCCGAGACCCTGGAGATCGAGAACGCCAATTCCATGCGCAAGCAGGATATGATGTTCGCGATCCTGAAGACCCTGGCAGAGGAGGAGATCGAGATCTCCGGCTCGGGCACCCTGGAAGTGGTGCAGGACGGCTTCGGCTTCCTGCGTTCGCCGGAAGCCAACTACCTGCCGGGTCCCGACGACATCTATGTCAGCCCCTCGCAGATCCGGAAGTTCGGCCTGCGCACCGGCGACACCGTGGACGGGGCTATCCGCGCGCCCCGTGAAGGCGAACGCTACTTCGCCCTGACCAAGGTCGATCTGACCAACTTCGAGAACCCGGAAAACGTCCGGCACAAGGTTCTGTTCGACAACCTGACCCCGCTCTATCCCGATGAGCGGCTGAAGATGGAGATCGAGGACCCGACCCTGAAGGACCGCTCGGGCCGGCTGATCGACATCGTCGCCCCGCTGGGCAAGGGCCAGCGCTGCCTGATCGTGGCGCCGCCCCGGGTCGGTAAGACCGTGATGCTGCAGAACATCGCCAAGTCGATCGCCGCCAACCATCCTGAGTGCTACCTGATCGTCCTGTTGATCGACGAGCGGCCGGAAGAAGTCACCGATATGCAGCGCACCGTGCGCGGCGAGGTGATCTCGTCGACCTTCGACGAACCGGCCACCCGCCACGTCCAGGTCGCCGAGATGGTGATCGAGAAGGCCAAGCGCCTGGTGGAGCACAAGCGCGACGTGGTTATCCTGCTGGACTCGGTCACCCGTCTCGGCCGCGCCTACAACACCGTGGTGCCGTCGTCCGGCAAGGTGCTGACCGGCGGCGTCGACGCCAACGCCCTGCAGCGTCCCAAGCGCTTCTTCGGCGCGGCGCGGAACATCGAGGAGGGGGGCTCGCTGACCATTATCGCCACCGCCCTGATCGACACCGGCAGCCGGATGGACGAGGTGATCTTCGAAGAGTTCAAGGGCACCGGCAACTCCGAGCTGATCCTAGACCGCAAGGTCGCCGACAAGCGCATCTTCCCGGCCATCGACGTGCTGAAGTCCGGCACCCGCAAGGAAGAGCTGATCACGCCGAAGGAACACCTGCAGAAGACCTACATCCTGCGCCGCATCCTCAACCCGATGGGCGCCCAGGATGCGATCGAGTTCCTGCTCGACAAGCTGCGGACCTCGAAGAACAACGAAGACTTCTTCGATTCGATGAACCAGTAAGGCCTTTCCGTGATTATCGAACATGCGTTGTTGCACGTTCGTGCAGGTGAGGAGTTGGCATTCGAGGCCGCGATGGCAGAAGCAA
>NZ_JANOCX010000202.1:0-15921 GCF_031412415.1 Phenylobacterium sp.
ATCGCCGACCTGGCCTAGCGCGCGGCGGCCGACGCCGCCGCGCGGCCTCATGACCTAGAGGGCGTCCTTCGTGCGGGGCGCGTCCTCGGACTGGTACATGGAGATCGTGTGGCCATCCGGATCGGAAAAGTCGGCGGACCACCCGCCGGGGGCGTGGCTGACCGGGGTCACGATGGTCGCGCCCTTTTCGGCCAGGGCGGCGACAGCGGTGTCGATCCCGCCTTCGCTCAGGTCGAAGACGATGATGGGCGAATTCCCCGGCCGGCTCTCCGCCTTGAAGAAGATCAGCTCCAGGCCGCCTTGGGTCGACGCCGTGAGCCAGTCGTTCCCGGATCCGTCGTCGCCCATGTTGGCGACCTCCAGACCAAGAACGTCACGATAGAAGGTTTCCGTCCGCGCGATGTCGCTGACGTAGTAGCAGATGGTGCCAATCCGCACTTTGCCGAACATGTCGTGTCCCTTTCAGATGCCAGACACCGGTGGTTGCCGCGGCCTGGTGATTTGTGAGGCCACGACGAAGAGATGACCGTCGGGGTCGTGGCTGGCCAGGACGACGGCGGCGGCGTGGACCCTGCTGATCAGCGCCCGGCGCACGAGGCCGAATGACAGGTCGCCGCGCGGCGCGCCGGCGCCTGGCGGAAGGCCATGACCGGATTGGCGCCAGCGCCGCCTGATCTCGCTGATCCGCTGGCGCAACGCCGGGTCGGACAGGTGCAGGAGCCAGGCGATCTCGGCCTTCGTATGTCCCGTCAGGGCGAGCAGCGCCGTGGTGCGAAGGGCCGGGGGGAGGGTCGTGACGAAATGGTCCGGCCCCGCCAACGGGTCGGTCTCCTCCCCGGGGCCCGGAGGGTCGTAGGCGCTTTCGCGCCGCCGCCGGCGCGCGGCGGACCGCGCCTCATGCAGGGCGCGATTGCGCAGCACGCCGCTCAGCCAGCGGCGGTTCTCCGCCCGGGTCATGTCGCCGCGCTGCGCCTCGATCGCCGCGAGCAGGGCGGTCTGCAGGAGATCCCCGGCCTCGTCGAGCCGCCGTGACCGCCCTCGAGCCGTGCGCAGGAGCGCCAGATAGGTTTTCGAGTCCATCTTCCTCCCGTGGGCTGGGTGGGGAGCCATGACTGCTAAGCTTTCAATCGGGCCAAGGCTATCGCCAGCGCCGCCAAGCTTGCGATTCCGGCTGCAAAGCGCCACATCTCCCACATGTTCATCCAGACCGAAGTCACCCCGAACCCCGAGGTCCTGAAGTTCCTGCCCGGCCGCGAGATCATGGCCGAGGGATCGCGGGACTTCCGCACCCCCGACGAGGCTGAGGCCTCGCCGCTGGCCACCGACCTGTTCGGCGTGCCGGGCGTGACGCGGGTGTTCTTCGGCGGCGACTTCGTCACGGTCGGCAAGGACGGGGAGGCCGACTGGGGCCACCTGAAGGCCCCGATCCTGGCGGCGATCATGGATCACTTCACCTCAGGCCGGCCGCTGTTCTCGGCCAGCGAGGGCGACGACGCCGGCGGGCACGACGATCAGGTCTATGAGGGCGAGACCGCCCAGGTGGTGGCCGAGATCAAGGACCTGCTGGACACCCGCATTCGCCCGGCGGTGGCCCAGGACGGCGGCGACATCCTGTTCAACCGCTTCGAGCCGGACACCGGCGTGGTCTGGTTGCACATGCGCGGCGCCTGTTCGGGCTGCCCGTCTTCCTCCGCGACGCTGAAGGCCGGCGTGGAGAACATGCTCAAGCACTACGTGCCCGAAGTGACCCGGGTCGAGCAGACGCTCTAGACCTGTGAGCCGGGGGCGGATTCTCTTCCTGTCGCTAGCGGTGGCGGCGATCGCCGCGCCGTGCCTGGCCGACGAGGACGACTGGCCGGTGTTGAAGGGTGCGCGGGTGGACGGCCAGCCGCCGGCCCTGGCGCTCGCCATCTACCGCGCGCAGGGCGCCACCTTCGGCCTGGGGATCTATCCGAGAGCGCCGGACGATCTGCTGGCGCGGCACGTGGACGTGCGCGGTGGGGTCACCACCATCGGCTGGACCACCGCGAAGGCCTGCCCGCAACTGGTTCAGGTGCTGTCGGCGCTGGAGCGCGTGCCGGCGCCTCGCATCAAATCGCCGCGTGTGACGGCGCCGACGGGCGCGCGCACCGACAGCAGCTATCACCTCTGGTCGACGGATGTCCGTTGGACGGCGACCGGACCCTCCGCCGGGATGGAGCTTCGCGCCACGGCGGGTCCGGTGTCGGCGTGGGCCGAAAAGACGGCCAAGGCGCTGGAACCGTGCTGGAGCCCCAACCGGCCGTGATCATCCTCGCCCTCGACACATGCCTTGGGGCCTGTTCGGCCGCAGTTCTGAGCGGCGAGCGGGTGCTGGCCGCGAGGGTCGAGCCCATGGCGCGAGGACATCAAGAACGCCTGGCGCCCTTGGTCGCCGAGCTCATGGCGGAGGCCGGGGTCGCCTTCGATCTACTGGACCGGATCGGGGTGACGGTGGGGCCGGGCTCGTTCACCGGCCTTCGGGTGGGCCTGGCCTTCGCCAAGGGGATCGGCCAGGCGCTGGCCATACCGGTGATCGCCGTGGGCACGCTGGAGGCCTTGGCGGCGGAAGCGCCGGGACGGGTGCTGGCGGTGCTGGATGCAAAGCGCGGCCAGGTCTATCTCCAGGCGTTCGCGGATGGTGCGGCGGTCAGCGCCCCCGATGTCCTGCCCATCGAAACCGCCGCCGCGCGGGTGGCCGAGTTCGTCCCCGAAGTGCTGATCGGCTCCGGCGCCGCCCTCCTGGCCGAGATGACGCCCTCGGCGCGGGTGATCTCCGGGGAGCAGGCCGATCCGGCCGCGGTGGCGCGGCTGGCGGCGGCCAAGACGCCGGTTCCGCCACGCCCCCTCTATCTGCGCGCGCCCGACGCCCGGCTGCCGGGTGGAAGGCTGCTGGAGCCGTGAGGCTGCGCGGCGCCTGGGGCCACGAGGCGCAAGCCCTGGCCGCGGTCCATGGGCGCGCCTTCGCCGGCGGCTGGTCGGGCGCGGAGATCGCGGGCCTGCTCGACGGACCGGGCGGCTTCGCCTTGCTGGTCGAGGACGGCGACGCGCCGTTCGGCTTCATCCTGTGCCGCGCCGTGGCGGACGAGGCCGAGATCCTGACCCTGGCCGTCGACCCCGCGGCCCGCCGCCGCGGTCTGGCGCTCGCCCTGGTTCAGGCGGCCGTCGGCGCCGCGCGGATGGCCGGCGCCCAGTCGTTGTTCCTGGAGGTCGCCCACGACAACGCCCCGGCCCTGGCGCTCTACGCCAAGGCCGGCTTCGCCCAGGTCGGATTGCGGCGCGGCTACTACGATCGCGGGGCAAATCCGTCGGCCGACGCGGTGGTGATGCGTCTCGACCTTGGCCCTTCGGTCTAGGCGCACTATCCTGACGTCATCGGAACCTGAGGAGTCGTTCGTGGACCGGATCGAGAACCTTTGCGTCGAAAAGGGCATGCGGATGACCGAGCAGCGCCGCGTGATCGCGCGGGTGTTGTCGGCGGCCCATGACCATCCGGACGTGGAAGAGCTCTATCGCCGGTCGCACGAGGTGGATCCGCACATCTCCATCGCCACGGTCTACCGCACGGTCCGGCTGTTCGAGGAGGCCGGGATCATCGCCCGCCACGACTTCCGCGACGGCCGTTCGCGCTATGAAGAGGCCACCGAGATTCATCACGACCACCTGATCGACATGAAGTCCGGCAAGGTGGTGGAGTTCGTCGACGAAGAGATCGAGGCCCTGCAGGAGGCCATCGCCCACAAGCTCGGCTACAAGCTGGTGGACCACCGGTTGGAACTCTACGGCGTACCGATCGAGGACTGATCGCCATTTCCACGCCACCGACCAAGCGCCTGTTCATCAAGACCTACGGGTGCCAGATGAACGTTTACGACAGCGAGCGCATGGCCGATGTGCTGGGCCCGCTGGGCTACGCCATGACCGAACGGCCCGACGACGCCGACCTGGTGGTGCTGAACACCTGCCACCACCGCGAGAAGGCCACCGAGAAGTTCTATTCCGAGCTCGGCTACATCACGGCGATGAAATTGGCCCGCCGCGCGGCGGGCGCCGACATGGTGATCGCCGTGGCCGGTTGCGTGGCCCAGGCCGAGGGCGAGCAGATCATGCTGCGCCAGCCGGCCGTGGACCTGGTGGTCGGGCCGCAGGCCTATCACCAGCTGCCCGAACTGATCGCGCGCACGCACCGGGCGCGGGGTGAGCGGCTGGCCGCCGACTTCGCCGCCGACGAGAAATTCGACGCCCTGCCGACCGAGCGCCATCCCACCGGGGTCACCGCCTTCCTCACCGTCCAGGAGGGCTGCGACAAGTTCTGCACCTTCTGCGTGGTGCCCTATACACGCGGCGGCGAGTGGTCGCGGCCCGTGGAGACTATCCTGGCGGAAGCGCGCAGCCTGGCGGAGCAGGGGGTGCGCGAGGTCACCCTGCTGGGCCAGAACGTCAACGCCTACGCCGGGGAGGGTGGATTGGCCGGCTTGGCGCGCAGGCTGGCGAGCATCGAGGGCCTGGATCGCATCCGCTACACCACCAGCCACCCTGCCGACATGGACCAGGCGCTGATCGACGCCCATGCCGAACTGCCGCAACTGATGCCCTATCTGCACCTGCCGGTGCAGTCGGGGTCGGACAAGATCCTCAAGGCCATGAACCGGGCCCACACCGCCGACAGTTATCTGCGGCTGATGGAGAAGATCCGCGCCGCGCGTCCCGACATCGCCCTGTCCGGCGACTTCATCGTGGGCTTCCCTGGCGAGCGCGACAGCGATTTCGAGGCGACGCTGAGCCTGGTCCGCGAGGTCGGCTACGCCACGGCCTTCAGCTTCAAGTATTCCCGCCGCCCCGGCACCCCGGCCGCGGCCATGCCGGGCCAGGTGGCCGAAGAGGTCAAGGACGAGCGGCTGGCGCGACTGAACGCCCTGCTGGACGAGCAACAGAAGGCTTTCAACGCCAGTCAGGTAGGCAAGGTCCTGCCGGTGCTGTTCGAGAAGTCCGGCCGCCATCCGGGGCAGCTTTCCGGCCGCAGCCCCTATCTCCAGGCCGTCCACGCTGAGGGTCCGGATCGCCTGATCGGCCAGATCGTTCCGGTACGTATCGAAGCCGCCGCCAAGATGAGCCTGGCCGGCGTTCTGGAACAGGTCCCCGCGTGAGCAAGCCTCCCGAGTTCATCCCCCTCTCCGCCGCCGCGGTCCGCGCCGTGGCCGGCGCCTCCAGCCGCCACGCGGCCCTGATCGAGGACGCCCTGGACGTGCTGATGGAGACCCCGGGCGGCGGGGTCGCCCTGAGCGGCGACTCCAAGGCGCGCGCCCACGCCAAGCAGGTCATCAACGCCCTGGCCGAGCGCGCCGACGCCGGCCATGAGGTGGCCGAGGCCGACGTGCGCGTGGCCATCGGCCAGGCCCGCACGGGTTCTGGCAAGGCGCCGGGCGGGTTGCCGACGGGCAAGCGCGGCCAGGTGGTCCCCAAGACCCCGGGCCAGGCGCGTTACCTGGAGGCCCTGGCCAATTGCGAACTGGTCTTCGGCCTGGGCCCCGCCGGCACCGGCAAGACCTTCCTGGCGGTCGCCCATGGGGCGGGCCTGTTGCTGCGCGGCGAGGTCGACCGGTTGATCGTCAGCCGCCCCGCCGTCGAGGCCGGTGAGCGACTGGGCTTCCTGCCGGGCGACCTGTCGGAAAAGGTCGATCCCTACATGGCCCCGGTCTGGGAGGCGCTGACCGACATCCTGGGCGCCGAGCAGTTCCGCCGCCGTCGCGAGAAGGGCGAGATCGAGGTGGTGCCCATCGCCTTCATGCGCGGCCGCACGCTCAGCCACGCCTTCGTCATCGTCGACGAGGCGCAGAACACCTCGCGCCTGCAGATGAAGATGGTCCTGACCCGCCTGGGCGAGGGCGCACGCATGGCCGTAACCGGCGACCCCACGCAGATCGACCTGGTCAACGCCAGCGACTCCGGCCTGGCGCACGCCGTCGGCCTGCTGGAAGGGGTCAAGGGCGTGGGCGTGAACCGCTTCACGGTCGAGGACGTGGTGCGCCACCCGATGGTCGAGCGGATCGTGCGGGCCTACGACGCCGACGCGGCCAAGCGCGGGCGCACGATGTGATCGACCTCGAGATCGAGGACCCGGTCTGGCTGGCGGCGGAGCCCGACGCCGAGGCCTTGGTCCTGGCGGCCGCCCAGGCGACCCTGGCCCATATCGACTTCACCGAGGGCGCCGTGACCCTGTTGCTCACCGACGATCAGACGGTGCGCGAACTGAACGCCCGCTTCCGCCAGAAGGACGTCGCCACCAACGTATTGTCATTTCCCGCGCCGCAGAATCCGGAGCGCCACCTGGGCGACGTGGCCCTGGCCCATGGTGTCTGCGCGCGGGAAGCCGCCGAGCAGGGCAAGCCTCTCGCCCACCACCTTCAGCACCTGGTGGCGCACGGGGTGCTGCATCTAGTAGGATACGACCATGAGACGGACGCCGAGGCCGAACAGATGGAAGGCCTAGAGCGCGTCATCCTGGCGGGACTGGGGGTCCCCGATCCGTATGCCGCCGAACAGGGAGACCATGACTAACGCGTCCGACGGCTCCAGACCGCCCGAACCCGCCAATCAAAGTCGCGGCGTTCGGGCCTTCTTTCGCAGACTGCGCGGCAAGGCCGGAGAGGCCCTGGCCGTTCCCGTCGCCACCGGATCGCGCGGAGCCCTGGTCGAGCAGGCCGCCGCCTTCCAGACCATGCGGGTGGACGATGTCATGACCCCCCGGGTGGACATCGTGGCCGTCGACCTGTCGACACCGTTCGACGAGGTGGTGGAGCGCTTCGCCGAGGCTGAGCACAGCCGCATGCCGATCTATCGCGACACCCTGGACGACCCGGTCGGCGTGATCCACGTCAAGGACATCTTCAAGCTGCTGGCGGGACGTGGGAAGCGCCCGGGTCCCAGCGACCTGATCCTGCAGAAGCTGCGCCGCGAGGTGTTGTATGTTCCCGGCTCCATGCGCTGCGCCGATCTGCTGCTGCGCATGCAGGCCCAGCGGACGCACATGGCCCTGGTCATCGACGAGTTCGGCGGCACCGACGGGCTGGTGACCATGGAGGACCTGGTCGAGGCTGTGGTCGGCGACATCGACGACGAGCACGACGAAGCCGCCGTGGCCAGCGTCACGCCGCGCCCCGGCGGGGTGTTCGAGGTGGACGGCCGCGCGCCGCTGGAGAAGCTGGAGGCCGCCCTCGACGCCGACCTGGCCCCGCCCGACCTGGACGAGGAAATCGACACGGTGGGCGGCCTCGTCTCGGCCCTGGCCGGCCGGGTCCCGCAGCGCGGCGAGGTGATCGCCCATCCCGGCGGGTTCGAGATCCAGGTGCTGGACGCCGACCCTCGACGGGTGAAGCGCGTGCGGTTCAAGCCCGCCGCCCCCAAACCCGATCCGGCGCTCGGGGCCTAGTCCTTGAAGCGTCCGTCCGACTGGACCCCGCGTCTGCTGACGCTCGCCGCCGGTCTGGCGGCGGGTCTGGCCCATCCGCCGTTCGGGTTCCTGCCTGGCCTGCTGGGCTACGCCGTGCTGCTGGGCGCGGTCGAAAGTGAATTCCGGAGCATCCGTCTAAAGCGCTCGGCCTTCCTGTACGGGTGGCTGGCCGGGGTCGGCTATTTCGGCGTCGGGGTCTGGTGGATCACCGAGCCGTTCCAGGTGGACGCCGCCAACCAGGGCTGGATGGCGCCCTTCGCCCTGCTGTTCATGGCCGGCGGCCTGGCCCTGTTCTGGGGGGCGGCGGGCCTGGTCTATCGCTGGCTTTCGCCGCGAGGCGTCTCGCGGGTGCTGGTGTTCGCGGGGGTCTTCGCCGCGGCCGAATGGCTGCGCGGCCACGTCTTCACAGGCTTTCCGTGGAACCTGCCGGGCGAGACCTGGGCGGCGGGAGGGGCGATGTCCCAGACGGCCTCGGTGGTCGGCGCCTATGGCATGACCTGGATCACCATCGCCCTCGCGGCCAGCCCGATCCTGCTGCTGGGCGCCGAGCCCCGGCGCGCCAGGTTCGCCGCCGTGGGCGTGGCGCTCCTGGCCCTGGCGGGGCTCTACGGCGCGGGCGCTGTGCGGCTGGCCGACACGCCGGCCCCGGCCGCCGACGCGCCGCGCCTACGGATCGTCCAGGCCAATATCGACCAGAAGGACAAATGGAAGCCGGAGAACCTGGACGCCATCGTCTCGACCTATGTCCGCCTGACCCGGCAGGGCGGCGCGACGCCGGCGATCGTGGTTTGGCCGGAAGGCGCCCTGCCGGCGGTGATCGACGACCTGCTGGCGCCCGGAAGTCCCTATGTGGACCGGTTGGCGGGCGCGCTCGCGCCGGGCCAGACCCTGATGCTGGGGGCCAATCGCGCGGGAAGATCAGAGGCGGGCGGCGTCGACTATTTCAACAGCCTGGTCGCCCTGCGCCGCGAGGCCGGCGGCCTGACCGTGAGCGGGGTCTACGACAAGCACCGGTTGGTGCCGTTCGGCGAGTTCCTGCCCCTGGGCGACCTGGCCACCCGGTTGGGCATCCGCAGCCTGGTGCACATGCCGGAGGACTTCACGGCCGGTCCCGAGCCGCGCCCCCTGACGCTGCGCGGCCTGCCCGGCGTGCAGCCGCTTATCTGCTACGAGGCGCTGTTTCCTGGCTTCGCCAGCGCGGCGGCGCGGCGGACGGGGCTTCGCCCGGCCTGGCTGCTCAATGTGTCCAACGACGCCTGGTTCGGCGGCGCCAGCGGTCCGCTGCAGCACCTGAACATCGCCAGCTATCGCGCCATCGAGGAGGGCCTGCCAATCGTGCGCGCCACCCCGACCGGGGTCTCGACGGTGATCGACGCCCATGGGCGCGCGGGTGTCCGGCTTGGGCTCGGTATGGAGGGTGTGATCGACGCGGCGCTCCCCGCGGCCCTGCCGGCGACGCCCTACGCTCGCTTCGGCGACGCCGGATTCGCCGGCATGCTGCTCATTTCAGCGGCGGTTCTTGTGTTCGGGCGGGTCAAGCGGCGGCCGTTGAACTGACGTAACGGTCAATTTTTTGACGGTCGGGCTTCCCTCCGTCTAGGGTTGAGCATGGCCAAGGAACCCGATCCTGCCCCCAACCCGGTCGACCTGCATGTCGGCCTGCGGATTCGTCTTCGCCGCAAGGAGATGGGCGTCAGCCAGGAAAAGCTGGCCGAAGCCATCGGGCTCACCTTCCAGCAGGTCCAGAAATACGAACGGGCCGCCAACCGGGTCTCGGCCTCCAAGCTCTACGAGATGGCCCGCGCCCTGAAGACGTCCACCGCCTACTTCTTCGAGGGCCTGCCCGAAGGTGAGGACGGAGGGTTGGCCGGCGCCGAGTCCCGCCCGGGCTCGCAGGCCTTCCTGCTCACCGCCGAGGGCCTGGAGTTGGCCGACACGTTCCCCAAGATCCGCCGCCCCCGCGTGCGCCGCCGGATTCTGGATTTGGTCCGCGCCATGGTCGAAGAGGACGACGAGGCCTAAGGCTTAACCAAGCGGGTCATGGTCTCGCTTGCGGGATATAAAGATTTCTTTATAGGTTCGCGCCGACGTTCAGTCGGATCGCCCGGAAGCGGCGGTCCGCGCCCATTTTCCGGAGCTATCGTCTTGAGCCGTTCCTCCTACATCTTCACCAGCGAAAGCGTGTCCGAAGGCCATCCGGACAAGGTGGCCGACCGTATCTCCGACACGGTCGTCGACGCCTTCCTGGCCGCCGAGCCGCAAGCGCGAGTCGCCTGCGAGACCCTGGTGACCACCAATCGCATCGTGCTGGCGGGCGAAGTCCGCGCCGGCAAGCCGGGGGCGTCGAAGGCCGAGAGCAAGCAGCTCACCAAGGACATCCTGGCCACGCTGGAACCCAAGGTCCGCGCGGCGGTCAAGGACATCGGCTACGCGCAGAAGGGCTTCCACTGGGAGAAGGCCAAGTTCCACAACTACCTGCACGCCCAGTCGGCCGATATCGCCGTGGGCGTCGACTCGACCGACAAGAAGGAAGAGGGCGCGGGCGACCAGGGGATCATGTTCGGCTACGCCTGCGACGAGACTCCGCAGCTCATGCCCGCCACCCTGCAGTTCTCCCACGACATCTTGCGCAAGCTGGCCGAGGTCCGTCACTCCGGCGAGTGCGAGGCCCTGGAGCCCGACGCCAAGAGCCAGGTGACGGTCCTGTACCAGGACGGCCGGCCGGTCGAGATCCTGCAGATCGTGGTCTCCACCCAGCACAAGAAGAAGATCGGCGACCTCGGCGCCAACTCCAAGCGCATCCAGGCCCTGATCAAGCCCTATGTCGAAAGCGTCCTGCCCTCGGGCCTGGTGACCAAGAAGACCAAGTGGCACGTCAATCCGACCGGCCGCTTCCTGATCGGCGGCCCTGATGGCGACGCCGGGATCACCGGTCGCAAGATCATCGTCGACACCTACGGCGGCGCCTCGCCGCACGGCGGCGGCGCGTTCTCGGGCAAGGACCCCACCAAGGTGGACCGCTCCGCGGCCTATGCCTGCCGCTACCTGGCCAAGAACGTCGTGGCCTCGGGCCTGGCGCGCAAGTGCACCATCCAGATCAGCTACGCCATCGGCGTCGCCAACCCGCTCAGCTTCTATGTCGACCTGCACGGGACCGGCGAAGTCGATCCCGCCAAGCTGGAACTGGCCCTGCCGCAGATGATCGGCGGCGCCACGCCGCGCGCCATCCGTGAGCACCTCGGCCTCAACCGCCCGATCTACGCGCGGACCGCGGCCTATGGCCACTTCGGCCGCCAACCTGACAACGAGGGCGGCTTCTCCTGGGAGAAGACCGACCTAATCGACCAGCTGAAGGGCCTGGCCTAAAGCCTTTCCAGGACGGCCTCCGGGCTGTCCTGGAACGCGATCTTCTCGGACGCCGGCGCCTGGATGGCGCAGACCAGCCCCTCGCGCCGGTAGTCCATGGTCACCTCGCCGCCCAGCTCTCCGGCGACGCCGCGCTCCAGCAGTCGCGAGCCGAAGCCCGTCTGTTCCGGCGCGTTCACCGCCAGCCCGCCGCTCTCGCGCCAGACGATGCGGATCGCGCCGCCTTCGCCCTCGCCCACCGAGATGTCCACCCGCCCGCCCGACGCCCATGCGCCGTGCTTCAGTGCGTTGGTCGCCAGTTCGTGCAGGGCCATGCCGAAGGTCACAGCGAAGTTCGAGTGCAGCCGCAGGTCGGGCCCTGCATAGGCGTATGGCCGGCCGTAGTGGCCGAGCGTGGCGTCCACCAGTTCGCGAAGGGAAGCGCTGGTCCACTCGCGCTTGACCAGCAGGTCGTGGGTGGAGGACAGCGCCATCAGGCGCTCGACGAAGGAATCCTTGAACTCGCCCATGTCGCCCGCGCCGCGCATGGTCTGAGACGCGATCGACTGTACGGAGGCCAGGGTGTTCTTCACCCGGTGGTTCAACTCGTCCAAAAGCAGCTTCTGACGGGTCTCGTGCTCGCGCATCTCCACCATGGTGGCCATGGCGCCGCGAAGATCGTTGAGCGCCTGGTCGCGCTCCTCGATCCGCGCCTGCAGCGTCGCGGCGGCGGGCAGGGCGATGATCCTGGGCAGCAGGGGCCACAGCGCCACCGCCGTCATGACGGAGGCGACCGCGGTCAGGGCCTTCAACAGGGCCTCGATCCCATAGTGGGCGTTCCACAGGGTCCAGACCGCCATGAAGTGC
This sequence comes from Phenylobacterium sp., assembly GCF_031412415.1. Classification (GTDB taxonomy): domain Bacteria; phylum Pseudomonadota; class Alphaproteobacteria; order Caulobacterales; family Caulobacteraceae; genus Phenylobacterium. The sequence continues at coordinate 11,681 of NZ_JANOCX010000202.1, forward strand.
GTGACCCCGCACAGCATGATGAACGCCACGAACATCCACAGCACCCAGCCGAACCGGACGTCCGGGCGCCGGTACAGGAACATGCCGATGGCCAGGGGAATGGAGAAGTAGGCCAGGCCGATCAGGATGTCCGAGATCGCGTGGGTCCAGATCAGCTCCGGTCGCCAAAGTAGGCATATGCCGTGAGGGTTCAGAGTGTTGGCGTTGAAGAAGTAGCTGAGCGCATTCAGGACTCGATCCATCACAAACTCCCCTGGCGCCGACGATTCGTTCTCGGACGATGCCCGCCACCCGCGGTGACGGCCAGGAAGAAAACCGCCTGCGACGCTTCGCCTGCCGGGGGCGGGTCCGCGGCGAGCCGCCCAAATCGCGCGGGGCAATTCACGCCGGGCCCGCCATCGGCTAGACGGCGCCCATGGAAGAGACCGCCCACCCGCTGATGCGATCCTACGGGCGCATCAAGTCGCGCCCGATCAAGCCTCGCCAGGCCGCCCTGGTCGAAACCCTGCTGCCGCAGATCCGCGCGCCGCAGGCGCCGTTCGATCCGCGCGAGCTCATGCCTGAGGCCAACGAGGTCTGGCTGGAGATCGGCTTCGGCGGCGGTGAGCACATGGCCGCCCAGGCGGGCCGCGCGCCCCAGGTGCTGATCATCGGCTGCGAGCCGTTCCTGAACGGGGTGGCCAGCGCCGTGCGCCACGTCTCAGAGCAGGGGCTGAAGAACGTCCGCATCCAGGACGGCGACGCCCGCGAGCTGGTCGCCCACCTGCCCGACGCCTGCCTGACGAGGGTGTTCATCCTGTTCCCCGACCCCTGGCCCAAGGCGCGCCACCACAAGCGGCGCATCGTCCAGCCCGAGATGCTGGCGGACCTGGCGCGCGTCCTCAAATCCGGAGGGCGCCTGCGCTTCGCCACCGACGTGGCGGGCTACGCCGACTGGGCGCTGGAGCGGGTGCTGGCCTCGCCCCACTTCGACTGGACCGCGCAGGCGGCGGCGGACTGGCGGACCCCGCCAGCCGACCACATCACCACCCGCTACGAGGAAAAGCGCCTGGGCGACTGCGCCCCGGTGTTCTTCGACTTCGTCCGGCGCTAGGCGCCCGTCCAGCCCTTGCCGGCGGCGTTGGCGCGCTCGATCCCCTGGCGGATCAGCTCGCCAGTCTCTTCCGGATCGGCCCAGCGCACGATCTCGACCGACTTGCCCTTCTCCAGGTCCTTATAGTGCTGGAAGAAGTGGGCGATCTGCTCGGTGAGGATGGCCGGCAAGCCGCGCCAGGAATCCACGCCGGCGTAGAACGGATGCAGCTTGTCCACCGGCACGGCCAGGACCTTCTCGTCCCCGCCGGCCTCGTCGACCATCATCAGGGTGCCGATGGGGCGAACGCGGATCACCGCGCCGGGCACCACCGGGGTCGGACCCACGACCAGCACGTCCATGGGATCGCCGTCGTCCGACAGGGTGTGGGGGATGAAGCCGTAATTGCCGGGATAGTACATGGCCGTGTGCAGGAAGCGGTCGACGAAGATCGCCCCGGACTCCTTGTCCAGCTCGTACTTCACCGGTTCGCCGCCCTGCGGGATCTCGATGATGGCGTTGACGTCGTAGGGCGGATTGAAGCCGACGGGGATCTTGGTGATGTCCATGGGGAGGAAGGACCTTGTCCGAACACAAAAAGGGAGGCGGGCGGTGTGTGGACTATTCGTGCGCTCCGGAAAAGGGCGCGGCGGCCCTGGCGCGTCGATTTGGCCGCCAGTGATGCAAAATCCCGCGTCGTCCGCGCCAACTCGCCCTTGACTCGAAAACTACAAACGTAAATCGTCCGCGAGGCGGAGGATTCAAATGCTGGCGCTCGACCACCTGGCCATCTGGACCGCGCGGCGCGACGGCCTGGCCGATCGGCTTGCCGAACTGACAGGGTTTCCCGTGCTGGATGGCTTCTTCCCCGATGGCCGTCGCGTGGCGCGTGGCGTGCGCTTCGCGGGCGGCGCCTTCGTCGACCTCCACCAGGTCGGGCCGGGTGAGCAGGGCGGTCAGGTCTTCCTGGGCCTGCGTGGCGAGATAGAGGCTGCCGAGCGGTTGGCGGCGCGGGAAGGCTGGCGCGTGCGGTCCGGGCGCTGGCGCGAGGCGAGCGACGGATCGCCCTGGTCGATGCTGACCTTCCGCCGCGATCACGGCGTGCTCAACCGGATCTTCGTGATCGACTATGGCCCGCGGCCGGAAGCCTGGGGCTCGCCGGTGTTCGACCAGCCGCTGTACGACGCCCGAAACGCTCCGGCCGCGGGCGCGCGGCTGCGTCGCGTTTGGTTCTCGACGCCCGATTCCGAGGCGTCGGGCCGCGCGCTGGAGGCCTTGGGTTTCGCGCGCTCCGGGGACGTCGAGTCAGCCTTCTCCCCATTCCACGGCAGGCTGTACCGAGGCGCGGCCGGCGACCTGGTGGTGAGCGCGGGCGACACCGACGCCCTGGTCCGCCTCGACCTCACCGGACCTGGACCTCCGCTCTGCGAGCCATTCGGCGAACAGCTCAACCTGGTGATCGGCGAGACCCCGTGACAAGCCTGTGTCGGCGCGCTATAAGAGCGCTCACATCGTCCGTTAGCGCTGGATAGCGCCTACGAGCGGCAGGCTTCGGCCCGGCCGCTTTTTTGTTGCCGGAGAGCGGCCAAGCTTATGCGTGGCAAGACCGCGGAAGACCAGAAGCTCCTGGAGCTGCTCGACCCCGTCGCCGAGGCGGCCGGCTATGAGATCGTGCGACTGCGCCTGATGGGCGGCGAGCACGCCCGGCGCCTGCAGATCATGGCCGAGACCCCGGACGGCGAGATGGTGGTCGAGGACTGCGCGCGGCTGTCGCGCGCCATCTCCGAGATCATGGACGCCGCCGATCCGGTTTCCGGCGAATATACGCTGGAAGTCTCCTCACCGGGCGTCGACCGGCCGCTGACCCGGCTGAAAGACTTCGCCAACTATGAGGGCCACGAGGCCCGCATCGAACTCGACCGCGTCGCCGAGGGCCGCAAGCGATTCCGCGGCGTCCTGGCCGGCGTGGAAGACGAGAATGTCGCCATCGACCTGGAAGGCGAGGAGGCCACCGCCCTGGTCCCCTTCGCCTGGGTGGTCGAGGCCAAGCTGATCCTGACTGATGCGCTGATGAAGCGCGGCGCCGAAGAACGCGCCGCCCGCCTCGTCGGCGACGAAACCCAACAAGAGACCTCCGAATAAAGGGACGACACCCATGAGCCTGACCGGCATCTCCGCCAACCGGCTTGAACTGCTCCAGATCGCCGAGGCCGTGGCCCGCGAAAAGTCGATCGACAAGGAGATCGTCATCGAGGCGATCGAGGAGGCGATCCAAAAGGGCGCGCGCTCGCGCTACGGCGCCGAGCACGATATTCGGGTCCATATCGATCAGAAGACCGGCGAGACCACCGTCAAGCGGGTGGTCACGGTGGTCAGCGACGATGTGACCTGGGACGTCGAGGCGGGCGATGAGGAGCCGGTCGGCATCCTGCGCCTGTCGGACGCCAAGCGCACCGACAAGGACGCGGTGATCGGCAAGACCTACGAGGAAATCCTGCCGCCCTTCGAGTTCGGCCGCGTCCAGACGCAGATGGCCCGCCAGGTGGTCACCGGGAAGGTCCGCGAAGCCGAGCGCGAGCGCCAGTTCGAGGAGTTCAAGGACCGCGTGGGCGAGATCGTCAACGGCGTGGTCAAGCGGGTCGAGTACGGCAACACCGTCGTCGACCTGGGCCGCGGCGAAGGCATCATGCGCCGCGACCAGTCGATCCCCCGCGAGAACTTCAACATCGGCGACCGGATCCGCTGCTACATCTACGACGTCCGTCGCGAGACCAAGGGGCCGCAGATCCTGCTCAGCCGCGCGCACGGCGGCTTCATGGCCAAGCTGTTCGCCCAGGAAGTTCCTGAGGTCTATGACGGCGTGATCGAGATCCGCGCCGTGGCCCGCGACCCGGGCTCGCGCGCCAAGATGGCCGTGGTCTCAAACGACAGCTCCATCGACCCGGTCGGCGCCTGCGTCGGCATGCGCGGCTCGCGCGTGCAGGCGGTGGTGGCCGAGCTGCAGGGTGAGAAGATCGACATCATCCAGTGGAGCCCGGACGAGGCGACCTTCATCGTCAACGGTCTGGCCCCCGCCGAAGTCTCCAAGGTGGTGATGGACGAGGAGGACGAGCGCGTCGAAGTGGTCGTTCCCGACGAACAACTGTCGCTGGCCATCGGCCGCCGCGGC
>NZ_JANOCX010000203.1:0-9412 GCF_031412415.1 Phenylobacterium sp.
AGTCGACCAGCTTCTGGCTGAGATAGACGTAGTGCCGCGCCCAGCGCCGGGCGTTCAGCTCGGGGTCGGCGTCGTTGGCGTGGCCGCCGAAGGTGTTCTCGAAATAGAGGTAGGGGTAGCCGAGCGCCTCCATCTTCGCGGCGAACTTCCTGGCGTGGCCCGGATGGACACGGTCGTCGCGGGTGTTGGTGGTGATGTAGGGCTCGGGGTATTTCTGGCCGGACTTCAGGTTCAGATAGCCGTCATACTTGGCGATGAAGGCGTGGTCGGCGGGAACATCGGGGTTGCCGTATTCCCCGACCCATGACGCGCCGGCCGACAGCTTGTGATAGCGCAGCATGTCGGTCAGCGGGCTCTCCACCACCACGGCGTTCCATAGCTCGGGATGCTGGGTCAGCGACACGGTGGTCAGCACACCGCCGTTGGAGCGGCCATAGATGCCCAGGCGCCGCGCCGAGGTGATCTTGCGCGCCGCGAGGTCTCGAGCCACGGCGGCGAAATCGTCGAAGGCGAGCTGACGCTTCTCGCGCAAGACAGATTGGTGCCAGGCCGGGCCGAACTCGCCGCCGCCGCGGATATTGGCGATCACATAGGCGCCGCCGCGTTCCAGCCAGATCTTGCCCATCTCGGGGATGTAGATCGGCGGCTTGGCCACCTGGAACCCGCCGTAGCCGTAGAGGATGGTCGGGATCGATCCGTCGAGCTTGGCGGCCTTCGGGCGGACCACGAAATAGGGGATCCTGGTCCCGTCGCTGGAGGTCGCCCAATACTGGTCGACCTGATCCTTGGAGGCGTCGAATCGCGCGGGCAGCGCCCTGACTTGAACCGCCTTGCCGCTCGCGCCGTCGGCCAGCCACAGGCTGTTGGGCGACAGGAAGCTCTCGGCGGCGACGAAGAGTTGGTCGCTCTCCCCGGAGGTCGAGCCCAGGGTGAGCGTGGCGTCCCCGGGCAGGGTCAGGCGCTGAGCGGCCCACTTGCCGCCCTTGCGATCATAGACGTCGATCGCCCCCTTCACGTCCTCGAGCAGTTCGACCGCCAGCATGCCCTTGGTGTCGGACACGTTCTGGATCGCCTGCCGGGGGCCGGGCTGGAAGATCAGCTCGGGCTTCAAGGACTTGGAGTCGAGGCCGATCAGGGCGCCGCTTTGGAAGCCGGACCACGGCTCCTGCAGGGTGAAGACCATCTGGCCGTCCACATAGGCCTGATACTGGGCCTTGGGCGGCAAGGGCGTCGGCGTCAGCTTGCCGCCGACATGGATGTTGTATTCGGACTCGAAGAACGACAGGCCGCGCTGGATCAGCACCCCGTCGATCCGTCCGCCCTCGCCACGCAGGACGCTGGGCTGGGCCCAGACGTCTTCCGTCTTGCCGCGATAGATTTCGCGCGCCTCGCCTGCGCGGGTCAGGATCTTCAGGACGTAGGGATAGCCCGAGGCGGTCACCTCGCCCGGGGTCCACTCGCGGCCGACGACCAGGGTATCGGCGTCCAGCCAGTCCACGTACTGCTTGCCCTCGGCCAGGCGGAACCCGCCCTCGACAAAGGCCTTCTTCGTCGTGTCGAACTCGCGCAGTTCGACGGCGTCGCCACCGCCATTGGAGAGCCGGACCAAGCAGAGCGTCTCCGCCGGCTTCACGCAGATCGCGCCCTTCCAGAACCAGTTCTTGCCCTCGGCCTTGGCCAGTTGGTCGACGTCGAGCACCACGTCCCAGGCCGGTTGGTCGGTCCGATAGGAGGCCTGTGAGGTATGCCGCCAGACCCCGTGGGTGTTGGCGGCGTCCTGCCAGAAGTTGTCGATCCCGCCGGCGCGGAAGCTGGGTTGCGGGATGCGGTCTGTGGCGGTGAAGATCGCCCGGCCCTCCGCCAGGAATGGCGCGTAGCGGGCGTCGCCCTCCAGGCGCTTCGTGGACTTGGCGTTCTGCGCCTCGACCCAGGCCATGGTCCGTGGCGAGTCGATATCCTCGAGCCAGATGAACGGGTCGGCCGGGCCTTGCGCGAAGGCGGCCGGGGCGATGAGCAGGGCGCCTGCGAGCGCCGTGGAAAACAGCTTCATGGCGTCATGGATAAATCGGCCGGGCAGGGTCTGTCTCGTCAAAGGTGATCGGCGGACGTTTCTCGCCTATATAGCCCCGGCCATGAGCCGTCCGTTCCTGAAGATGAACGGGCTCGGCAACGACTTTGTCGTGGTCGAGGCCCGATCCGCGCCGTTCGCGCCGACGCCTGAAGAGGTGCGCGCGATCGCCAGCCGCCAGTCCGGGATCGGCTGCGACCAGCTTGTCTCCATCGAGGCTTCGGATCAGGCCGACGCCGCCGTGCGCTTCTGGAACGCCGACGGCGAGGAGGTCGGCGCCTGCGGCAACGCCAGCCGTTGCGTGGGTTGGCTGCTGATGGAGGCCTCGGGCCGTGACAGCGCGGTGATGTCGACCGCAAGCGGCCTGCTCACCGCCACGCGCGCCGGCGACAAGGTCGTCAGCGTCGACATGGGTGCGCCGGGCCTGGACTGGACCCAGATCCCGCTGGCCGAGGACATGGACACCAAGGGGATCGAGCTGCAGGTCGGCCCCATCGACGCACCGATCCTCCACACCCCCGGCTGCGTCTCCATGGGCAATCCGCACGTGGTGTTCTTCGTGCCCGATATCGAAACCGCGCCGGTCACCCAGGTCGGCCCGATGATCGAGCATCACCGGCTGTTCCCCGAAGGCGTCAACGTCGGGTTCGCCCAGGTGATCGCCCGCGACCGCATCCGGCTGCGGGTCTGGGAGCGCGGCGCCGGCCTGACCAAGGCCTGCGGCACCGGCGCTTGCGCCGCCCTGGTGGCCTGCCATCGGCGCGGCCTGACGGACCGTATCGCCACGCTGGAATTGGATGGCGGCGAGTTGACCATCGAATGGCGCGAGAGCGACGGCCATGTGATCATGACGGGTCCGGCCCAGGTGGATTTCACGGGAACGCTGCCGTGAAGCCCGACGTCGACATCGTCACCTTCGGCTGCCGCCTCAACGCCTATGAGAGCGAGGTCATCCGCGCGCGCGCCTCGGAGGATGGGCTTTCCAACGCCATCGTGTTCAACACCTGCGCGGTGACGGGCGAGGCCGTGCGCCAGGTGCGCCAGGCGATCCGCAAGGCCCGGCGTGAACGTCCCGACGCCAGGCTGATCGTCACCGGCTGCGCGGCCCAGATCGATCCCTTGGCCTTCGCCGGCATGGCCGAGGTCGACCTGGTGCTGGGCAACGCCGAGAAGTCCCAGGCCGGCGCCTATTCCGCCGCGGCGCCCGAGGGCCGGGTTCGGGTCAACGACATCATGAGCGTGCGCGAGACCGCCGGTCACCTGATCGACGGGCTCAAGGACCGCGCCCGGGCCTATGTGGAGGTGCAGAACGGGTGCGATCACCGCTGCACCTTCTGCATCATCCCCTTCGGCCGGGGCAATTCCCGCTCGGCCGCCGCCGGCGAGGTGGTCGAGCAGGTCCGCAAGCTGACCGCCCAGGGCTATCTCGAGGTGGTGCTGACCGGCGTCGACATCACCAGCTGGGGGTCCGACCTGCCGGGCCAGCCGACGCTCGGCCAACTGGTCGCCCGCATCCTGAAGCTGGTCCCCGAACTGCCACGCCTGCGCCTGTCGTCCATCGACGCGGCCGAGATCGATCCGGACCTGATGCGGTGCCTGGCCGAGGACCCGCGGCTGATGCCGTATCTGCACCTGTCGCTGCAGGCCGGCGACGACATGATCCTGAAGCGCATGAAGCGCCGCCACCTGCGCGCCGACGCCTTGATGCTGATCGCCGATGTTCGCGCCGTGCGGCCTGACACGGCCTTCGGCGCCGACTTCATCGCGGGGTTTCCGACCGAGACCGAGGAGATGTTCGAGAACACTCTTCGCCTGGTCGACCAGGGGGGCCTGTCTTTCCTGCATGTGTTCCCATTCAGCCCGCGCCCTGGAACGCCGGCGGCGCGAATGCCGCAACTCCAGCGCCCAGTGATCAAGGACCGCGCCGCGCGCCTGCGGGCGGCGGGCGAGGCGGCCTTGGTCCGGCACCTGGAGCGGCAGGTCGGACGAACGGTCACCGGGCTAGTCGAACGCGACGGCGTGGCCCGGGCCGAGGATTTCACCGAAATCGCCTTCACCGGCGAGGCCGCCGTGGGCGCCATCGTCCCCATGACCATCACCGGTCACGCGGGCGGCAAGGCCCTTGGGAAGGTCGCGGTTCTGGAGGCGGCGGAATGAGCAGCGTGTCCGGCGGATGCCAATGCGGCGCGGTGCGTTTCAGGGTGAGCGGCGACCTGGGCCGCCCCTCCATCTGTCACTGCCGCATGTGCCAGAAAGCCTTCGGAAGTTTCTACGGACCGCTCGTCTCGGTGAAGGTCGCCGAGCTGGAATGGACCCGGGGCGGACCAAAGCGGTTCGCCAGCTCCAACAAGGTGTCGCGGGGCTTCTGCGGCGATTGCGGCACGCCGCTGACCTATGAGTGGAGCGCCCAGGTCATCGAGCTGGCCATCGGCGCCTTCGACGATCCGGCGCCCCTGCGGCCGGTGATCCAGATGTCGCTGGGAAGCGCTCTCCCGTGGGTGGCGGAGATGGGCGACCTGCCGGTGAAGTCCCTCGCGGAGGTGGCGGAGAGCCAAGCCTTCTTCGATGGTATCGTCAGCCATCAGCACCCCGACCACGACACGGCGGAATGGCCGCTGTCTAGGTAGGCTCGTCGCCCTCCGGCCGCCCCCGATCACGCCCCCGTCCAGGGAATCCAGGCAGGCTCCAGCCCCAGAGGATCGCGCCCGTCCGGATCACGAAGGCGGCCAGGAAACCCGCGATCCCGGCGGGGACCGACGGCAGGCCCGCGAGCTCCAGCACCACGAAGACCCCCGCGCCGACCATGGCGCAGGTCACGTAGATCTCGCGTTTCAGCAGGATGGACGGTTCGTGCGCCAGGACGTCGCGGATCACCCCGCCGAAGCAGGCCGTCAGCGTCCCCATGACCACGGCGGAGAAGGGGGGCACGTCCAGGGCGCCCGCCTTGGCCGCGCCGACCACGCAATAGGCGGCCATACCCAGCGCATCGAGCCACAGCAGCACCCGCATCCGCGCCTGTCCGGCGCCGAACACCCAGACGGCGAGGGCGGCGGCCAGGCAGGCCAGGATGTAGCCAGGACGGTCCACCCAGAAGACCGGCGCGCCGATCAGCAGGTCGCGCAGGGTTCCGCCGCCGACACCCGTCACGGCCGCGAAGAAGCCGAACGTGATGATGTCGTGCTTCTGCCGTGCGGCGGCCAGGGCCCCCGTGGCGCCGAACACGGCCACGGCCCCGTAGTCGAGCCAGACGAGGGTGGCGGCGAGCGCGTCCATGGGCAAACCTCTATCGCGCAACGCCTTGACCCGCTAGAAGCCCGCCCATGACCGAACCGAAAAAGGGCTGGCTCCAGCGTCTGACCAGCGGGCTGTCGCGCTCGTCGAAGCAGATGACCGAGCAGGTGGTCTCCACCTTCACCAAGCAGCCGCTGGACCAGGCCAAGCTGGACGAGCTGGAGGAGATGCTGATCGAGGCCGATCTCGGCCCGCACTCGGCCGCCCGCATCACCCAGCGGTTCTCCGACGCCAAGTTCGGCAAGAGCGTCGACGAGCAGGAGATCAAGGAAGCCCTGGCCGAGTACATCGGCGCCGAGCTGGAGACCCGCGAGGGGACCTTCGAGCCCCTGTCGGGCCCCAAGCCCTATGTCGTGCTGTTCATCGGGGTCAACGGGTCGGGCAAGACCACGACGCTGGGCAAGATCGCCGCCGACCTGACCGGGCGCGGCGCCAAGGTGCTGGTGGTGGCCGGCGACACCTTCCGCGCCGCCGCCGTCGAGCAGCTCAAGGTCTGGGCCGATCGGGCGGAGGCCGACTTCATGTCGCGGCCCACCGGTTCGGACGCCGCCGGCCTGGCCTTCGACGCCATCGAGACCGCGCGCGCCAACGGCCACGACGTGGTGCTGATCGACACCGCCGGCCGCCTGCAGAACAAGCAGGGCCTGATGGACGAATTGCTGAAGGTGATTCGGGTGGTGAAGAAGACCCTGCCCGACGCGCCGCACGAGACCCTGCTGGTTCTGGACGCCACGGTCGGCCGCAACGCGCTGGCCCAGGAAAACATCTTCGGCAACCAGATCGGCGTGTCGGGGATCGTCATGACCAAGTTGGACGGCACCGCCCGGGGCGGGGTGCTGGTGCCCGTGGCCCAAGCCAGCGACAGCCCCATCAAACTGATCGGCGTGGGCGAGGGGATCGAGGACCTGCAGCCCTTCAAGGCCCGCGCCTTCGCCCGAACCCTCGTCGGTCTGGAGGACGCATGACCCTGTCGCCAACCGCCCGCAAGTGGGTGCGCGGGATCGTCGACTTCGGCGGCCTGGCGGCCTTCCTCGCCGCCTTCGTCTATTTTCGCGCCACCGGCGTCATCCAAGCCGAGGCGCTCAGCCAGGCGACCTGGGCGCTGGTGGCGGGCTCGGCCGTGGCGCTGCTGATCGGCTTCGTGGTCGAGCGCCGGATCGCGCCCTTCCCGCTGATCGGCGGGGTGGCGGCGCTGTTCTTCGGGACCCTGTCGCTGGTGTTCCACGATCCCCGGCTGCTGAAGATCAAGCCCACGGTGATGAACACCGCCTTCGGGGTGATCCTGCTGGCGGGCCTGGCGCTGCGGAAGAACCCGCTCAAGCTGCTTATGGGCGACTCGATCCAGATGCCGGATGAGGGGTGGCGCAGGCTGACCCTGCACTACGGACTGTTCTTCCTGGCGCTGGCGGCTCTCAACGAAGCGGTCTGGCGCACCCAGCCAGACGACATCTGGGTTGCGTTCCGCTTCCCCGGAATCCTGGTGATCACGGTGCTGTTCTCGTTCGCCCAGGTGCCGCTGATGATGAAATACGCCAAGACCGACGAGCCGCCGCCGCCGCACGTCGAATAGGATTGGCGCGACCCCTGGCGGTTGCGCCGCCCACGGACCATCTGTCGTCAAATCGACACCGTGACGCGTTAGCGTCAGCGTGCGGATGACGCGGAGATCGGGGCGAGCCATGGCCAAGACCAAGTCGAACGACAAGCCGGGCAAGGGGCTGCCGGCCCTGGACCGTTCGCCCAGCCATCTCCTGCATCGGGCGTTGCAACTGGCGCTGGACATCTATGCCGACGAACTGGGCGCGGGTGCGATCACCCAGCGTCAGTACGCGGTGTTGGCGGCGGTGGAGGCCCATGAGGGCCTGACCCAGACCGACCTGGTGAAAATCACCGGCATCGACCGCTCGACCCTGGCCGACATGGCCGCCCGGATGATCGCCAAAGGGCTGCTGGAGCGCCAGCGCTCGACCTCCGACGCGCGAGCCAACGCCGTCAGCCTGACGGAGCCTGGTCGCACGGCTCTGGAAGAGGCCAGGCCCAAGATGGCCAAGGCCGACGCCCGGCTGCTGAAGCTGTTGGGCCCGAACAAGCGCGAGACCCTGGTCGGCGCATTGCGCGACCTGGTCCGCGCCGGCGAGCCCGAGGAAAAAGCGCCGAAGGCCGAGAAGCCGAAGAAGGCCGAGAAGCCGAAGAAGAAGAAGGTGAAGAAGGCGGCTTAGACCCGGATATCCAGCAACGACCCCGGCCGCAGGATCTTCTCCGGCGGATCGGCAGGCAGGTTGGTCGGGATTTTCTGAACGGGCGCGGACGGCGGCGCCATCACCGCCTGCGCCTGAGGCGCGGCCTTGCCGAGGGCGGCTTCGAAGAACGCCCGCTGGCCCGCATTGCGCGACGGCTGGATCGCCGGGCCGGGCGTCTGGGCTTGCGGGAAGATCGGCGGGCGGACCGTGCTCACGGGCGGGCCTTATGGTTAATCAAGTCTTGGCGAACCTGCCGCAGCCGCCTCAAGGTTTGGTTAACGCCGCGCCTTGGCCAGCAGGTTTCGGGCGTCCGCCGGGGTCAGCGGCCCGGTGTGCTTGGCCAGGATCACACCGTCGGCGCCGACCAGATAGGTCTCGGGCACGCCGGTGACGCCCAGTTCGATCCCGGCGCGGCCGTCGCGGTCCACCAGCCGCTCGGCGAAAGGATCGCCGAGCCGGCCGAGGAAGGCCTTGGTGTTATCCGGCGCGTCCTTGTAGGCGACGCCCACGATCCGCACGCCCTGGCTCTTCAGGCCGACCAGCACCGGATGCTCGATCTCGCAGGGGGCGCACCAGGAGGCGAAGATGTTGACCAGTGTCGGTCCCTCGCCGAGCGCCGTGCGCAGGGGGGCAGGCCGTCCGTCGTCCAGGCGGGGCAGGGTGAGCTCTGGGACGGGCTTGCCCACCAGGGCGTCGGGCTGCACCTGGGGGTCGCGCTTCAGCGAATAGACACCGAACAGCAGGGCCAGGGCCGCCAGGGCGACCAGCGGCAGGATCGCTAGCCAGCGGCTCACCGGTCGCCCTTCTCCGCCTGGCGCCGCCAGCGGCGGGCGCGGGCCAGGGTGGCCCAGATCATGGCGGCGAACACCGCCAGCGTGATCGCATAGGCGGGCCAGACAAAGGCCGCGTACTTTCCGGCGTCGAGGTCCAGCATCTCAGCTCCTGGCCGCGCGCAGGGCGGCCGCCTCGGCCCGGCGCCGCCAGACCTGGGCGCGGATGCCCACCAGCCACAGCGAGCCGAAAGCCGAGGTATAGGCCAGGGCCATCAGGCCGAGCGGCCAGAGGTAGACGGCGGGCATGGCCGGGCCTTCGTCGCGGAACACCGAGGCGCCTTGGTGCAGGGTGTTCCACCAGTCGACCGAGAACTTGACGATGGGCAGGTTGACGATCCCCACCAGGGCCAGGATGGCGGCGGCGCGGGCGGCCTTTGTCTCATCGTCGAGCGAGGCGCGCAGGGCCATATAGGCGAGGTACAGAAGCAACAGCACCAGGACCGAGGTCAGGCGCGCGTCCCAGACCCACCAGGTTCCCCACATGGGCGCGCCCCAGAGCGAGCCGGTGACCAGGGCCAGAAACGTGAAGGCCGCGCCCAGAGGGGCGGCCGCCTGGGCCGCGGCGTCGGCCAGGGCGTGACGGAAGACGAGCGACAGGAAGCTCGCCCCCGCCAGGCACGCATAGACGAACATGCTCATGTAGGCGGCCGGCACATGGATGAACATGATCCGGACGGTGTCGCCCTGCTGGTAGTCCTCGGGCGAGGTGAACCCCAGCCACAGGCCCGCGGCGGCAAGGCCGGCCGCCAGGACGCCGAACATCGGCGCGGCCCAGCGGGAGAAGGCCATGAACCGCTCGGGGTTCGACAGGAAGGCCGGCGCCGGGATCATCCTGGCGGATTAGACCCCGGCGCGCGCGCGGGCAACTGCCGTCTTCGTCACGGCGTAGCCTGCGAGGACATCGTTGCCGTCCGCCTGGTCCCCGGGAACGCCGTAGCCGTTGGCCTGGTCGTCGAACTGCCTGGCCGCGGTCTGCTTTG
>NZ_JANOCX010000204.1:0-2079 GCF_031412415.1 Phenylobacterium sp.
AGAAGTGGTTTGAAGCGTGCGCTGCGGCGGTCGATGAATGCAGCGTGCTGGGGATCAAGGTCTGGCTTTACGACGAAGAGGGATGGCCGTCGGGGAACTCCGGTGGCAGCGTCCCGCTGGCGGACGAGTCGTTCCGCCACAAGGTTTTGTTCGCCCGCCTGGTGGGGGACCCGGCGCCCGAGCGCAGCATTCCCATCGGTGGACCGCAGAACGGGCTTCAGGTGTACCACTGGACGACGCCACTGGGATCGTGGCGGTTCAACGGCACGTGCTACGCCGACGTGTTAAGCCGCGAAGCGATGACGCAATTCATCGACGAGGCCTACGCCAGCTATCACCGCCGCTACGCGCCCGAGTACGGCAAGACGATCGTCGCCGAGTTCCTCGACGAGCCGTGCGCCGTCGTCCACGTGCTCGTGCCGGCCGGCGCGGTCGCGTACACCGACTGCCTCTTCGACGAATTCGTTAAAGACCACGGCTACGACGTTCGCCCGCACCTTCACCTGCTGTTCCAGGACGGCGCAGACGCGCCGCGCGTCCGCGTGCATTACGCGCGAACCGTCAGTCGGCTGTTCGAGGTGAACTTCACCAAGCAGCTTGGCGACTGGTGCGAGGCGCACGGCATCGCCCTTACCGGCCACTACATGGAGGGGAACCTTTACACACAGCAGTGCAAGGGGAATTCGATCCCCCAGAACTACCGCCACCAGCACATCCCCGGCATCGACCACCTCTGCATGCAGGTCGCAGAAGTCATCACCGCCAAGCAGTGCCATAGCGTCGTCAACCAGTACGCGAAGCCGGCCATGCTCTGCGAGACCTATGGTGCGGCGGGGCAGGACATTTCGTTTGCCGACCGGTGGTGGATCGGGCTGCACCTGCTCAGCCTGGGCGTGACCCTGTTCAACTGGCATCTGAGCTTGTTCACGATGGCCGGCGGGCGTAAGCGCGACTTCCCGCCGAACTTGTTCTACCAGCAGCCGTGGTGGCCGGCACAACCCGCGGTCGAGGAGCCGCTCATCCGCCTGTGCGTCGCGCTATCGCAGGGACGCCCACTGGCCGAAGCGCTGGTGCTTCACCCACAGGAATCCGCCGCCGCGTTGTTCCGTGTGGGCGCCAAATGGCCGGACCCCGCCGGCGTTGAGAACCCCGGCGTTACTGGCGAGGAGCCACGGCGGCAAATTGATCAACTGGATGCGGATTTCAAATCCGTAGTCATGGCGCTGCTCGGCTCCCAGCGGGTCTTCGACCTCGGTGACGAGATCGTGCTCCGCGACGCGGCTCGAGTTGAGCGCGAGGGGGATCGGGCCGTCCTGCGCGTCGGCGCGATGACGTATCGGGCCGTCGTGCTGCCGTCGATGCTGACGGTGGCGCCGTGGACACTGCGCCTATTGCACGAATTTGACGAGGCTGGTGGGCTTGTACTTCTGGCAGGCAACGCCCCGACCCTCGTTGATGGCCGGCCGTCGCCGGAGCTAACGGCGCTGACCAAGTGTTGGGATCGCGTGCCGCCACCGCAGGTTTCCAATCGGCTCGCCACGGTCGCCGCCCCCTTGGTTCGCCTTGAAGGATCAGTCGACCTCAGCCACATCTTTGTGCAGGTGCGCGACTTGCCCGACGGCGACCGCTTGGTGTTCCTCGCCGACCGCCGCCGCATCGGCGCGCCTGTCGACGCCGCGGCACACTTGGACGGGAACTTCGCTTGCGTCCACGAACTCGACCCAATGAGCGGCATAGAGACCACGCTCGGCTCGTCGCTGACGGTGCCCCTCGTCTTCTATCCCGCGAGTGCGCATCTGCTTCGACTCTCCCGCGAGTGTCAGCAGGGTCTCCCCGCCCCACGCCGTGTCGTCGCCGTCGGGAAGCCGGTTCCTCTCGCGTCCGATGTCTGGCAGGTCGAGCGATTGGATGACAACGCCCTCGTACTGAACAACGCCCGGTGGCGCGAATCGACGTTCGACGAGTTCACGCCGTCACCTATCCCCGTGATCGCAATTCAGGGCAGACTTGACGCGCTCCACTATCGCGGCCCCCTCTGGCTGAAATACTCGTTTCGCGTCGCCGGACTTGCTCGTGGCC
>NZ_JANOCX010000205.1:0-4991 GCF_031412415.1 Phenylobacterium sp.
CGATCGCCTGGCGAACCCCGTCGGCCGACTCGGCGACCTGGTTCAGGCCGAAGTCCTGAGTGGTCAGCTTGTCGGCGATCAGCTTGTTCTGCTCCAGGTAGCCGCTTAGCCGCACGTCGATGGACCGCATGGCGGTCAGCATGTCGGCGTTGCGAGAGAAGTCCTTCAGGTCGTTGCCCTTCTTCTGGGTCGCGACCTGGTTGCCGGCCTCCATCTGCCGCTGCTGGGCGGCCATGATGTTGGAGAGGACCTGATTGTAGTTGCCGGTGGTGGAAACGCGGTTCATGGCGCTGGCCCTAGATCATGTTGGTCAGGACATCGAACATGTCCTTGGCGGCCTGGATCATCCGGGCCGAGGCGTTGAAGGCTTGTTGATAGGTGGTCAGGCGGACGAGCTCTTCGTCGATGTTCACGCCCTCCACCGAGTCACGGCGGGCGATGGCCTCGTTGGAGACCGACTCCGCGCTTTGCTTTCGGGTGTCGGCGCCCTGGGCCTGCCGCCCGATCGACCCGCCGAACTCCGAGGCGTAGCGCGACACGGTCATGCTGACCGCGCCGAGCTCGCCCGCGGCGCTGAAGTTCGCGACGACGTCACCGGCCGCGGCGATCAGCCGTGCGCCCCGGCCATCGCCGGCCGCGATCGCCGGCCGACCCGCGGCCACCGAGAGATCGAGCGTCGCCAGGCTGAGTTTCATGGGGTTGGACGTCAAGGCTTGGTCGACCTTAAAGCGGCTTGCCCGAGTGGACCGCTCGAGGGCGCCCAACCCGAACAGCTGGCTTATCGACCGGCCGCCGACCCCGCGCTCCGTCAGGTCCTGAGTCACCGACAGGGTCGCGTTGTTCGGAGCCGAGCCCGCGAAGGTCATGGCGCCCTTGCTGTCCAGGCTGAAAGTCCCGTACAGGCCAGCGCCCGTGGTGGGGTCGTTGAGCGACGTCAGCAGGTCGGCCATGGTGGCGCCGGCCGGCACGGCGACATTGATGTCGCGGATCGGCTTGCCGTCAGGGTGAGCCAGCCGGAAGCTGATCGTGTCGCCCGCCGTGAAGCCATGAGGGTCGGTGGTTCGCAGGCCGGTGTCGTAGGTCGACGTCGCGCCGGTGCGGATCATGTCGTTCAGGCCGAAGAAGTGCGAGAAGGCCTTGCCGGCCTTCTGTGAGGTGCCCTCATCGATAGCCAGACCGTTCGTGCCGGCGGCCTCCAGCTTCAGCGCCCCGTTGACGAAGGTGGCGGTCGCCGCGCCGCCGAGGGCTGCATTCAGATTGGTCAGGAAGTTCGCGGGGGTGAAGGCGCCGCCCGGCGTCATGGTCATGGCGTTGAAGTCGATGGCCACGGTGCTCTGCGCCACACCGGCCTGGTTCAGCACCGCGATCCGTGTCTGACCTGAGAATCCGGCGACCGCCGTCGGCAGGTCCAGGCCCGTGTCCCGCCCCTGCAAGACCTTCGGCGGCGGAATGGTGGTCGACTTGTTGTGTGCGGCGTTGATCTGTTCGGACGCCCGGCTGATGAACTCGCCAAGCTGATCCTGAATCCCGGGCAGAACGTCGTCGCGCAGGTCGAGCAGCCCGCGTATGCGACCGCCCGTCACCTGGATGGGCTGGGCGAAGCCGATGCCATTCGTCGGCTCGACGGCGATGTACCCCGCGGTCGCGTCGGTCCGGTTGTAGCTGAGCTTCGCCGCCCTTCCGTCGCCGGCCAGCATCAGGCCCTCGACCGAACGTATGGTCACGCCGCCGGTCTGCTTCTGGGCGACCTGCACGTTCATCAGGGTCGCCAACTCGTCGACCAGCTGGCTCTGAATGTTCTCCGAGCCCGAGGAATCGGCGTTGGCCAGCTTGGCGCGGCTGATGTCGGCGTTCAGGCGATTGATGGTGTCCAGCAGGTCGTTGGTGCGGTCCACATCGGCCTTCACCTGCGCGTCGACGGTCTTGCCCAGATCGTTGATCTGTCCGCCGATCCGGCCGCCCTCGCTCAGCAGGTCCTGCACCTTTGACAGCGCTTGGCTTCGCAGCAGGGACGAAGAAGGATCGTCGGACACCTGGGAGAAGGCATTGAACACCTCGTCCAGCTTGCTGAAGAAGAAGTTGTCGCCTGACGGATCGCCGAACAAGCTCTGCGCATTGTCGAGGTATTGGGAGACCACGTCCCACCGGTTCGCATCGGACGAGGCCGTCAGCGTCGCCATCTGCAGGTACTGGTCGGTGATGCGTTTGACGCCGGAGATCTCGACGCCCATGCCCATGCCGCCGACGACCAACGAGTTCTGATCGGCCATCTTCCGGACGTAGCCGGGCGTGTTCACGTTCGCGATGTTGTCGGAGACCGTGCGCAGGCTGATCTGCGAGGCCAGCATGCCCGACGAGGCGGTCTTCAGGATCGTGGTCAGCGACATGGTTTAACTCTCGCCTCGGCAAAGCCTGTCACCACACCCGGCGGATTCTGCCGGGACCATGGTGAACGCCCGCGCGAGGGGCTCCAAAAAGTACAGCGTTTTCAATGTCGTCCCCTTCTGGGCGCAATGAACTCGCGAAACACGGCGCAAGACCGGCGCCAGTCCGGTCGTGCCGCCCGAAGTCTGCGTCAGCTCGTCCATCGTCGCGGCCGGCCCAGACCGGCAGGGACGACCTATCCACGCCGCTACGCTCGGCAAAAAGCGCCGCCGCCAAAGGGCCGACAGACAGTGTGTGGTTCACCATTTTTCTTGTATTTTCAACGCTTTATGGGCTTGTCGGCGAACTGGCGCAAAGGTTGCTCCAACCCTTCCGAATGAACGCGGCGCAGGAAGCGCTTCCTTTGATCCGGCCCCACCTGTTCAGGGCCGATCCCGGACGAAATGACAACGTCGTCGCCCATATCGCCCTCCGCCAATGCGGCCGCCGGAGCCTTCGGTGCGCCTGGACCTGGCGTCAAAGGTCAGGCCACGGGCTTTCAAGCCCTGTTGGCGACGTTCTTCGGCGCCCCGGGCGAGGACGAGGCCGCGCTGGGTCTGTTTGGCGAGGCGATCGCCAAGGATGAGGCCGGCGCGACCGACGCCCCCGCCACCGACGTTGGCGCGACGCCAGGGGCCAACGCCGACGCTCTCGCCTTCGCCGCTCAGCTCGCGGCTCCGCCGCTGGCGACGCCGCCACCCGCCACGCCTGCCCCGGATGGAGAGGCGCCGACCACGGCGGCCTCACCGCCCCCGTTCACCCCCGTCGCACCACAGGACCTCGCCGCCGCCGTCAGGCCCACGCAGAACGATGCGCTCGCGGCCGAAGCCGTCTCGGCCGACGCGGTCGCGGCCGGAGACGTCGCGGTCGCCACCAATGCCAGGACCCCGGACGACAAGGCCGGTGATCTATCGCAGCCGCTTCCAGGCCTGAACACGCCGCGCGCGCAAGTCGCCAACGCACCTCCCGCCGTTCCGCCGCCCGTCGTCGCATCGCCGGTCACGCCCGCGCCTGTGACCGCCTCCGTCGAGGCTCTCGCGCCCGAGATCGCGGCAGTGACCGAACCTGTGAAGGACAAGTCCGCGCCCGCCCGTCCCGGCAAGACCACTGACGCGCTACGCAAGTCCGCCGCCGCTCCGGTGGGCCCGCCTCTCGACCCGGCTCTGGAGGTCGCCCCCAACTCTGCCGCCTCCGCGGCAAGCGCGACAGGCGCCGCCGAGGACGCCTTCGCAATCGAGATCGACGCCACCGCGCCGCTCGTGCGCGAGACCAAGCCCGACAACGCCGATGCGCCCGACGGGCAGCCGCCCGCCCCTACCAGCACGGCGACCCTGGCCGGCGCCGCGGTGCCCCCCCCGACCCACACCGCGGTTCGCGGGTCGCCTGAGACCGTCGCCAACCTCGCCGCCCAGATCGTGAAGAAGCTGGAGGGCCGCTCCACCCGCTTCGACGTCGAACTCAATCCGGCCGGCCTCGGCCAGGTCAACGTCGCGGTCGAGATCGCCGCCAACGGCAAGATGACGGCGGCCATGTCCTTCGAGACCCAGCACGCGGCCAACGAGCTGCGCGGTCGCTCGGCCGACCTGCAGCGTGCGCTGGAACAGGCTGGCTTCGACGTCTCGGGCGGGCTCAGCTTCGACGTCGCGGGCGACCGCGGCGAGGGCCGCTCGGCCTGGGCCGACCAGCAAAATCAGCAGGCGAATGGCGGAGCCTGGCGCGGCCGGGCCTTTCAGGCCGTGCTCGGAACCGCTGGCGACGCGGCTGACGCCGCCGCCGCCAGCGCCCTCAACCTTCAGCGCCGGACCTCGTCCGGCGTCGATGTCCGAATCTAGGAGACGCCCATGGCCGTCGACGCCACAGCCGCCGCCAGCGGCGCCTCAGCCTCCGCCGGGGGCCGCACGCGCCTGGTCGAGAGCTACGACACCTTCATGAGCCTGCTGACCGCGCAGATCAAAAATCAGGATCCGCTGTCGCCGATGGACTCGACCCAGTTCACCCAGCAACTCGTCCAGATGACAGGGGTGGAGCAACAGCTCCTCACCAACGATCTGCTCGAAAAGCTTGTCGGCAATACCGGGTCTGGCATTCAGACGGCGGTGAGCCTGATCGGCAAGGAAGTCCGCGCCACCGGCGCCGAGGCCAAGCTCAACGCAGGCAAGGCCGAATGGACCTACAAGCTTGATGGCGAGGCCAGCGACCTGACGGTCGAGGTGCTCGATAGCAAGGGCCGTGTCGTTCAGACGGTGAAACCCACCGATCTCAAGGCCGGCGAGCACAGCTACACCTGGAATGGCAAGGATCGCACCGGCGCCCAGCTGCCCAACGGCGGCGCCTACACCCTGCGCGTGACCGCCAAGGACTCCACCGGAGCCGGACTGGGAACGACGACCTATGTCGACGGTGTCGTGACAGGCGTCGAACAGGTCGACGGAAAGACCCTCATCACCGTCAACGGCGTCCGTATCCCTTGGGAAAAGGTCACCTCCATCAAACAAGTCGAAGAGGCTGTCAAAACGGCCGCCGACGACACCGTCAACCCCGATGCGGACGACCAGAATCCGCCGTCC
>NZ_JANOCX010000206.1:0-3621 GCF_031412415.1 Phenylobacterium sp.
GACAGCGTCACCGACCTGGACGCAGTCTACGCCATGGTCGAGCAGGCCAAGAAGGAATTCGGCGGCCTTCACGCGGTGATCAATCCCGCGGGCATCCTGCGCGATGTGATGTTCCACAAGATGACCGAAGCCGAGTGGGACAGCGTCATCGCCGTCCACATGCGCGGCTCCTTCAACGTGGCGCGCGCCACCATCGAGCTGTTCCGCGAACAGAACGATGGCGCCTACATGTTCTTCACCTCGACCTCGGGTCTGTTCGGCAACATCGGCCAGGCCAATTACGGCGCGGCCAAGATGGGCATCGCCGGCCTGTCGCGGATCATCGCCATGGAAGGCGCGCGCAACAACGTGCGCTCGAACTGCGTGGCCCCGGTCGCCTGGACCCGCATGACCCAGTCCGTGCCGATCAAGGACGAAGCCGCCGCCGCCCGCCGCGCGGTGATGGCCGAGAAGATCCGCGCCGATCAGCCGGCTCGTTTCTCGGTCGCCATGATCACCCCGGCCGCCGCCAGCGTCTCGGGCCAGATCTTCGGCTCGTCGGGCGAGAACATCATCCTCTATTCGCAGCCGCGGCCCATCGAGACCGTGACCAAGGAAGAGGGCTGGACCGTCGACTCGATCATCAAGGAAGCCATCCCCAAGATGGCCCCGAAGTTCTACGACCTCGGCCGCGCGCCGCAGGCCGCCCCGGCCCCCAAGCCCGCCACCGCGGGCTGATAGGCGCCGATCGAACGACAGGACCCCGGCCTCGCGGCCGGGGTTTTTGTTTGGCTACAGCACGTGCCGCCGCAGCCACTCCTCGCGGCTCAGTTCCCAATAGATCGAGCGCCGCGTCGTGCCGTCAGGCCTGACGCTCTCCACCTCGCCCATCCGCTTGAAGCCCGCCCCGTCGATGGCCTTGGCCGAGCGGACATTGTCCAGCGCCGCGGTCAACGCGATCAGCCTTACGCCCAGCGTCTCGAACATGAAGGCGATGGAGTGTGCGACCCCTTGCCGGCCGGAACCGCTGTTCTGCAGGTCGGCGCGCCGGGCGCCCGCCAACTCGGCCGATGAAAGTTCGGGCCAGACCGTGATACGCGAATAGCCCGCCACCTCTCCGGCCTCGTCCAGGGTCACGCTGAGGATGCAGCGGCCCTCCTGGCGCAGGGCCTCGCTGTCGGCCACCCACTTCGCCACGCTCTCATGGGTGAACGGCCGCGGCAGGTCGTAGATCGGGTCCGACACCCGGGGGTCGGAGAACAGGGCCAGCAGGCCCTCCACATGTTCCGGGCCCGCGATGGGCCGGTCTGCGGTGGCGCGCACGGCCGCGCGGATCGCGGCCTCTTCCTCCGGCGTCGCGGCCAGAACGGTTTTCGGCGGTGCACTCATGGCGGCTCCGACCTTGCCTAGCGGTTGCGAACACGGCGAGGTTAGAACCTCACTGGAGGCTCGCGTCGTGGTCTACCTTATCGTCAAGGCGCTGTTGTCGGGCCTGATCATCGCCGCCGTTTCAGAAGTTGCCAAGCGCAGTCCTGGCTTTGGCGCCCTGATCGCCTCCCTGCCCTTGGTCTCGATCCTAGGCATGATCTGGCTCTGGCGGGACACGGGCGACGCGCCAAGGATGGCTGCCCACGCCGAGGCCACCTTCTGGTTCGTCCTGCCTTCGCTGCCGATGTTTCTGCTGATCCCGGCCCTGCTGCGCAAGGGCATGCCGTTCTGGGCGGCGCTAGCCGCAGGCTGCGGGCTCACCATCGCCCTCTATCTGGCCATGATCTGGCAAGGTCCGCGCTTCGGTCTGAAACTCTAGCTTCCTGCCATGGCCCTCAACGGCTCGCCGGTCAGCCGGCGGATGGTCCAGTCGGTCTGGGCCGTGGCGCCGAGGCTGTCGTAAAAGGCGATCGAGGGCGCGTTCCAGTCCAGCACCGCCCATTCCAGCCGCGCCAGGCCCTGGGCCTCGCAACGCTGGGCCAGCGCCCGCAGCAGGGCCTTGCCCGCCCCAAGGCCCCTTGCTTCCGGGACCACGAACAGGTCCTCCAGATAGATCCCGTGCCGGCCTCTGAAGGTCGAGTAGTTGTAGAACCAGATCGCGAACCCCACCGGCTTGCCATCGACCTCGGCGATGTCGCAGAAGAGCCGCGGATTGTCGCCGAACAGGTGGCCGGCGATGTCGGCCTCGCTGGCGTCCACCTCGTGCAGCAGCTTTTCATAGTCGGCCAGGGCGCGCACGAAGCCGTGGATCAGGAGGGCGTCGGCGGGGACAGCCGGTCGGACGGTGACGCTCATCCCACGACGACGCCGGGCGGCGGGACACTGTCTGCGGGCACGAAGAAGTCCGGCATGAGGCGCGCGGTCGGATCGACCCGGTACTTGTCGAAATCCCGCTCGCCCTCGGCGTAGAGGAAGCTGTCGTCGATCAGGAAGTTGCCGCTGAATTCGCGGGCGGGCTTCACGAAGATGGCGTGGGCGGCGTCGGCCATGATCTCGACCGTACGGCACTGCTTCATGCCTTCGTCGCCGGCCAGGGCGAAGCGGATCGCCGCCGTGGCGATGCCGGTGCGCGGCCACAGGGCGTTGAAGGCGATCCCGTCGGCCTTGAACTCGGCGGCCATGCCCAGGACGCACATGCTCATCCCGAACTTGGCCATGCTGTAGGCCGTGTGGCCCTCGAACCAGCGCGGGCTCATGTCCAGCGGCGGCGACAGCATCAGCACATGCGGATTGGCGGCGTTCTTCAGGTGCGGGATGCAGGCCTTTGAGGTCAGGTAGGTGCCGCGCGCATTGACCTGGTTCATCAGGTCGTAGCGCTTCATGTCGGTGGCGAGCGTGCCGGTCAGGGAAATGGCCGAGGCGTTGTTGACGCAGATGTCGATCCCGCCGAACCGCTCCACGGTCTTCTGAACCGCGTCATAGACCGACGCCTCGTCGCGAACGTCGACCACCAGCGGCAGGGCCTTGCCGCCCGCCGCCGCGATCTCGGCGGCGGCCGAATAGATGGTGCCGGGCAGGTGCTTGTGCGGCTCGGCGGTCTTGGCGGCGATGGCGATGTTGGCGCCGTCGCGGGCGGCGCGCAGGGCGATGGCCAGGCCGATACCCCGGCTGGCGCCCGTGACGAACAGGGTCTTGCCTTGCAGGCTCATAGCTTCACTCCGGTTGTGTCTTCCGACAGGGCCCACAGGCGCTCGGCGCTCTCGGGGTCCAGCGCGTGGGGCATGACCCCGTGGACGGGATCGGCCGAGGTCCAGGGACCGGCCTCCTTGCAGTCTTCGAGATAGAGGCCGCCGATCCCCTCCAGCTCTTCGCCGACCGCCGCCCAGACGCTGGTCGAGGCGCCCTGCTCGGTGGTCTTGAAGCCCTCGCGGACATTGCCCTCGGCGTCCATCCAGCCCATCGCCACCATTTCTTCCTTGGGCAGGTAGCGCTGCAGCGGCGTCATGATCCCGCCCGGCATGACCGCGTTGGCGGTGATCCCGTGCTCCTCGAACCGTTCGTTGAAGCCGACAGCGAACAGCGAGTTGGCGGTCTTGGACTGGCCGTAGGCCTCCCACTTGTCGTAGGGCCGCGAACGGTAGTGCGGGTCGTCCCAGTGGATGTCGCTGCGTCGGTGGCCGATGGACGAAAGCTGCACCACGCGGGAGGTCCGCT
>NZ_JANOCX010000207.1:0-5559 GCF_031412415.1 Phenylobacterium sp.
TCGGAAATGTCCTGGACCAAGAAGAACGTCCACCCCGGCAAGATCGTCTCCACTTCGCAAGAAGTCGACGTGGTCGTGCTGGACGTCGATCCGTCCAAGCGCCGCGTGTCCCTGGGTCTCAAGCAGGCCATGGACAACCCGTGGGACGCCTTCAACGCGTCTCATCCGGTTGGCTCGACCGTCGAAGGCGAAGTCAAGAACGCGACCGAGTTCGGTCTGTTCATCGGCCTCGAGAACGACATCGACGGCATGGTGCACCTGAGCGATCTCGACTGGACCGTGTCGGGTGAGGAAGCCATCGCCAAGTACAACAAGGGCGACGTGGTCAAGGCCCGCGTTCTCGACGTCGACGTCGAGAAGGAACGCATCTCGCTGGGCATCAAGCAACTGGCCGGCGACCCGATGACGGGCGACACCTACCGCACCAAGCAGACCGTCACCGTCACCGTCACCGAGATCACCACGGGCGGCATCGAAGTGAAGTTCGGCGACGAAGAAGCCCCGATGACGGCCTTCATCCGCAAGTCGGACCTCAGCCGCGACCGGGCCGACCAGCGCCCCGAGCGCTTCGCCGTGGGCGACCGCGTCGACGCTCAGATCTCCAGCATCGACAAGGCCGCGCGCCGCGTCTCGCTGTCGATCAAGGCTCTGGAAATGGTCGAGGAAAAGGAAGCCATCGAGAAGTTCGGGTCTTCGGACTCCGGCGCCTCGCTGGGCGACATCCTGGGCGCCGCCCTTCGCGAGAAGGCCAGCGGTAAGGAATAAGCGCCGCGTCCCACCGGGACTCGAAGCTGGCGGCGGATCGGGAAACCGATCCGCCGTTTTTCGTTTTGCGCCCTGAGCGGGCAGGCGCAATTCAAAGTAGGCGCCGGCCGGCGCGCGCGTGTTCGGTGCGCGGTTCGCCAAAAACCGCCGACGACGACCTGGAGATCGACGCGTAAACCTTGATTGCGCCTTGAACATCCAGCGGGACTCGACCATGGTCCCGCTCGCTCCCGAGCATTACCGTGGTTTTTGAGTTCAACCGCTAAGGCGATGCTCTTGTTGAACTTTCGGAGGGCCGTGCTCCCACGCGGCTCGGGGATTCGGAAATAGGCATGATCAAGTCGGAACTGATCGCCAGGCTTGCCGAAGAGAATCCGCATTTGACCCAGCGCGATATTGAGCGCGTCGTCGGCGTGATCCTCGAGCGCATGATCAAGGCTCTGGAAACAGACGGCCGGGTCGAACTGCGCGGTTTCGGCGCCCTGTCGGTGCGCTCGCGGGACGCCCGCGCTGGCCGCAATCCCCGCACCGGCGAGGCCGTCGAGGTCCGCGCCAAGCACGTCCCATTCTTCAAGAGCGGCAAAGAACTGCGCGAGCGGCTGAACGCCGACGAGTAGGCGGCCGACGAACAGGCCACGTTCGGTTGACCTCCGGGGACCGATAGGCCGATCCTCCCGGCGGGGATCAAGAAGGGGTGGACCATGAGCACGTTCTCGGAATTCCGCGAGTTCATCGCGCGGGGCAATGTCGTCGATCTGGCGGTCGGCGTGATCATCGGCGCCAGCTTCGGCAAGATTGTCACCAGCCTGGTGGACCAGGTCATCATGCCGCCCATCGGTCTGGCCCTGGGCGGGCTCGATTTCTCAAAGCTGCAATGGGTGCTGCGGGCCGACGACGCGGCCACGCCGGCCAGCGAGCTGGTGGCCATCCAGTATGGCGCCTTCCTCAACACCATGATCCAGTTCGTCATCGTGGCCTGGGTGGTGTTCCTGCTGGTCAAGGCCGTGAACACCATGCGCCGCGAGCAGGCCGCCGCGCCTGAAGCGCCCCCGGCGCCCACGCCCAGCGAGAGCCTGCTGGCCGAAATCCGCGACCTGCTGAAGTCCCGCTGAGATCAGGCCCCTTGCGGTGGGGGCCGCAAAGCCCCTAATCCGCCACATGAACGTCACCGCGAAGATCTGTGGCCTGTCGACGCCCGAGACCGTGCAGGCGGCCATCGACGGTCGCGCGTCGCACATCGGCTTCCTGTTCTTCGCCAAGAGCCCGCGCAACATCGACCCCGAGGCCGCGGCGCGGCTGACGGCGCCGGCCCGCGCCAAGAACGTCAAGATCGTCGCGGTGACCGTCGATCCCGACGACGCGTTCGTGGAGCGGCTGGCCGAGACGCTGAAGCCCGACTTCATCCAGCTGCACGGCAAGGAGACGCCGTCCCGCGCGCGCCAGGTCGCCGCCGCCTCCGGCGCTGGCGTGATCAAGGTGATCTCGGTCTCCAACGCCCACGACATCGACACGGCCCGCGCCTACGAGACCGTCGTCGACCACCTGATGTTCGACGCCAGGCCTCCCAGCGACCACCCCCTGCCAGGCGGGGCCGGGGCGCGGTTCGACTGGACCCTGCTGGCCGGACGCCGTTTCGAGCGGCCCTGGCTGCTGGCCGGCGGCCTCGATCCGTGGAATGTCGGGGAGGCCGTGCGACTGTCGGGCGCGCCGATCGTGGACGTTTCCTCTGGCGTGGAGCGTGGTCCCGGACTAAAGGACCCGGCCTTGATCACGGCGTTCCTTGACGCCGTCCGTCGCGCCTGAGGTTGCAGACCCACGTGAACGCGCCCGCGAAGCCAAACGACTACACGGCCTATCCCGATGCCGCCGGGCGGTTCGGGGACTATGGCGGCCGCTATGTGCCCGAGACCCTGATGCCGCTGGTCCACGACCTGGACGCGGCCTACACGGCCAGCAAAACCGATCCGGAGTTCCAGGGCCAGCTCACCAGCTTCCTGAAGCACTATGTGGGCCGCCCCAGCCCGCTCTACTTCGCCGAGCGCCTGACCCAGCACATCGGCGGGGCCAAGATCTATCTGAAGCGCGAGGAGCTGAACCACACCGGCGCGCACAAGATCAACAACTGCATGGGCCAGATCCTGCTGGCCATGAAGATGGGCAAGACCCGAATCATCGCCGAGACCGGCGCGGGCCAGCACGGGGTGGCGACCGCGACGGTCTGCGCCCGGTTCGGTCTGCCCTGCGTGGTCTACATGGGCGCGGTGGACGTGGAGCGGCAGAAGCCCAACGTGTTCCGCATGAACCTGCTGGGCGCCAAGGTCGAGCCGGTGACCAGCGGCTCGGCGACCCTGAAGGACGCCATGAACGAGGCCCTGCGCGACTGGGTCACCAATGTCGAGGACACCTATTACCTGATCGGCTCGGCCGCCGGCCCGCACCCCTATCCGGTGATGGTCCGCGACTTCCAGGCAGTGATCGGGATCGAGACCAAGCAGCAGATCCTGGAAATGGAGGGCCGCCTGCCCGACGCCGTGGTCGCCTGCGTGGTCGGCGGGTCCAACGCCATCGGCCTGTTCCATCCGTTCCTTAACGACGACGGGGTCAAGATCTTCGGGGTCGAGGCCTCGGGCGATGGCCTGCACACCGACCGCCACGCCGCGGCGATCAACGGCGGCCGTCCCGGCGTCCTGCATGGCAACAAGACCTACCTGCTGCAGGACAAGGAAGGTCAGATCACCGAGGCCCACTCGATCTCCGCCGGCCTCGACTATCCCGGCATCGGGCCCGAGCATTCCTGGCTGCACGATGTGGGCCGGGCGACGTATCTGAGCTGCACTGACGCCGAGGCCCTGGCCGCGTTCCAACTGCTGGCCGAGCTGGAAGGCATCCTGCCTGCGATCGAGTCGGCCCACGCCTTGGCGCGACTGCCCGAGGTCTGCGCCGAGGTCGGCAAGGACGGGATTGTGGTGCTGAACCTTTCCGGCCGCGGCGACAAGGACGTCGAGACCGTGGCCAAGCATCTGGGACGCCAGATTTGACCAAAGCCCGTATCGAGGCCCGCTTCGCTGAGCTCAAGGCGGAGAACCGGGCGGCTTTCGTGCCCTATGTGATGGCGGGCGATCCCGATCCCGCCACGGCCGCAGCGATCCTGCGCGGCCTGCCGGCCGCCGGCGCCGACCTGATCGAGGTGGGCTTTCCCTTCTCCGACCCGATGGCCGAGGGTCCGCCGATCCAGCGCGCCGCCCAGCGCGCGCTGGCGCATGGCATGACGCTGCAAGGCGTTTTGTCGGCGGTCGCCGAGTTCCGGAAGAGCGACGCCACGACGCCTGTGATCCTGATGGGTTACGCCAACCCCCTGGTGGGTTGGGGCTTCCCGGCCTTCGCCCGCGATATGGCCGTGGCGGGCGTCGACGGTCTGATCGTCGTCGACATTCCGCCGGAAGAAGCCGATCCGCTGGCCGACGCCCTGGACGCCGAGAACCTGTCGTTGATTCGCCTGGCCACGCCCACCACCGACGATGCGCGCCTGCCCGTCGTGGTGCGCCGCACCTCCGGCTTCGTCTACTACGTGTCCGTGGCCGGGGTGACGGGGGTGAAGGAAGCCGACGCGGCGACCGTCGCGCCGCACGTGGCCCGGGTCCGCGCGGCCTCCGGTCTGCCGGTGGCGGTGGGTTTCGGGATCAAGACGCCTGAGCGCGCGGGCGCGATCGCCAAGGTCGCCGACGCCGTCGTCGTGGGCTCGGCCCTGGTCGACGAGGTCGCATCCGCCTTGGCAATGAACGAATCTGTGACCGCGCGGGTTCTTTCCAAAGTCGAATCCTTGGCTAAGGCTGTGCGCTCCGCGCGAGTCGAAAGCCTCTCGGTGTAGAACCCCATGGCGATGGCTGAACAGCGAAACGACAAGCCCGGTAAGGGCGGTCCCTCAGGACCCCGCGAGCGCGGCGGATGGCTGGCCAAGATCGCGCCTGGCGTGCGCAATCTGGTGGCCAAGCGCGAGACACCTGAGAATCTCTGGGTGAAGTGCCCCGACACGGGGGAAATGATCTACCGCTCCGACCTGGAGGCCGCCCTCTGGGTGACCCCGTCCGGCAGCCACATGCGGATCGGCGCGGACCAGCGCCTGCGCTACACCTTCGACGACGGCGTCTACGAAAAGCTCGATGCGCCTAAGGGCGTCGTCGACGACCCGCTGAAATTCCCCGATGTGCGCCCCTACATGGAACGCCTGAAGGCGGCGCGGAAGACCATCGGATCGCAGGACGCCATGGTCAGCGCCTATGGGACCATCCAGGGCCAGGGCGCGATCGTCTCGGTGCAGGACTTCGCCTTCATGGGCGGGTCGCTGGGCATCGGCGTGGGCGAGGCCTTCATCAAGGCCGCCCAGGAGGCCGTGCGCCGCGAGGTCCCCTATGTGATCTTCACCGCCGCCGGCGGCGCGCGCATGCAGGAGGGCACCTTGGCCCTCATGCAGATGGCCCGCACCACCCTGGCGCTGAACGAGGTCAAGGCCGCGGGCCTGCCCTATATCGTGGTGCTCACCGACCCGACCACGGGCGGGGTCACCGCCTCCTACGCCATGCTGGGCGACATCCACCTGGCCGAGCCTAACGCCATGATCGCCTTCGCCGGCCGCCGGGTGATCGAGCAGACCATCCGCGAGACCCTGCCGGTGGGCTTCCAGCGCGCCGAGTTCCTGGTGGAACGTGGCATGGTCGACCGTGTTGTCACGCGCGCTGACCTGCCCCAGGTCCTGGGCTCCCTGCTCAAGACCCTGATGATGGGACGCGCGCGTTC
>NZ_JANOCX010000208.1:0-15674 GCF_031412415.1 Phenylobacterium sp.
GGCGACGACGAGATCCGTCTTCTTGGACACCGAGCCGGAGACCTTGGCGCCCAGGGCCTCGGCCTGGGCCTTGGCCTCGTCGCGGGTCATCTTCTCCAAGGCGCCCGTGAAGACGATGGTCTTGCCCGCCACGGCGGTGTCGGTCTTGGGCCGCTCGGCGGGGATGACCTGAAGCTCACCCAACAAGCTGTCCACGAGGCCGCGATTGTGCGCCTCGGCGAAGAAGTCGGCGATCATCCGCGCGGCTACCGGTCCGACGGCGTCGACCCCCGAGATTTCGCGGAATTCCTCGCCGGGGGTCTCGGCCAGCGCCGCCAGCGCCGCGGCCTCGAAGCTGGCGAAGTCCGCGAACCGTTCGGCCAGGGCGGCGCGGGCTCGGCTGTTCAGCCGCGGGATCGCCAGCCGCAGGTGCTCCTCCAGCGACGCTCCAGCCGGGATGAGCATGGGCTGGCGCTCGCGGGCGAAGGCCAGGATGGCGTCCACCGCCGTGGGGCCGACACCGTCGAGATTGGTCAGGGCCGCCGCCCCCTCGCCAGGACGCTGCTCGGCGGCCTTGGCGGCCGCCGCGATGAAGGCGTCCACCGTCTCGAAATGGCGCGCCAGGGCCATCGAGGTGCTCTCACCCACGTGGCGGATGCCCAGGCCGAAGATGAAACGGTCGAGCGGGATGGCGCGCTTGGCGTCGATGCCGGCGATGAGATTGCGCACCGAGGTCTCGCCATAGCCGTCCGTCGCGCGCAGTTCCTCCAGCTTGGCCTCGTCCTTGGCGAGCTTGAAGATGTCGGCGGGGGACCTGATCCAGCCTCGCTCGAAGAAGGCGGTCAGCTGCTTTTCGCCCAGGCCCTCGATGTCGTAGGCGCGGCGCGACACGAAGTGGCGCAGATGCTCGATCCGCTGGAAGGGACAGGCGAACTCCCCGGTGCAGCGACGAACCACGGTCTCCGCGCCCGAGGCCGTGGTCTCCCGCGCCAGGGGCGTTTCCAGCGGGCACGGGCAGTGGGTGGGGAAGACGTAGGGCTGGGGCCCGCGCGGCTCGTCCTCGACCACCCGGACGATCTGCGGGATGACGTCGCCGGCCCGCTGCAGGATCACGGTGTCGCCGACCCGCAGGTCCTTGCGCGCGATCTCGTCGGCGTTGTGCAGGGTGGCGTTGACCACCACGACGCCGCCCACCGTCACCGGATGCAGCCGCGCCACCGGCGTGATCGCCCCCGTGCGGCCAACCTGGATGTCGATGGCCTCCAGGATCGTCCGCGCTTGCTCGGCCGGAAACTTCCGCGCGACGGCCCAGCGCGGCGTGCGGGTGATGAAGCCCAGGCGCTGTTGCCAGTCCAGGCGGTCGACCTTGTAGACCACGCCGTCGATGTCGTAGCCGAGCCTTGGCCGAATGGCCTCCATGTCAGCATAGGCGGCCAGCAGCCCCTCGGCGTTGGTGACGCACTGGCTTTCGGGTGTGGTCTGGAACCCCCAGGACTTCAGCAGCCCCAGCGCCTCCCACTGGCTTTTGGCGAAAAGGCCGCTGTGGAAGCCCCAGGCATAGGCGAAGAACCGCAGCGGCCGCGTCGCCGTGATCCTGGGATCGATCTGGCGCAGGGAGCCGGCCGCGGCGTTGCGCGGATTGGCGTAGGTCTTCTGCCCGGCCGCCGCGTTGGCGGCGTTCAGGCGAGCGAACTCTTCGTGGCCCAGATAGACCTCGCCGCGGATCTCGATGACATCGGGCCAGCCGGACCCGCTTAGCCGTTTCGGGATTTCGGCCAGGGTCCGTAGGTTCTCGGTGACGTCCTCCCCCACCCTTCCGTCGCCGCGCGTCGCGCCCTGGACAAGGACGCCGTTCTCGTAACGCATGGAGGCCGAAAGCCCGTCGATCTTCGGCTCGGCCGTGTAGGCCACCGGCTCGTCGGCCGAGAGCCGCAGGAAGCGCCGGATGCGGCCGTCGAACTCGACCGCATCCTCGTTGGAGAAGGCGTTGTCCAGGCTAAGCATCGGCACGCCGTGCTCGACCGGCGAGAACTGCTCGTTGCGCGCCGCGCCCACCCGCAGAGAGGGTGAGTTCTCACGGATCAGGTGCGGGAAGGCCGCCTCGAGCTCGAGATTGCGGCGCTTGAGCGCGTCATAGTCGGCGTCGGTGATGCTCGGCGCGTCGTCTCGGTGATAGCGCAGGTCGTGCTCGGCCAGTTCGTCGGCCAGCCGGGTCATCTCCTCGGCCGCCTCGGCCTCGGAGAGTTCGAGCTTCGTCTCAGGCATGCATCAGGGCCCTGGCCG
Organism: Phenylobacterium sp.; assembly: GCF_031412415.1. Classification (GTDB taxonomy): domain Bacteria; phylum Pseudomonadota; class Alphaproteobacteria; order Caulobacterales; family Caulobacteraceae; genus Phenylobacterium. The sequence goes on from NZ_JANOCX010000208.1 coordinate 2,263, forward strand.
CGGCGCGGGCGGCGTCGGTGATCTGGGCGCCCGCCAGCATGCGGGCGATCTCTTCCTCGCGTTCGGCGGACGATAGGGTCTCCACCGCCGTGCGCAGCCGCTCGCCATCGCCGGCCTTGGAGATCCGCCAATGGGCCTCGGCTCGAGCGGCGACCTGGGGCGAGTGGGTCACGACCAGGACCTGGGCGTTCGCCGCCAGGCGCTTCAGGCGCAAGCCCACCGCGTCGGCCACGGCCCCGCCGACCCCCTGGTCGACCTCGTCGAAGATCATCAGCGGCTGTGGTCCCTCCGCCCGGCCGGCCAGCGAGGCCTTCAGCGCCAGGGCGAAGCGTGCCAGCTCGCCCCCTGAGGCGATGGCGCCCAGGTCACCGAACGGCGCGCCGGGGTTGGTGGCGATCTCAAAAGCGATCCGGTCCTGACCGTTCGGCCCGGCGCGATCCTCGGCCAAGGGCTCGACCGCCACCCGGAAGCGCGCCTTGTCCAGCTTGAGCGGGGCGAGTTCGGCCATCACCGATGCGGCCAGGCGCTCTCCAGCCGCGCGGCGCGCCTCCGACAGCCGCCCCGCCGTCTCCAGATAGCCCGCGCGCGCCGCGGCCACGGCGGCGTCGGCGGCCTTCAGATCGTCCTCGGAAGACTCCATGGCCCGCAATCGCTCGGCGAAGCGCACCCGCAGGATCGGCAACTCCTCCACGCTGACGCTCAGCTTCCGAGCCATGCCGCGCAGTTCGAACAGCCGTTCCTCGGTCTTCTCCAGTTGGTCGGGCCGGAAGTCGAAGGCGCCGGCGGCGGCGTCCACGGCGGCCTCGGCCTCCTGCGCCTCGCTGAACACCCGATCGATGGCCGCGCTCGCGGTGGCCAGTCGCGCGACGGCGGGCCCCTCTTCCGCCGCGCCGGCGGCGATGGCACGGGTGCGGGCATGCTCCACGGCGCGGATCGCCTGGGCGAGCTTGGCGGAAAGACCGTTGAACGCCTCGCGAGCGTCGGAAATGTCGGCCAGCGCCTTTTCCGCCGCCCCCAAGATGGCGCGCGACTCGGCCAGCACCGTCTCCTCGCCGGCCTGCGGGTCCAGTCGGTCCAGCTCGGAGAGGCGAAGGATCAGCTCCTCGCTCTCGGCGGCCGCGCGGCTCACGACCTCACGCAGCTCGTCGGCGCGGGCGCGGGCGGCCCGCCAGTCGGCCCAGCGGGCGGCGACGGTTCCGGCCAGCCCCGACACCGATCCATAGGCGTCCAGCAGCGGGCGATGGGTGCGTGCGTCCAGCAAGCCGACGGTCTCATGCTGGCCGTGGACCTCCAGCAGCAGGTCGCCCAGCTCGCGCAGCACGGTGGCGCTGGTGGCCTGATCGTTGACGAAGGCGCGGCTGCGGCCGTCGGCCGACAGGGTGCGGCGCAGGATCAGGTCCTCGTCGCGGGCGTAGGACAGGCCCTTGTCTTCCAGCACGTCCCAGATGGGATGATCGTGGGCGGGCGCGAACACCGCCGAGACGGCCGCCTGCGCGGCGCCCTGGCGCACCAGCCCCGCCTCGGCGCGCGCGCCGACGGCCAGACCTAGCGCGTCGAGGATGATCGACTTCCCCGCCCCGGTCTCGCCGGTAAGCGCCGTGAGGCCCGGGCCGATGGACAGGTCCAGGGCCTCGATCAGCACCACGTCGCGGATCCACAGTCCGATCAGCATGTTCGCAAGATCGCCTGAAATCGCCTGCGCCGGAAGCCCACGCGTTCGCTTTAGGTTCTTATTTGTCCCGACCGCCCAGGAACGGGATGCGGGAGAGCAGGCCCTTGCGCTTGCGCTCGGCGGGCTTCACCGCGGCAGGCGGCTCGGCGGGGGCGGCTTCGGCGACAGCGGCGGGCTGGGTCGTGGCGACGGGCTGCGGCGCCAGGTCGGCCGACGGCGGCTTCACCGTGGCGGACTTGTCCTTGACGAACGGCAGGCGCGAGATGATGCCGCGCCGTGTGCTGCTGGGTTCGACCGCGGGACGCAGGCCCTTGTCGGTGAGCAGCCTGTAGGCCGAGCCGTACCAGGCGTCGCCCGGATAATTGTGGCCCAGCACCGCGCCGTTGCGTCGCGCCTCTTCCAGCAGGCCGAGGGTCAGATAGCATTCGACCAACCGGTAGAGCGCCTCGGGCGTGTGGCTGGTGGTCTGGTAACGGTCGATGACCGTGCGGAACCGCCCCACGGCGGCCAGGGTGTCGCCCTGCCGCAGATAGTAGCGGCCGATGGTCATTTCCTTGCCGGCCAACTGGTCATTGACCATGTCGATCTTCAGACGCGCGTCGGCGGCGTACTCGCTGCGGGGGAAGCGCTGGACGATTTCCTGCAGGTGGTTCAGCGCCTGGCCGGTGGCGGCCTGGTCACGACCCACGTCGACGATCTGTTCGAAATAGCAGATGGCCCGCAGATAGTGGGCGTAAGCGGCCGCCGGGTTGCCGGGATAGAGCGAGATGAACCGGTCTGCGTCGCCGATGGCCTCGGCGTAGTCATTGCCCTGGTAGTGGGCGTAGGCGGTCATCAGGATCGCGCGGCGCGACCATTCCGAATAGGGGTGCTGACGCTCCACCTCGCCGAAATACTGCACGGCCTGGTTCCAAAGGCCGCGGTCCAGCCGGTCCGCGCCAGTGGCGTAAAGCAGCTCAACCGGCCGCTCCTCGTAGGCGAGGCGGGGCTTCTTGTCTTTGCCGGAGCATCCGGCCAGGGCGAGGACAGCGAGGCCGGCGACAAGCGCCACGCGAGTCCGGGAATGACGAAGCAAGGACACCTTCACCTCAAAGAGACCAACGCGCGCCCCCGCGCCGCGAGTCCCCGCTTCTACAGCATGCGATGCGGGGCGCAAATGCGGCGCTGACGTGGAAATCGGGGATATGCCGAGGCGTCAGACCGCTTCGGCCAGGTCCTGCACCAGGGTGCGATACCGCCAGGCCTGGGGATTGGCCGCGAGGGCGCGGACCAGCATGTTGTTGACGCCGTGGCCGGCCAGAACGCCCTCGAAGCGGCCCAGGATCGGGGCGCCCAGGACAAAGAGGTCGCCGATGGCGTCCAGCGCCTTGTGGCGCACGAACTCGTCCGGACGGCGCAGGCCTTCCGGATTGAGGATGCGGTCGCCTTCGATGACGACGGCGTTCTCCATCGAGCCGCCGCGCGCCAAGCCGATCGAGCGCAGGTACTCGACCTCATGCAGGAAGCCAAAGGTGCGGCAGTCGGCGAGTTCGCGGCGGAAGGCGTGTTCATCCATCACCAGGTCCACCCGCTGGCGACCAATGGCGGCGGAGGGGAAGGCGATCTCGAAGGCCACTTCGAACTGGTCCGACGGGCTGAGCGTCGCGCGCTTGTCGCCGTCGACATACTCGATGACGTCCAGGATTTCGATGTAGCGGCGCGGGGCGTCCTGGCCCCGGCGGCCGGCGCGGTCGAGGATCTGGACGAACGGCAGGGACGAGCCGTCCATGATCGGCATCTCCGGGCCGTCGAGTTCGACCGTGGCGTTGTCGATGTTCAGCATGACCATTGCGGCCATCAGGTGTTCGATGGTGGCGACGCTCACGCCCGCGGCGTTCTCGATCACGGTGCCGAGCTGGGTCTTGGTCACGGCGTCGGCCGACACGGGCACGCGGTTGTCGCGGTCCAGCACGTCGGTGCGCACGAAGACGATCCCCGCATCCACCGGGGCCGGCCGCACCGAGACGCGCGTGTAGGCGCCCGTGTGGACGCCGACGCCAGCGAAGATCGCGGGGCCTTGCAGGGTCTGTTGGAACACCGATGCGGGCAAGCTCTTCGCCTTCCTAGTCGGACGGGCGGCCGGGGGATGGCCGCGTAACGCCCCAGCAGCGGATTAGGCCCAATGCTGCAGCGCGGCAAAACACTTCCTGTTTCGCAATGTTTCGATTTGGGACGGTTAAGAATCCCTTAGGATTCAATGCGAAAGCCGATCAGGCTGACTCGCGGCGGAACCGTGTCCAGAACGCGGCATGGCCGGGACAAGCCCGGCCATGCGCTGGTTCGAATTGTGGTCGCAGATCAGTTGGCGAGGCGACGCAGGAAGGACGGGATCTCCAGATCTTCCTGGCTCTCGGTCTGGGTTTCCTGCGCGGGCTGCTCGGCGGGCAGAGCGCCGCCGCGGCTGGCGGCTGGGCGCGCGGCCTGGGGGTCCGGCGCCGGGGCGTCATAGCGCGGACGGCTGCCGAACAGGCTGAGGAAGCCGGTCCGCTGCGGACGGCGATCCTCGAAGGCGGCTTCGCCGAACAGCGGCTCTTCCTCCATTTCCTCGACCATCGGATCGACGATCTTGGTCATGGGGCGCACGATCTGCGGCTCGGGCGCGGCCGGCGCCGGAGCGGCGGCGTAGAGATCGGCCTGCTCTTCCTCGCGCTCGAAGCTAGCCTTGGCCGGCTCGGGCGCAGGCGTCGCGGTCGGCGCATAGGCGGTGATCACCTCCGCGCGCGGCGCCGGAGTCGGCGGCACGTAGGCGGCGGGACGCTCATAGCTGGGCGCGGGCGAACGCATGACCGGCTCGGGCGTCGGCGCCGGCGCGCGCTGGGTTTCGGCGCGCAGCGGCGGGGCGGTCAGGGGGCGGCGCTCGACCTTCGGCTCGATGGCGGCGATCGAGGCGCCGTCCATGCCGGTGGCGACCACCGAGACGCGGATCATGCCGTCCAGCGACGGATCGAAGGCCGCGCCGAAGATGATGTTGGCTTCGGGGTCGACTTGCTCGGAGATGGCGTTGGCCGCCTCGTCCACTTCCAGCAGGGTCATGTCCAGGCCGCCGGTCACGTTGACCAGCACGGCCTTGGCGCCCTTCAGCGAGACTTCGTCCAGCAGCGGGTTGGCGATGGCGTTCTGGGCGGCCATCAGGGCGCGATCGTCGCCGCTCGCCTCCCCGGTCCCCATCATCGCCTTGCCCATCTCGGTCATGACCGTGCGGACGTCGGCGAAGTCGAGGTTGATCAGGCCCGGCAGGACCATCAGGTCGGTGATCGACCGGACGCCGGAGTGCAGGACCTGGTCGGCCATGCCGAAGGCTTCGGCGAAGGTGGTCCGCTCATTGGCGACTCGGAACAGGTTCTGGTTGGGGATGACAATCAGGGTGTCGACATAGCGCTGCAGCTCGCCGATGCCGGCGTCGGCCAGGCGCATGCGGTGACGGCCCTCGAAATGGAAGGGCTTTGTGACCACGCCCACCGTCAGGATGCCGCGCTCACGGGCGCACTTGGCGATGATCGGCGCGGCGCCGGTGCCGGTGCCGCCGCCCATGCCGGCGGTGATGAAGATCATATGCGCGCCGTCGAGGTGCTCGCCGATCTCCGGGATCGACTCCTCGGCCGCGCTCATGCCGACCTCGGGGTGGGCCCCGGCGCCGAGGCCCTGGGTCACCTGCACCCCGAGCTGGATGCGGCGGTCGGTCTTGGAGAAGGAAAGCTGCTGAGCGTCAGTATTGGCGACGACGAATTCGACGCCCTCCAGTCCAGCTTCGATCATGTTGTTGACGGCGTTGCCGCCCGCGCCACCGACGCCGAACACGACGATACGTGGCTTCAGTTCGGTCGCGCGCGGCGCGGAAAGTGCGATAGCCATTGGGACCTTGTCTCCGTACCGTGGTCTTGGGAACGCTTGGCGACCCGCCCGCCTGGTTCCCGCGACGGCATGCGTTAAGGAAACGCCCACCATCGTTAATTGGCGGTTAACTGCATAAGGCGAGTCGGACGCGCGTCGACCCGTGTGGATAACAAATTTCTTGCTGCGTAAGGCTTAGCCGTTAACCACGTCGCTGAAACTGCGACGGGATGACTCAGGCGCGCGGCGCATTGGGCTAACACGCTCAACGAACAGGTTTTTAGGCCGAAGGGCGACGCGGCGAACCGGAGCGCCGTCACCGCCGGTCAGGTCGCCCGCCGCCGGGATCGGGCGTCGATCCACCGCCGCTACGCACATTCATCCCCAGCAACCTGTGGAGATGTCCACGCGACATACAGTCGACTAGGCGGCTTTCCGCTCCGCGACGCGGCTCGGCTTGGTGAACACCATGACGCCGTCGTCGACCTTGGCGTACTTCAGGTTCATCAGGTCCAGGGCGTAGTTCTGATGCAGTTTCCAAGGCGCCCGCGAGCCTTGCTTGGGGAACTTCTCCATCGCGCGCTGGACGTAGCCTGACGAGAAGTCCAGCCACGGTTCCTCAGTGATCGTCGGGTCGCTGTTGCGGGCCGTGCACTGGGTCGTGCCGGTCTTCTTCATGTGGTTGAGCAGCCGGCAGACATACTCGCAGGTCAGGTCGCACTTCAGCGTCCAGGACGCATTGGTGTAGCCGAAGGACGAGGCCAGATTCGGGACGTCGCGGTACATCATCCCCTTATAGCTCATGGCCCGAGCCGGATCGACGCGTTGGCCGTCGACGCTGAGCTCCAGGCCGTTCAGCGCCTTGAGCTCCAGCCCCGTGGCGGTGACAATGATGTCGGCGGGCAGCTCCTCCCCGGACTGCAGGCGGATGCCGGTCTCGGTGAACGTCTCGATGTGGTCAGTGGTGACCGAGGCGGTCCCGGTCTTCAAGGCTTCGAACAGGTCGGCGTCAGGCACCAGGCAGAGCCGCTGGTCCCATGGGTTGTAGCTGGGCGTGAAGTGCTTCTCGACGTCGTAGTCGGGACCAAGCGCCTGGCGCACCATGCCGACGATGCGTTCCTTGGCCCGGGCCGGATTCTTCCGGGTGGCGTTGTAGAAGTACATGCCAAACACCACGTTGCGCCAGCGGACGATGGCGTAGGCCAGCTTGGCCGGCAGCCATTTGCGCAGGTCGTTGGCCATCTTGTCCTCGGCGGGACGCGAGACGACATAGGTCGGCGATCGCTGCAGCATGGTGACGTGGGCCGCGGTTCTGGCCATCTCCGGCACCAGGGTCACCGCCGTCGCGCCCGAGCCGATCACCACCACCCGCTTGCCCGCATGGTCCAGGTCGGCCGGCCACTTCTGCGGATGGACGAGCGCTCCCTTGAAGCTGGCGGCGCCTGGGAAGTCCGGCGTGTAGCCGTTCTCGTAATTGTAGTAGCCGCCGCAGAGGAACAGGAAGTTGCAGGTGAACCGCACGGGCGCTCCGTCGTGCGTCGCCTCGACGGTCCAGGCCGAGTCCGCGCTGGACCAGGCCGCGCTCTTCACGTGGTGACCGAAGCGGATGTGCCGGTCGATGCCGTTCTCGCGGGCCGTCTCGCGGACATAGTTCAGGATCGACGGGCCGTCGGCGATGGCCTTGGCCTGGGTCCACGGCTTGAAGGCGTAGCCCAAGGTGTACATGTCGCTGTCGGACCGGATGCCCGGATAGCGGAACAGGTCCCAGGTCCCGCCGATCGCCTCACGACCTTCCAGGATCGCGTAGGTCCGATCCGGACAGTTCGTCTGCAGATGGTAGCCCGCGCCGATGCCGGAGAGCCCCGCCCCCACGATCACCACGTCGAAATGCTGGTCCGCCATCGGAGACTCCTCATTCATGAACGCTGATCACTTAGCGGAATTCGCCGCTGGAACAAGCGTTTCAAGCGCTTGGCGTATCGCCGGTCGGTGAGCAAGCGGCCATGCGGTCGCAGGTCGGGAAGAGCGCTAGAGGTTCTCGCGCAGCCAGGCCGCGGCCTTGGCCACAGGGTTGGCGCCGGGATCCAATGGCTCGCGGCGCAGCTTGGCCGATGCGAGCGCCTTAGCCGACACCGCTTCGCGCGGCCCGAAGGCGGCGCGTTGCAGGACGCCGGCCGCCGCGCAGAAGGCCGGACCGGAGGCCGCGTCGGCCAGATGCGGCACCCGGCGAGGGCGTCCAAGGCGCACCGGGCGGTCGAACACCCGCACGGCGACCTCGCGCACGCCGGCCAGTTGGCTCGCGCCGCCGGTCAGGACCAGGCCCGCGCCCGCTTCCACCGGAGCGCCGGAGGCCTTCAGCCGGTCGCGCAGCAGCTCCAGGGTCTCTTCGACGCGCGGGGCGATGATGCCCTTCAGCAGTGAGCGCGGCGCGATCACCGGGCCCGCGCCAGGGTCGTCGCCGCGCGGCGGCGCTTCGATCATCTCGCGGTCCTCGTTGGCCGAGGCGATAGCCGAGCCGTGCAGGGTCTTGATCCGCTCAGCGCCGGCCATCGAGGTGGACAGGCCCCGGGCGATGTCGGCGGTCACATGACTGCCGCCCACCGGCAGGGTCTCCACATGGATCAGGCTGCCGCCGGCGAACACCGCCGCCGAGGTCGAGCCGCCGCCCATGTCGATGCACACCGCGCCAAGGTCCATCTCGTCTTCTTCCAGGGCGGCGAGCGCCGAGGCGAAGGGGGCTGCGACCACGCCCTCGAATTGCAGGTGCGCGCGCTCGACGCAGGCGCCCAGGGTCTGGAACACCGCCTCGCTCACCGACACCACCAGCAGCTCGACGCCGAGCGCGCGGCCGAACATGGCGCGGGGATCGCGGATCGCGGCCTGACCGTCCACCGACCAGGCGACCGGCAGGATATGGGCGGCCCGGCGGCCGGGAATCTTGATCTGCGACAGGGCATGCTGGATGGCGCGGACCAGATCGGCGTCGGAGATGGGGCGCGCGCCGATGGACACGCGTCCGGCGATGCGGTGGCTGGTGAGCTGGCCGCCGGCGGTGGCCACGGTCACGCCCTGGACCTGCACGCCCGCCACGTTCTCGGCCCGCTCCACGGCCTGGGCGATGGCGTCGGACGCCTCGTCCAGGTTGACGATCGCCCCGCCGCGCACGCCGCGCGATTGGACATAGCCGACGCCGGCCGCGGTCAGGGTGCGGTCACCGCGACGCACGCCCTCGGGCTTCATGATGAAACAGGTGACCTTGGAGGCGCCCAGGTCCACGGCGGCCACCACAGGCTGGCGGCTCAGCGCGGCCTTCAGGCCTTCGCGGCTGTCCTTGCGGTCCTCGACACGGGTCGCCAAGCTCGTAATCCCTCTATCCGTTCAAGCGCCGCCGGCGACGAGCTGCCCTGGCAGGGCGCCGTCCCGGGGGCGTACCGCCACCGTCGTCGGATCGCGCAGGTCGATCCGTTCGAAACCCAGTTCCAGGATGCGCGAACGCTGGTCCAACTGCTCGAGCTGGATCAGGGCTGCGCCCTCATCGACCGCCGGAAGCTGCACCAGCGATCCGTCCTTCAGCCGCAGGTCCCAGCGGCGTCCATCGACCCGAACCAGGGCCTCCAGCCGTTCGGCCAGCCTGGGGCGAGCGGCCACCTCGGGCAGGATCTGGGCGGCGAATTCATTGGCGCCGGCGCCGACGATCAGCGGCAGGCTGGCGAACTGGCGCGGATCGGCCTCCGGGATCACCCGGCCGGTCTCGTCGATCACCTGGCTATGACCGCCATTCTGCCAGACCGCCAGTTGGCGGCGCTCGACCACGGCTAGAACCAGGGTGTCGGGCAACAGGCGCACCACCCGCGCCTCCTTCACCCAACCCACGGCCTCGACCCGCTTGCGGACCTCTTCCAGATTGAGACCCAGCACCGGCTGGTCCTTGTAGACCCCAGCCGCCTTCAGGATGTCGGCGGTGGCCATCGGGGAGGCGCCTTGCACGTGCACGGCGTTGAGACGGAAGCCCAGGCTCGCGAACTCGCTGCCGACCGCCTCGTTCATCGCCAGATGCAGGGCCTGGGCGCGACCGCCCGTGGCCAGGGTGACAGCCAGGGTCAGGGCCAGAACTCCGCCCGCGGCGGCCAGGGCGTAGGTCGGCGACAGACCGACGCCGCGCGCCGCTTTCAGTTTTCCAGGGGCGTACGCCCCGGGCTTCTTGGCCGCAGGACGAGCCTTGGTGCTAGGGGGCGCTTTGGCCCGGGGTTTCGCCGAAACTCGCGATCCCCCCCGCATCGCCGCGGGCATAAGCATCCTCCGTGATCCAAAGCACTAGACGGTCGAAGTCCACGCCCTTCGACGCCGCCTGCTCGGGGACGAGCGAAGTGGGCGTCATGCCGGGCTGTGTGTTGACCTCCAGAAGGACCAGAATGTCGTTAATGTCGTCATAACGCAGGTCGGATCGGGTAACCCCTCGGCAACCAAGAGCGGCGTGGGCGCGCTCCGACAGCTCCAGCGCTTTCTCGAAGGCGTGCAAGGGAATTTGGGCCGGGACGATGTGTTCCGAGCCCCCCTCCCCGTACTTGGCCTCGTAGTCGTAGAATCCGGTTCGCGACACAATGTCCGTCACCGTGATCGCCTTGCCGTCCATCACGGCGACAGCCAGCTCCCTGCCCCGTACATAGGGCTCGATCATCACCTCCTCGCCGAAGGTCCAGCTGGGCGCGACGATCTCCTGCGGGGGGCGATTCGCGCCTTCATGAACGATGAACACGCCCACCGAGGAGCCTTCCGCATTGGGCTTCACCACATAGGGCGGCGCCATCACGTGGTCGGCGGCGGCCACGAAGCGGTTGAACAGGCCGCCGCCCGGCACGGTGACCCCCGCCGCGGCCAGCACCGCTTTGGACTTTGCCTTGTCCATGGCCAGCGCCGAGGCGAGCACGCCGGAATGGGTGTAGCGAAGGCCGAGCGTCTCCAGGACTCCCTGAACGCAGCCGTCCTCGCCCCACTCTCCATGAAGCGCGTTGAAACAGACATCGGGCTGCAGCTTGGTCAGGACCTGGGCCAGGTCGCGGCCTGCATCGACGCGGGTGACCTTGGCGCCCAGCCGCTCCAGGGCGTCGCCGCACTCGCGGCCGGAGACCAGGCTGACCTCACGTTCCGAGGAAAGTCCGCCTAGCAGCAGGGCGACATGTCGGCCGGCGAGAGGAAGGTTCACTTGGCCTCCGCGGCGGTCTTGCGGAAATCGATGTCGCTGTCGGCGACCGTGTAGATGAAGGCCGCCCAGACCGCGACGTTCTGGGCCAATTCCTTGGGATCGATCTTGTCCAGGGTGTCGTCTGCCGAGTGATGCAGGTCGAAATAGCGGCTGACGTCCTGATTGAACTCGGCGACAGGAACGCCCAGCGCCCGCAACCCCTCGGTGTCGGCCCCGCCGCTCTGGGCCGGGCTCCGCGAAACGATGACCTTGAGCGGCGTCACCGCGCCGGAAAACGCCCTCATCGCCGGATGATTGAGGCTGCCCAGGGGCAGCTTGGCGTTGAAGATCTCGCCCGCGCCCAGATCGCTCTCGCTCACCACGACGATCTTGGCGACGTCGTCCTTATGCGCCGCCGCATAGGCGGCGCCCGAACCGCCCTGCTCCTCGGCCCCCCACATCACCACGCGAATGGTTCGGCGGGGTCGCTGCGCCCCGGCCAGCTTGGCGGCGGCCGTGCTGATCCCAATGCCCGCGGCGTCGTCGATCGCCCCCGTGCCTGGATCCCAGGAGTCCAGGTGACCGCCCACGATCACGACCTCGTCGGGGACCTCGCGGCCCTTGATTTCACCGACGACATTGTAAGCCGGCGCCTTGTCCCGATAGGTCGAGTCCATCGCCAGCTTGATCCGGACCGGCTTTCCGCGCGCGACCATGCGCTCCAGCAATTCGGCGTCCGGTGGCGACAGCGCCGCCATCGGGATGCCAGACATCGTCGCGCCGCCGGTGTGCGGCAGGCGGGTGTCATCGGTGGAGATGGAGCGGACCAGATAGGCCACCGCGCCGCGCTTGGCGGCCTCGACGCCGCCGCCCCGGGCGCGCACGCCCGCGCCATAGCCTTCGCTGCCTTGCGTGCGCCGCATGACCTGCGTCACCACGGCGATCTTCCCCGCCAGCGACCCGGGCGGCTGGGCGATCATTTCGTCCAAGCTCTTGAAGAGCGCCACCTCGGCCTCGATCCCGCCGGGCGGGGTGGGCGTCGAGCGGCCCAGGCCGAGGATCTGGAGCTTCTGCGGGTAGGGCGCGACGATCTCCGCAGACTCCGCCCCACGGAGCCAGGAGGAAGCCTCGAAGGTCTCCACATGGACATTGGTGAAGCCGAGGCTCTTCAGCTTCGCCACACCCCAGTCGCGGGCGCGATCCATGGCCGGCGAGCCCTGAGGCCGGGCGCCGATCTCAGTGGTGAGCGACTCCACAACGTTCCAAGCGGTGCTGTCGACGAGCGCCTTTTCGCGAAGCGAGACGGCGGTGGCGGCGAGGTCGGCGGCCTTGGCCGGGAGCGTCGCGACGAGGGTGGCGGCGGCGGCCGCGAGGAGAGCAATACGCATGCCCGGCGGGTGCGCCACGCACAGAGTCCTGTCAAGACGCCGCCCGATCTAACCAGCCTACCGGCGATCTTGGCCTCAACATAGCCATGTGCCCCGGCGCCAACCCCGCTCGGCGGGAAATGTGGCGGGAGACATTCAACCACCTGGCGAATTCTTCGCCTACTTGGTGTTTAACTGTCGAATATGAAGCGACGACTTCTCAAAAGTGTCCATTTGACGACGAAATTGAGCATCTCGATGTGTCGAACACCTTGTTTGTGGATTAACGAACGGTTAAGCTCCGCCTGAAGACTGCGCTCAGTTGGGGCGTAAGGGGGATTAGCATTATGAGTTTTAAGTCGAATTCGCGAGTGCTGGCCGTCGCCGCAGCCGTCCTGGCCGGCTCGATCGCCGTCGCGTCGCCCGCCGCCGCCGGCGTGGTCGTGTTCAGCAACGTCTCAGGCGCCTGGAGCAATCCTGCGCCCGGCTCCGGCATCAGCATCGTCAATGGTTCGCCGACATCGACGGCCACTTGGGGCACGCCGACGGTTGGCAGCAAGAAGAGCAGCTACAGCTTTACCGGCAACGGCGCGGTGACGCCCGACCTGGGCAACGGCGATTCGGCCGGCCCGTTCCAGATCGGTGAGTTCCAGCACAACAACTGGCCGATCACCGGCACCTCGCTGACCTCCATCAAGCTGGCCTTCAAGGCGGACATCACGGTCGATAGCGTTTTCATCGGCACCAAGACGTTTGACTTCATCTTCACCCACGATGAGACCCCGAACGGAGGAACCGGCCAGGCCGGAACCTGCGCCTACGGCGGTGTGTCCGGTGATGCGAACAACAAGTTTGGCTGCTCCGACAAGGTGACGGTGAACTCCAACTCGCTGAACAACATCTTCAGCGTCGGCTCCGACACCTACACGCTCGAGATCGCCGGCTTCTTCGCTGGCGGCAATCTGGCGACCAGCTTCCTCACCAAGGAAAGCGGCTACGAGCAAGTCTGTAAGAAGGACAAGAAGGGCAAGAAGATCTGCCACGACGTAGAGCGCGCCTTCGACAACAAGGCCGGCGTGATGGCCAGCGTCAGCATGGTCACCTCGGCGGTGCCTGAGCCCTCGACCTGGGCGATGATGATCATCGGCTTCGGCGGGGTGGGCTCCATGCTCCGCGCGAACCGCCGCCGGCTAGTTCCTGTCGCCGCCTAAGACGCGGCACCTTCGAGACCATCGGACGCCGCCCGTCGCAAGACCGGCGGCGGTTGTGGGTTGAGGCGGGCGGGGCGCCCACGCCGTACAAAACATACCCCCCCCCCTCC
>NZ_JANOCX010000209.1:0-7724 GCF_031412415.1 Phenylobacterium sp.
CGTTGGGGTGCTGACGGCGCTGGGCCCTGCGGGGGCGGCTTTGCCCCCCGGGCCGCGCCGGGCCCCCATGACCCTCACGGCCCTGGCGCGCGGGCTGGGCGCGCGCGCCGCGCGCGTCGCCGCCCTGCTCAGCGAGCGCGGCCTGGGCGGTCGAGACGCCGATCTGCGCCACCGGCTGGAGAGCTTCGAACGCGACCGGTCGCCTCGCGCCCGCGACGCGCGCAGCCTGGCCGATCGCTGGGCGGCCCTGGCCGGTAGGGCCGGCGCTGGGGCAAGCCTGGACGATGGCTTGCTGCTGGCCTTCGCCTATCCCGAGCGCATCGCCAAGGCGCGGGGGGGATCGGGCGAGTTCCAGCTGGTCAGCGGCCGTGGAGCCTTCGTGGAACCCACCGACGCCCTGGCGCGCGAAACCTGGCTGGTGGTGGCCGAACTGGGCGGCGGCGAGCGGCGCGACCGCATCCTGCTGGCCGCGCCCCTGGATGAGGCGCAACTCGTCAAGGCCTTCGCCGGCCAGTTGGAGTCCGAGACCCGACTGGAGGAGAGCGGAGGGGGGAGGTTGCGCGCCAAGCGGATCGTGCGGCTGGGTCGATTGGCGATCCGGGAAGAGATCGACGAAAGGCCCGACCCGGCCTTGATCGCCGCCGCCCTGGCCGACCGCGTTCGCCGCGAAGGACTATCCGCCTTGCCCTGGGGCGAGGCGACCTCCGCCCTCCGCCGCCGCGCGGCCTACCTGCGAACGCGGGAGGGTGAGCCCTGGCCCGATCTGTCAGACGCCGCCCTCATCCCACGGCTGGACGACTGGCTGACGCCGATGTTGAGCAGCGTTCGCTCGCTCGCCGCCCTCAAGGCCGACGCCCTGGACGGCGCCGTCCGGGCCCTGATTCCTTGGGACCTCCAGCGCCGACTCGAGGCGGCCGCGCCGACCCGTTGGACCGCGCCCACCGGGAACAGCTTCGCCATAGACTATGCCGCCGAGGGCGGACCGCGCGTGGATGTGCGGGTACAGGAGGTGTTCGGCCTCGCCGTGCACCCGACCGTCGGCGGTGAGCCCATCACCCTTTCACTCCTGTCGCCCGGTCATCGTCCGGTCCAGATGACCAAGGATCTTCCGGGCTTGTGGCGGGGCTCATGGAAGGACGTGCGCGCTGACATGCGCGGGCGCTATCCCAAGCATGTCTGGCCCGAGGACCCGGCCAACGCCGCGCCCACGGCGCGGGCCAAGCCGCGGGGGACCTAGGTCGCCGCGTAGATCATGATGCCCGTGGCCACCGAAAGGTTTAGGCTGTCGGCGCGGCCACGCATGGGGATCTTCACGTTGACGTCGCACAGCGCGGCCATCTCGGGCGTAAGACCCTGCTGCTCGTTGCCCATCAAGACCAGGGCCGGCTTGGCGTAAGTCGCTTGTCGATGATCGACTTCAGCCGTCAAAAGCGTACCCACGACAGAGCCTGGCCAAGATGCGCGCCAGGCGGCGAACTGGGACTCGCCGGCCTTGACGATCGGCACGGCGAAGATCGATCCCATCGTGGCGCGGACGGCCTCCACCGAGAACGGGTCGCAGCATTCGCCCACCAGGATCACCGCGCCGCAACCGGCCGCGTCGGCGGTGCGCACGATGGTCCCCAGATTTCCGGGATCGCGGACGCGGTGCAGGCCCACGAAGCAGGTCGCCGCCTCGGGCTTGAGGTCGTCGAGCCGAGTGAAGGCCTGGGCGAAGACTCCGACCACCGCCTGCGGGTTGTCGCGCCGCGACACCTTGGCGAGGATTTCCTGGGTGACCTCGATCACCTCGCCGCCCGCCGACTTGGCCGCGGCGGCGGCCTGGCGGAGCAGGGGATGGCCCTGGGCCTCCTGACCGTACAGAAGGATTCGCGGCGCGTGGCCCAGCTCGACCGCCTCGGTGACGATCTTCAGGCCCTCGGCCACGAACAGGCCGCTGGCGTCGCGTTGCTTACGCTGGTGCAGGCCGCGAACCGCCTTGACGGTCGGGTTGGTCAGGGACGTGACGGCCCGATCGGTCATGACGCCCACCGTGCATAGAAACTCATGCCCACCTGGCGTGCCCCGCCGTCTTGAACCAGGGCGAGCTCGCCCCACTCGATCTTGCCGCCCCGCTCGCCCAGCTTGTCGGCCAACAATCCGGCCAGGGCCGCGCCGGAAATCCGCTCGGCATAGGCGTTGAGCAGCAGGAAGGACGCATTTTCCGAAAGAAGTTCGGCGCATAGGGTCGAAAGTTCAGGCAGGTTCTCAAACAGGCGCCAGACCTCGCCGTCCGGGCCGCGCCCGTATTTCGGCGGATCCAGGATGATGCCGTCATAGCGCGAGCCCCGGCGCACCTCGCGCTGGACGTAGCGACGCGCGTCCTCGCAGATCCAGCGGATCGGCCGGTCCTCCAGTCCCGACAGGGCCGCGTTCTCGCGCGCCCAGCCGATGGCCTTCTTCGAGGCGTCTACATGGGTGACGGCCGCGCCGGCCGCCGCGCAGACCAGGCTTGCCACCCCGGTATATCCGAACAGGTTCAAGACCTTCGGCTGACCGCTGGTGGCGCGGATCCGCTGATCTAGCCAAGCCCAGTTGGCCGCCTGTTCGGGGAAGAAGGCCAGGTGCCGGAACGCGGTGAAACGGGCCTGGAACCGCGCCTGACCCCAGCTCATGGGCCAGCTCTCGCGGGGTTTGCCCTGGAAACGCCAACGGCCAGCGTCCTCTTCATCGCTGGGATCGAAAACCGCATCGGCCTTGTCCCAGGTCTCGCGCGGCAGGCTTTGGGCCCACAGGGCCTGTGGCTCGGGGCGGACCACGGCGTAGGGCCCATATCGCTCGAGCTTGCGCCCGTCACCGCTGTCCAGCAGCGCGTAGTCGCCCCAGCCGGTGGTGCGCATGACGCCGGGAGCCTCGGCGACGACGGGGGCGAGCTTGCTCATCAACCCGCACTAACCTCTCGGCCGCCCGGTCGTCCAGCCTTGGGGACCTAGTGAGACTGGAGCGCGGCCTCGGTGCTCTCGATCTCTTCCTTGATCCAGTCATGGCCGTTGGCGGCGAAGACACCCTCCAGGGCCGCGATATGCACACTGAGGCGGTCGCGGATCTCGGGCTCCACGTCGGTCCGGCCGGCCATCCACTTGGCGATGAGGTGGAGGCCGAAGGCGCTATGCAGGGCCAGGCGTTGCAGTTGGTCGTCCGGCAGTTTCATGGTGGCTTCCAATCCTTGGGACATCCGTGAGGAAAGTTGGCGCCCCCTCTTCAGGTTCCGTCAAGCCGCGCATCGTCGGCGGGCGTGAATCTGCGCTGTGGCCTTAGTCTCGGAAATGCCTCACTTTCCGGCGGCGGACTTGCCACGGTCGTGGTTTTGGTTTCCGCTGCGTATTCAGACGTCGGAAGGATTCCCGTGACCACGGCAGTGACCACGAGACGCTCGGCCCGCAAGCCGAAGGGCGATGGCCATCTTCGCCGGGCGGAGATTCTAGAGGCCGCGGAGCGCATCTTCATCGCCGAGGGCTATGAGGGCGCCACGATCCGCAAGATCGCCGACGAGGTGGGAGTTTCCTCGACCGCGCTCTACATGCACTTCCCCGACAAGAGCTGCATCCTGCTCGAGATCTGCGAGCGGACCATCGGCCAACTCCTGGAACGCAACAGCGCTATCGCGGCCAAGCCGGTGGACGCCGCCACCCGGGTCAAGCTGATGCTGGAGAGCTACATGCGCTGGGGGTTGGAGCATCCCAACGCCTATGAGCTGGTGTTCAATGGCGCTCGCTCGAGTTCGGCGATCTGGGCTGAGGGCACCGCGGACATGGGCGCCCGCTGCTATGACATCTTCTCGGGCGTGGTTCGCGAGATCGCCGCTGATGGCCGGCTGCGCACCGGCACCGCCGATTCGGCCGCCCAGGCCCTATGGGCTTCGTGCCACGGCGTCGTCACCCTGACGATCACCCGGCCGAACTTCGAATGGGCGCCGACCGACGAACTCATCGCGGTGACGGTCGACGGGCTGATGCACGGCCTGGTGGCCGACTAGGTCTACGGATTGGGGCTCGGCGCGCTGCTGCCGCCCAAGGGCAGGGACGTCGGCGAGGTCTGGGTAGGACCCGCATAGGTCCCGTAGGCGCCGCGTCGCAAGTCGGCCGAGAGCGTGATCGGGGCGCTGCCGCCATTGAGCTTGGCGCGGTAGACCTGCATGCCCTCCATCACCCGCATCACGTAATTGCGCGTCTCCGAGAACGGGATGCACTCGATGAAGTCGATCGGGTCGGTGGCGCCGCCGCGTGGGTCGCCGCAGAACGCCGTCCATTGCCTGGGGCGTCCGGGGCCGGCGTTGTAGGCCGCGATCGCCATGGGATAGGACCCGGAGAACGTGCCAATCATCTCGCCCAGATACGACTGGCCTAGTTGCATGTTGTAGTCAGGCTCATCCAGCATGTTCGGCGCATAGCTCAGCCCCGCCTTGCGCGCGGTGATCGCCGCCGTGGCCGGCATGAGCTGCATCATCCCGCGCGCGCCGACCCCCGAACGCACCAGGGGGTCGAAGCCGCTTTCCTGGCGGGTTATGCCCAAGGTCAGAGCCGGCTCCGGCGCGCCCATCACTTGTGGCGGGGTGCGCACGGGATAGCCGCGGCCGGGCAGGGTGAAGCCTCGCTGGGCCGCCGTACGGACGACCTTCATCGAGGTGTCCTGGTCGCCATAGCCGCGCGCGAGGTCGACCAGAAGGGCCTGTTCCTCGACCGTCGGCAGGACATCGTCCAGCGCCAGGACAAAGGCCCGGAAGCGGTCGCGGTCGCCCAGCTCGTTCAGCAGCCGCGCGGCGCGCACCGAGTCGCGGGCCTCGAAGCGGGCGCGGTCGGCCTGGGTGACCTGGGGATCCTGGCCAAGGACAAGGCGGCCATCGCCGATCTTCTCGCCGGCCAGCAGGCCATAGAACGTCGTGTTGTGTCGCGCCGCGGCTGTGTAGAAGCCGTCGGCCTTGGCCTTATCGCCGGCCGCCTCCGCCGCGCGGCCGCGCCAATAGAGCGCCCGTCCGCGGGTGATCGGCGAGGATCCGATCCGTTCCAGGTTGGCGAAATGGATGTCGGCCTGGGTGGGGTTGCGCAGGCGATTGAGCGCCAGCCACCCGGCGTAGAACTCCGCGTCCGCAGCGTCGCCGCCCGAGGTCAGGCCGCTGTTGGCCGCGGCGGCATAGGCGCCTTGCGCGTCCCCATTGCGCAGGGCGAACAGGACCAGGCGATAGCGTTCGTCCCAGATCCGGTCGGCCATTTCGGCATGTGGCGCCTCGGTCGGGAAGTAGCGCACCTGGGCCAGGGCCAAGGTTTCCAGATTGCGCTTGCGGTAGAAGCTCGCGCGCTCAAAGGCCAGGCCCGGATGGTTGGCGAACTGCGGGGGCAGGGCGGTGGCCAGGTCGTTGGCGTTCGACGACCCCGCGCGGAACGCCATGCGCGCCTGGACCAAAGCCTGGTGTTCGGGCGGCAGTAGCGGCAGCAGCTCGCGCGCCGCTGGACCTTGCGAGCCGTACAGCACGATGTCGGCGCGGCGGATGTGGTCTTCAGGGGTCAGGACCGCGCCGAAACGCGCCAGCATGGTCCGTTGCGGTCCAACCTCGAAAATCCTGTTGCGCCAGAAGCCGCGGACCAGCTCGGCGGCTTCCCGGGGCTTGCCGGTCGCCTGGTACGCCGAAGCCAGCGCCATCGCGCCCTCGGCGGTTTGCGGTTCTCCGCCGCCGAACCACTCGATGATTCGCTGCGGACTCTGGCCCGAGGTCTCCAGCAGCTTCTCCGAGCCCTGCAGCCGGCGCTGGCCGCGCGGCCAGCCGGCCAGGTCTCGGCGCGCCTGGTCCACCTCGAAAAACGACAGCGACTCGGCGGCCGCGTCGACGAGGGCCCAGGTGGCGATCTTCTTGGCGATCGGATCGCCGATCATGCCTATGGCGGAGCGCGCGCCGGTCACATCGGCCCGCCTGGCGGCGTCCAAGGCGCTGCGCAGCGCGCTCGCGTCGGCGTCGGACAGAGGTTGGCGATAGGCGGTCCGGGGTGTCTGCGTCAGCTCGATCGGACGCGGCGGGCCTTCATAGACCTGGTGCGGGGGCGCGGGCTGGGCTTGGGCGACGCTCGTCACGAGGATCGCGGCCGTGGCGGTCAGGAACGCTTTGCGGGCCTTGATAGGCAAGTCGACGAACTCCGGTCTCTCGATAGATATGTTGCGGCGCGGGGGGCGCCCGCCATATTGTCCGGCCAAATCTTGAGGCCGCTATTAACAGGCCTCGCTTTCACGGCTTTTTGCAGACCATGTCAGAACCTTTGTTCAAAGGCGTCATGCCGGCCCTGGTGACGCCGTTCCGGGACGGCGGCCTGGACGAACAGGCCTTCGTGGCCCTCGTCGAGCGTCAGATCGTCGGCGGCGTCCACGGCCTGGTGCCCGTCGGCACCACCGGCGAGACCGCCACTCTCAGCCACGACGAGCATCGTCGGGTCGTGGAGCTGTGCGTGAAGGTCGCCGCCGGCCGCGTGCCGGTGATCGCGGGGGCGGGGTCCAACTCCACCGCCGAGGCCATCGAACTGGTCCGTCACGCCAAGACCGTCGGCGCCGACGCGGCCCTGGTGGTCACGCCCTACTACAATCGCCCCAGCCAAGAGGGCCTCTACGCCCACTACGCGGCGATCAATGAGGCCGTTCAGCTTCCCGTCCTGGTCTACAACGTGCCCGGCCGAACCAGCGTCGACATCTCCGACGTCACGCTTGGGCGGCTCGCCAAGCTGCCGAACATCGTGGGCATCAAGGATGCGACCGGCGACATGGCGCGGGCCACCATGCAGCGCCTGCTGTGCGGCGAGGACTGGGTGATGCTGTCGGGCGACGACCTGACGGCGCTGGGCTACATGGCCCACGGCGGCCATGGCTGCATCTCGGTGACCTCCAACGTGGCGCCGGACCTTTGCGCCACCTTCTACAACGCCGCCATGAGCGACGATTGGAAGACGGCGCTCTACTGGCAGGATCGCCTCTTCCGCCTGCACAAGTCGCTGTTCTCCGACTCCTCGCCGGCGCCGACCAAGTTCGCTCTGGGTCACCTGGGGCTCTGCGAGGCGTTCGCGCGCCTGCCGATCGCGCCGGCCTCCGACGCCTCGCAGGCCGAGGTGCTGGCCGGGATGCGGGAAGCCGGCGTCATCTGATGGCGGGCAAGATGATCGCCGAGAACCGCCGCGCGCGGTACGACTACTTCCTGGAAGAGACCTTCGAGGCCGGCATCATGCTGACCGGCTCGGAGGTGAAGTCCCTGCGCATCGGCCGGGCGAATATCGCGGAGTCCTACGCTTCGGTGGAGGGCAAGGACATAGTGCTGATCAACGCCGACATCCCGCCCTTCGCCCAGGCCAACCGCTTCAACCACGAGCCCCGACGCCACCGGAAGCTGCTGTTGCATCGTAAGCAGCTCGACAAGCTCATCGGCGCTGTCCAGCGGGAGGGCCGCACCCTCATCCCGACCAAGCTCTATTGGAACGAGAAGGGGCTGGCGAAGCTCGAGATCGCGCTCGCCAAGGGCAAGAAGAACCACGACAAGCGCGAAGCCACGGCCGAGCGGGACTGGGCTCGCGACAAGGCGCGGCTCATGCGCGACAAGGGCTAGTGGACGTCGAGGCCATCGAACGCGCGACCCTTTCGGCGGTCGCGCCGCGCAAGGCCGTCGAGATCGACGGCTGGCTGGTGGGCCTGGAGCCCGGCACGATCCGCCGCGCCAA
>NZ_JANOCX010000210.1:0-13930 GCF_031412415.1 Phenylobacterium sp.
CGTGGCCGTGGTCTATGAGATGGACTGCGAGCTGGACTGGAACTTCCCGCGCTACAATCCCAATCCCGAAGACCACGAGATGCTGCAGGAGATGGCCAAGGCCGTCCGCGAGTTCGGCGCCGACCTGGCCCTAGGCTTCGACGGCGACGGCGACCGCTGCGGCGTGGTGGACGACACCGGTCAGGAGATCTTCGCCGACAAGATCGGCCTCATGCTGGCCCGCGACCTGTCGGAACTGCACAAGGACGCGACCTTCGTGGTCGACGTGAAGTCCACCGGCCTGTTCGCCACCGATCCGGTGCTGAAGAAGAACGGCGCCAAGACGGTCTACTGGAAGACGGGCCACAGCTATATCAAGCGCAAGACCGCTGAGCTGGGCGCCCTGGCCGGCTTCGAGAAGAGCGGCCACTTCTTCTTCAACGCGCCGCTTGGCCGCGGATACGACTGCGGCCTGACGGCGGCGGCGGCGATCCTGGCGATGCTGGACCGTAACCCCGACAAGAAGCTCTCGGAGCTGAAGGACGCCCTGCCCGTCGCCTACACCTCGCTGACTATGTCGCCGCACTGCGCCGACGAGGTGAAGTACCAGACGGTCGAGGCCGTGGTCGCCGAGTACGAGGCCCTGGCCAAGGCCGGCGGCACGATCCTGGGCCGCAAGATCGTCGAGGTGATCACCGTCAACGGTGTCCGGGTCGCGCTGGAGGACGGCTCCTGGGTGCTGGTCCGGGCTTCGTCGAATAAGCCGGAGATCGTGGTGGTGGTGGAGAGCACGCGCTCGGACGACGACATGCGCGCCCTGTTCCGCGAAGAGGTGAAGCCGCGCCTGGCCAAGCGCCCGGAAATCGGCGCCTACAACCAGGAAGTCTGACACGAGACCGTTGCGGGCGCGGCTTTTGCTGCACCGCGAAACGAATGTGCCGTTCTGGATCGGCGCGGCGATTGCGGGTGCGGTCGCGGCGTGCTGAAAGGCGGCCTGAGCCATTTGGGGATAGCGCATGCACGTCGCGATGATCGGCACCGGCTATGTCGGCCTGGTGAGCGGAGCCTGCTTCGCCGACTTCGGCCACACCGTCACCTGCATCGACAAGGACGCGACCAAGATCGAGCGGCTGCGGAGCGGCGGCATCCCGATCTATGAACCCGGCCTGGACCTGCTGGTCGCCCAGAACGTCAAGGCCGGCCGCCTGAACTTCGACACCGAGGCCGCCGAGGCGGTCCGCAAGGCCGACGCGGTGTTCATCGCCGTGGGCACGCCTTCGCGGCGCGGGGACGGCCACGCCGACCTCTCCTACGTCTATGCGGCGGCCGCCGAGATCGCCACGCTGATGGACGGCTTCACCGTGGTGGTCACCAAGTCGACTGTTCCGGTGGGCACCGGCGACGAGATCGAGAAGATCATCCGCCAGACCAACCCGGACGCCCAGTTCGCCGTGGTCTCCAATCCCGAGTTCCTGCGCGAAGGCGCCGCCATCGAGGATTTCAAGCGCCCCGACCGCGTGGTGGTGGGCTGCGAGGACGAGCGCGCCAAGGCGGTCATGACCGAGCTCTATCGCCCGCTCTATCTGAACGAAACGCCGATCGTCTTCACCACGCGGCGGACCAGCGAGCTGATCAAGTACGCCGCCAACGCCTTCCTGGCGCTGAAGATCACCTTCATCAACGAGATGGCAGACCTCTGCGAGGCGCTGGGCGCCGATGTGCAGCAGGTGGCGCGCGGCATCGGCCTGGACAAGCGGATCGGCAACAAGTTCCTCAACGCCGGCCCGGGCTACGGCGGCTCCTGCTTCCCGAAGGACACCATCGCCCTCGTGCGCACGGCCGTGGACGCCGGCTCGCCGGTTCGCCTCATCGAGACCACGGTCAAGGTCAATGACGAGCGCAAGAAGAACATGGCCGGCAAGGTCTCCGACGCGCTCTCCGGCGACCTCGCCGGCAAGACGGTGGGCGTGCTGGGCCTCACCTTCAAACCCAACACCGACGACATGCGCGACGCCCCCAGCCTCGACATCGTGCCGGCCCTGCAGGCCATGGGCGCTCACGTCCAGGCCTTTGATCCGGAAGGCGCCCACGAGGCGCGCCAGCTCCTGCGCGACGTGGATTTCAAGGACGACCCCTACGATGTCGCCGCCGACGCCGACGTCCTGGTGATCATCACCGAGTGGGACCAGTTCCGGGCCCTCGACCTTGATCGCGTCAAGCTGCTGATGAAGGCCCCGGTCCTGGTCGACCTGCGCAACATCTACAAGCCCGACGACATGCGCGCCCGGGGCTTCAAATACGCCAGCATCGGGCGTGCCTAGGCTCTTCCACGTCAGCGAGGAAGCGGGCATCGCGCGGTTCGATCCGCGCCCGCCGCCCTCCACCGACTCCGGCGTGACCGGCGACTGCGTCTGGGCGGTGGATGAGGACCATCTGGTCAACTACCTGCTGCCCCGCGACTGCCCGCGCGTGACCTATGGCCGTGGCCCGACCACGACCGACGAGGACGCGGCGCGGTTTCTGGGCGGCGCAAGGCGGGTGGTGGCGTTCGAGGCGGTTTGGCTGGAGCGGGTCATGGCCTGCCCGCTGCGGATCTATGAGTTTCCGACTGAGGACTTCGAGGCGGCGCTGCCGGGCGCCGGCTACTGGATAGCGCGCAAGCCCGTCATTCCAAACGCCGAGCGCGGACGGGGCAACCTGGTCGCGGCTTTGATCGAGGCTGGCGCCGAGGTGCGCATCCTGCAGGACTTCTGGCCGCTGAGCGACGCCGTGGCGGCGTCCAGCCTCGAGTTCTCCATCATCCGCAAGCGCAACGCCCAGCCGAGGCGCTAGGCCCTACTGCGACAGCAGCGTGATGAGGGTGTTGGCGATCCAGGCGGCGCCGGCCCAGAAGGCCACGCCCATGGCTCCGACGAAGGCGAGGCAGGCGATCGAGCTGACGCTCTTCGTCTGACCCCGCGACAAACGCCCCATGGTGGGGTGTCGCGACATGTTTCGCTCCCAGTCCGTTTCTAATGCCGCACCGGTCGAGCGGTGCGAACGTTACGAGGCTGTCATGAATTATTGACCTTGAATAGCCCCGTCGCGTGAAGGGCGAACGCGCCGCGGCTCACGCCCGCAGCTTGTCAGCGAACATGAAGGCCACCGCACCCACCAGGCAGACGAAGGCGCCGGCGTGGTTCCACCGCAGCTTCTCGCCCAGCACGACGACCGCGAAGACTCCGAACACCAGCAAGGTGATCACCTCCTGCATCACCTTGAGTTGGCCGGCCGAGTACCCGCTCATATAGCCGATGCGGTTGGCCGGAACCGCCAGCCAGTACGCGAAGAAGGCGATGCCCCAGCTCACCAGGGCGACGATCCACAGCGGCTTGCCGGTGAACTTCAGATGCCCGTACCAGGCGAGGGTCATGAAGATGTTGGAGGCGGTGAGCAGCAGGATGGTGGGCATGGCGAACCTCGCGGTCGAATCTGTCGGCGAACCCCAAAAGTCTTACGCGGGAGGGCCGCTCGGGAAGACGCTCGAATCGGACCTATGAAGGCCCGCGCGCTCGGCTAGAGTTCGCCCGGACTTGGGGGACGCGCGTGCTGTCGCTGATCGGGATCGTCATCGTCGTGGTGGGCTTCATGGCCCGCCTCAATCCGCTGCTGGTGGTCACGGTGGCCGCCCTGGTCACCGGGGTGGCGGGCGGGCTGGGGCCGGTGGAGGTCGTCGAAACCTTCGGCAAGGCCTTCAAGGAAAACCGCTATGTCAGCGTGGTCTGGGTGGTGCTGCCGGTCATCGGCCTGCTGGAGCGGGCTGGCTTGCAGGAGCGGGCCAAGACCCTGATCGGCGCCATACAGGCGGCCACGGTCGGGCGGCTGCTGCTGCTCTACTTCATCCTGCGCCAGGCGACCTCGGCGCTGGGGCTGACCTCGCTGGGCGGCCACGCCCAGATGGTCCGACCGCTGATCGCCCCCATGGCCGAGGCCGCCGCGGAGACCCACTACGGCGCAGTGCCTGACGAGACTCGACAGACCATTCGGGCTCACACCGCCGCGGCCGACAACATCGCGCTGTTCTTCGGCGAGGACATCTTCATCGCCATCGCTTCCATCCTGCTGATCAAGGGCTTCCTGGAGCAGAACGGGATCATCGTGGAGCCGCTGCAGCTCTCCATTTGGGCCATTCCCACGGCCTTCTGCGCGCTCGCCATTCACGGGACGCGGCTGATGCTCCTGGACCGTCAGTTAGCCAAGACCCTGGCGGCCGGCCGATGAGCGGTCTGCTGCCCATCGGACTGGAAGTCCTCTATGTCATCGCCGGCGCCTTCTTCGCCGCCATCTCGATCCTGAGCGCCCGCGACGCCAGTAACCCGAAGCGCTGGAAGAACACGGCCTTCTGGGGCCTGTTCGCGGCCAGCTTCCTGTTCGGCTCGCACCTCCCCGACCTGATCAACGGTCTGGTGGTCATCGCCATGGTCCTGGTGGCGGGCTTCGGCGGCCTGGGCCAGGGCGCGCCGGCCACCAGCAGCCCGGAAGAACGGCGCGAGAGCGCCGCGCGGCTAGGCAACAAGCTGTTCCTGCCGGCCCTGGCCATCCCCGCCACGGCCCTGGCCGGCACCTTCGCTTTCAAGCGGCCAGAGCTGGCGGGTATCGTCGACCCCAAGCAGGCGACCCTGGTCTCCCTGATCCTGGGGGTCTTCGTGGCGCTGGCCATCGCCATGCCGATGCTGCGGGCCAGGCTGGTGACCCCACTGCAGGAAGGCCGCCGCCTGCTCGACACCGTGGGCTGGGCCGCCGTCCTGCCGCAGATGCTGGCGGCCCTCGGCGCCGTCTTCGCCGCCGCCGGGGTGGGCACGGCCATCGGCCATCTCGCCTCGACCTGGCTGCCGGACGGAAGTCAGCTGGCCGCCGTCTGCGCCTACACCTTCGGCATGGCGATCTTCACCATGATCATGGGCAACGCCTTCGCCGCGTTCCCGGTGATGACCGCCGGCATAGGCTTGCCGCTCATCGTGCTTCAGTTCGGCGGCGATCCGGCGATCATGGGCGCCATCGGCATGCTGTCGGGGTTCTGCGGCACGCTGATGACCCCCATGGCGGCCAACTTCAACATCGTCCCCGCCGCGTTGCTGGAGCTCAAGGATCGCAACGGCGTGATCAAGGCCCAGGTCCCTACCGCCCTCCTCCTCCTGCTCGCCAACACGGCCCTGATGTATGTCCTCGTTTTCCGCTTCTGAGCTCACCCCCGACCTGGCCGCCAAGTTCGCGCGGCTGACCCTGGGCCATGTGACCAAGCCCTATCCGTACAAGCTGGACCAGGTGCTGGCCGGGGACGAAGACGTCCTGCCGCCGCGCGTTCTCCACCCGATCTTCCACGGCAGTTTCGACTGGCATTCCTGCGTTCACGGGCACTGGCAGCTCGCACGCCTGCTGCGCCGTTTCCCCGACATCGCGCCGGCCGCCGGGGTGCGTGACCTGCTGAACGCCAACTTCACCGCGCAGAAAGTCGCGGGCGAAGTCGCCACCTTCTCGCGCCCCGCCGCGCGTGGGTTTGGCCGACCCTACGGCTGGGCGTGGCTGCTGATGCTGGCGGCCGAACTGGAACGGCACGACGCGCCTTGGGCCGCCACCCTGCGCCCCCTGGCCGAAGCGGTGGCGGACCGGCTGATGGCCTTCCTGCCGATCGCCACCTATCCGATCCGCACCGGGACCCATTTCAACACCGCCTTCGCCCTGGCCCTGGCCAGCGAGTACGCGGCCCAGGTCAAGGATGAGGCGCTGAGCGCCTTGATCACCACCCACGCCAGGGCCTGGTATCTGGCCGACACCGGCGCCCAGGCCTGGGAGCCCAGTGGCGACGACTTCCTGTCGGCCACCCTGGCGGAGGCTGAGTGCCTGCGCCGCGTCCTGCCGGCCGCCGAGTTCAGGACTTGGTTCGCACGCTTCCTGCCCGAGACCGCCCGCCGACAGCCGGCGACGCTGTTCACCCCGCCAACGGTCAGCGATCGGACGGACGGCAAGATCGCGCACCTCGACGGCCTATGCCTCAGTCGCGCCTGGTGCTGGCGATCCATCGCCACCGCCCTGGACGTCGCCGATCCCGCCAGCGCCGTCGCACTCGCCGCCGCCGACGACCACCTCGCCGCGGGCCTGGCGCACGTGGCCGGCGACTATATGGGCGAACACTGGCTGGCCACCTTCGCCCTGCTGGCGCTCGAGGCCGGCTGAGGCCCCCCATTTCGCCGTCGTGATCTCGGCCAGTGCCGCGTCCGGGTTCGAGAGGGCGGCGAGATGCGGGCCACGGTGGACGTCGATCGCGGCTGCTTCTCCTGCGCCCGCGCGCCTGCGCCGGGTATGGCGCACCGCTAAGTCAGTAGGACCAGGACACCTTGACGCCCCAGGTGCGAAACTGCGGCTTCACCTCCACCGGCCGGCGCGCCGGGGCGGCGGCGGAGTTCCACAGCAACCGATAGCGCACCAGATACCCGTCATGGTCCGACAGGCGCGGTCCCGGTCGTTCGGCGCTGAACAAGGTCTGCACCTTGATCGGTTGGACGCTGACGGGGCCGTCGTGCCCGAAAGCCTGCAGGTCCTGGGCGGCCAGCCAGGGCTGGCGGGTCGACGCCTCGCCTTCGCACACATTGGCGGGGTCATGGCAGAACTCGCTGACCACCCTGTATGGCCGCGCGGCCGCTTTGTGGTCGTAGCGCTCCGGCGCGTTCTTCACATTGAAGTCGCCACCGACCAGCAGCGGCGTCCCGGTCGCGCGGTTGGCTTGGATGAAGGCGAACAGCTCCTCGGTCTGCAGGTTATGCGCGTGCAGGGAGCGGGCGCGCGGCACCTTGGCGGCTCGCTTGGAGTTGAGGTGGGTGTTGACGATGTCGATCTCCACCGGCGAACCCGGCAGAGCCAGGCGCGTCAGCATGGCGCCCTTGTTGGCAAGGCAGTCCAGTCCCGCGCAGTAGCGATAGGCGGTGCTGCGCACATCGACGATGGGGACATCGCTCAGCACGTGCAGCCCCGCCCCGGTGAACTTGCCCCAGCCCTCACCGGAGGTCCTGTATCTGACTGGGCGGAAGCTCTGTCCCGCTTCGGGGGGCGGCCCTGAGCGCCGTTCAGATCGGGCAGGGCCGCGCGCCCAGTACTGGTAGCCGCTGGCCTGCACCAGGTCGCGGATCTCGGCGCGGAATCCCTCCTGAATCAGGACCACATCGGGTTGGCGGCCCTCCAGCCGCATCGTGGCCAGCTCGGCGCCGATATCCTTGAGCGCGCTGGCTCGGCCCAGGGCTATCGGCCAGGGCAGACCCTTGACGTTGTAGGTGAGCACGCTGAGCTCGACGCCCTGCTGGGTCGCCAGGCTCCGCGGTTCGCCGCCCGGGGCGGGCTCGGGCGCCGGCGCCGTCGCAAGCACCGAGGTCATGGCGATGGTCGCTAAATACATCGATCGCCGCTCCCAGACATACGGAGCTCGCGAATTCGCCGCCACAGTGACGCGCTATTCGCATTTGCCCCGCGTTGTTCAGACGCAGCCGGATGTCTATTGATCTATTCGCCGGCGGGGCTCTTGTCTTCTGAGTCGGTGACGCGGCCATGAAAGCGGCATGACGGTTCTATATTCGGTATCGTTAACTCAGTATTAGCCGTGATTAACGAGGCCGGCCGGCCTCTACGTCCGCCACGTAATTGTCGATCTCGGTCAGATGCACCGCGATCTCGCCAGGCGTCAGGAACGAGCCGGTGAAGCTGTTGCGCGCCAGGGTGACCAGCTCGTCGCGAGTGAGTCCCAGGGCGTGGGTGGTCGAGATCCAGTTCTCGGCCAGATAGCCGCCGAAATAGGCCGGATCGTCGGAGTTGATGGTCGCCTTGAGGCCCAGGCGCAGCATCCGCTTCAAGGGATGGTCGGGCAGTTCATCGACCACGCAGAGCTTCAGGTTCGACAGCGGGCAGACCGTCAGCGTCATCCCCTGAGCCACCAGCCGCTTGACCAGGCCGGCGTCTTCCAGCGCCCGGTTGCCGTGGTCGATGCGGTCGACGGCCAGGATGTCGAGGGCTTCGTGGACATATTCCGGCGGCCCTTCCTCGCCGGCGTGGGCCACCAGCTTCAGACCCTGCGCGCGCGCGGCGGCGAAGACCTTGGCGAACTTGGCGGGCGGATGGCCCAGCTCCGACGAGTCGAGACCCACCCCGGCGATCCGGTCGAGATAGGGCTCGGCCTGGCGCAGGGTCTCCTGAGCATCGTCTTCCGAGAGATGGCGCAGGAAGCAGAGGATCAGCTTGGAGGTGACGCCCAGCGTCGCCTTGGCCTCCGCCATTCCCGCCAGCAGGCCGTCAGCGACGGTGGCGAAGGCGACGCCGCGCTCGGTGTGGGTCTGGGGATCGAAGAAGATCTCGGCATGGACGG
This sequence comes from Phenylobacterium sp., assembly GCF_031412415.1. GTDB lineage: Bacteria > Pseudomonadota > Alphaproteobacteria > Caulobacterales > Caulobacteraceae > Phenylobacterium. The sequence goes on from NZ_JANOCX010000210.1 coordinate 8,366, forward strand.
CGCCGTCGGCGGCGACACGGCGGAAGTAGGCCATGGCCAGGTCGTGGAAATCGCGCTCCGTCACCAGCACCTGGGCGCCCTGGTAGTAGATGTCCAGGAAGTCCTGCAGGTTGGAGAAGGCGTAGGCCGCGCGAACCGCCTCGACGTCGGCGAAGGGCAGCTCGATCCCGTTGCGCCGCGCGAGCTCGAACATCAGCTCAGGTTCGAGGCTGCCCTCGATATGCAGGTGAAGCTCGGCCTTGGGCAGGCCGCGGATGAAGCTTTCGAGATCGGGCATGGCTTGCGTCCGGGCGTCGGCGGGAATCGCACACGTCACGAAAGTGTCTTCCCCGAGGACCCGAATGACCAGCCCGGGATCGAGGCGCCTTCGACAAGCCCAAAGGACAACCGGCTTCTAGCATCCTTCGACCCGTGCGGGCCAAGGAGGTTTGGCTCTAGGCCGCCGCCTTCTTAACGGCCCCGACGATGTCCTTGACCACCTGGTGGACCAGCTTTTCGTCGTCGCCCTCGGCCATCACCCGGATCAGGGGCTCGGTGCCCGAGGCGCGCACCACGATGCGGCCGGTCCCGTTCAGGCGCAGCTCGGCCTGGGCGATCACATCCTTCACCTGGTCGGTCTCCAGCGGCTTGCCGCCGGCGAAGCGCACGTTCTCGAGCTTCTGCGGCACGGGCTCGAACTGGTGGGCCAGCATGCTCATCGGCTGGCCGCTTTCCTTCAGCACGGCCAGCACCTGCAGCGCCGCCAGCAGGCCGTCGCCGGTGGTGGAGAAGTCGGACATGATCATGTGGCCCGACTGTTCGCCGCCCAGATTGAACCCACCTTCGCGCATCCGCATCATCACCGCCCGGTCGCCCACGGCGGTGCGTTCCAAGGTCAGGTTGCGCGCGCCCAGGAACCGCTCCAGTCCCAGATTGGACATCACCGTGGCGACCACGCCGCCGCCGGTCAGGCGGTCGCGCTTGGCCCAGTTGTCGGCGATGATCGCCATGATCTGATCGCCGTCGACCACATGGCCCTTCTCATCGCAGATCAGCAGCCGGTCGGCGTCCCCGTCCAGGGCGATCCCGATATCGGCGCGGAACTCCTTCACCGCCCGGACCATGGCCTCGGGATGGGTCGAACCGCACTCCTCGTTGATGTTGGTGCCGTCGGGATCGACCCCGATCTTGATGACCTCGGCGCCCAGTTCATACAGCACCACCGGCGCCACCTTGTAGGCCGCGCCATGGGCGCAATCGATGACAATGCGCAGACCGGCCAGGCTCAGCCGGCGTGGGAAGGTGGCCTTGGCGATCTCGACATAGCGCGCCTGGCTGTCGTCCACCCGGGCCACGCGGCCCAGCTTGGTGGGGGCGGCCAGGCCGTCGGCCAGGCCCTGATCCATCAGGGCCTCGATCTCCAGCTCACGGGCGTCCGACAGCTTGTAGCCGTCCGGGCCGAACAGCTTGATGCCGTTGTCGGTATAGGGGTTGTGCGACGCCGAGATCATGACGCCCAGGTCGGCGCGCAAGGAGCGGGTCATCATGGCCACCCCCGGCGTCGGCATGGGGCCTAGCAGGCGCACGTCCATGCCCACGCTGGCGAAGCCCGCCACCAGGGCCGGCTCCACCATGTAGCCCGACAGCCGGGTGTCCTTGCCGATCACCACCATGTGACGTCGGTCGTCCTGGGACATGAACAGCTTACCCGCCGCCAGGCCCACGCGCAGGGCGACCTCGGCGGTCATGGGATGGCTGTTGGCCAGGCCGCGGATGCCGTCGGTGCCGAAATAGGCGCGCTTTGTCATGGGACTTCTCGTGGTTCTCGAATGGGTCGCGAAACGATCCGAAACCCAGATTTAGTCGACGCCGCGTTTGCGAATGCTAAAGGCGGCGCAGCGTTGAAGACTAATGGTCTACGCGTGTTTCGACAAAGGATGTGAAGCCCTCATGTGCGGCATCATCGGCATCGTTGGGAAATCCTCTGTCCAGGAGCGGCTGATCGACAGCCTCAAGCGTCTGGAATACCGCGGCTATGACTCGGCCGGCGTGGCCGGCATCGTCGGCGGCAAGGTCGAGCGCCGCCGCGCCAAGGGCAAGATCCGGGCGCTGGAGGATGTGCTGGAGGCGGAGCCGCTCGCCGCCACGGTCGGCATCGGCCACACCCGCTGGGCCACCCATGGCGGGCCGTCCGAGGCCAACGCCCACCCACACAAGTCCGGTCGCGTCACCCTGGTCCACAACGGCATCATCGAGAACTTCGCCGAACTGAAGCGCGAGTTGGAGGCCCAGGGCCGAGTTTTCGAAAGCCAGACCGACACCGAGGTTATCGCCCAGTTGCTGGATTCGGAACTGGCGACCGGTCTCGCGCCGTTGGCGGCGCTGAAGACCACCTTGGACCGCCTCACCGGCGCCTATGCCTTGGCGGTGCTGATCGAGGGCCATGAAGACCTGGTGATGGGCGCGCGCAAGGGCAGCCCCCTCGTGGTCGGCTATGGCGAGGGCGAGATGTTCATCGGCTCCGACGCCCTGGCGGTCGGCCCCTTCACAACGAAGATCGCCTATCTCGAAGAAGGTGACTATGTCGCCATCGACCACGCCGGAGCCCGGATCTTCGACGCGACCGGCGCGGCCGTGGAGCGCAAGGTCCAGTCGGTTTCAGCCTCCGCCGCCCAGGTGGAGAAGGGCAACTACCGGCACTTCATGGAGAAGGAGATCCATGACCAGCCGGAGGGCTGCCAGCGGACGATCGCGGCCTATGTGGACGTCCTGAGCGACACCACGACGATTCCCGGCGGGATAGACTTCGCCAAGCTGGACCGGATCCAGATCGTGGCTTGCGGCACGGCCTACATCGCCGGCCTGCTGGGCAAGTACATGATCGAGCAGCTCGCCGGCCTGCCCGTGGACGTCGAGATCGCCTCGGAATTCCGCTACCGCAGCCCCGCGCTCAGCGCCCAGTCCCTGGCGATCGCGATCTCGCAGTCGGGCGAGACCGCTGACACCCTGGCCGCCCTGCGCCACTGCAAGGCCGCGGGGATGAAGAGCGCCGCCCTGGTCAACGCCGTCCAGTCGACCATCGCCCGCGAGGCCGACGTGGTCTGGCCGATCCATTGCGGGCCGGAGATCGGCGTGGCCTCCACCAAGGCCTTCACCGCCCAGGTCAGCCTGATGACCACCCTGGCCGTCGCCGCCGCCCGCGCCCGGGGCAAGATCGACGCGGCGGAAGAGAACCGGCTCGTCCGCGTGCTGCTGGAAGCCCCGCGCCTGATGGCGGAATCGATCAACCTGGAAGAGGCCGTGCGCAGCATCGCGCTGGAGGTCTCCAAGGCGCGCGACGTGCTCTATCTGGGGCGCGGACCGATGTATCCGCTGGCCCTGGAAGGCGCCCTGAAGCTCAAGGAAATCAGCTACATTCACGCCGAGGGCTATGCCGCCGGCGAGCTGAAGCACGGGCCCATCGCCTTGGTGGACGAGGCGACACCCATCGTCATCCTGGCCCCCTTCGACAGCTACTTCGAGAAGTCGGCCTCGAACATGAGCGAGGTCATGGCCCGGGGCGGACAGGTGGTGTTCATCACCGATCCCGACGGCGCCAAGCACGCGCCGGCCGGGGCCAGGGTGGTGGTCACGGCGCCTAAGTGCGATCCGCTGATCGCACCGCTGGTTATGTCCGCGCCCATCCAGCTGCTGGCCTACTATGTCGCGGTCCAGAAGGGCGCCGATGTGGACCAGCCGCGCAATCTGGCCAAGTCGGTCACGGTTGAGTAACTCGCCCTGGTGGATTTAACCCCTGCGCTCATCTAGTTCGATGGGCGAGCGGAGAGCCAAGATGACCAAACGCGTGCGCAAGGCGGTGCTGCCGGTGGCGGGCCTGGGAACCCGCGTTCTGCCCGTGGCTCGCGCCACGCCGAAGAACCTGCTGAATGTCTTCGACCGGCCGATCCTCTCCTATGTGATCGAGGAGGCCCGTGCCGCCGGCATCGAGCACTTCGTCTTCATCACCAGCCGTGGCCAGGGCGCCATCGAGGACTATTTCGACGGCAACCCCGAGATCGAGGGCGCGCTTGAGGCCAAGGGCAAGCACGACGTCCTGGCCGAGGTCCGCCGCGACATCCTGCAGCCCGGCTCCATGAGCTTCGTGCGCCAGATGGCGCCCCTGGGCCTGGGACATGCCGTCTGGTGCGCCCGCGACATCATCGGCGATGAGCCGTTCGCCGTGATCCTGCCCGACATGCTGATGGCCGCCGAGACCCCCGCGCTCGCCCAGGCCGTGGCCGCTCACGACATGGTCGGCGGCAACATCGTGGTGGTGGAGGCCGTGCCCGACAGCGAGACCCACAAGTACGGGATCGTGGCCCTGGATGGCCGCGAGGGGCGGCTGAACCGCATGACCGGCATGGTGGAGAAGCCCGCCGCCGGGACCGCGCCGTCGAACCTGATCATCTCGGGCCGCTACATCCTGCAACCGGAAATCTTCGAGCTGCTGGAGCGCCAGGGCAAGGGCGCTGGCGGCGAGATCCAGTTGACCGACTCCATGGCCGAACTCATGAAGTCTCAGGACTTCCACGCCCTGGAATACGACGGCGTGACCTACGACTGCGGCGACAAGATCGGCCTGCTGCGGGCCAATGTCGCCTTCGCCCTGGCGCGGCCGGACCTGGGCGAGGCCGCTCGCGCCGCGATCCAGGCCCTGCTCTAGGCGCCGCGGTTGCGGCTGTTCATCTACGGCTACGGTTTCGCCGCCAAGGCCCTGACCCGTCGGCTGCTGCCTCAGGGCTGGAACATCTCGGCCACCTACCGCACGCCCGACAAGGCCCAGGCGATGGCCGCTCAGGGCGTCGACCCTGTGGCCGTTAGCGACATCGGGGCCGTCGCCGATCACCTGACGCGGACGCAGGCGATCCTGATCACCGCCCCGCCCGGTCCCGAGGGCTGCCCAGCCTTGCAGGTCCTGGTCCCCGCCCTGGCCCGCGCACAGGCTTTCCCCGACTGGATCGGCTACCTTTCCACCACCGGGGTCTATGGCGACCGCAAGGGCGGCTGGGTGTTCGAGGACAGCCGGTTGGCCGCCCAATCCATGGAGGGCGCCCGCCGTGTCGGCGCCGAGCGCGACTGGCTGGAGGTCGGGCGCGGCATGGGCCTGACGGTAACCGTCCACCGCCTGCCCGGAATCTACGGCCCCGGACGCTCGGCCTTCGACCGCCTGCGCGAAGGCAGGGCCCGGCGCATCGCCGCCCCAGGCCAGGTGTTCAGCCGCATCCACGTGGACGACCTGGCCGCAGGCCTGGACGCCTCGATGGCCCGCCCCCGCGCCGCAGGCGCCTACAACCTCTGCGACGACGAGCCGGCGGCCAACAGCGAGGTGGTCGCACACGCCGCGCGGCTGCTGGGCCTGGAGCCGCCGCCCGAAACGCCGCTGGACCTTGAGGCCATGACGCCCCAGGCGCGACGCTTCTACGCCGAGAGCAAGCGGGTCTCGAACGCCCGAGCCAAGGCCGAGCTCGGCTGGCGCCCGGCCTACCCGACCTACCGCGAGGGCTTGGCCGCGATCCTGGAAGGCGAACGATGACCAAGGGCGACTTT
>NZ_JANOCX010000211.1:0-10775 GCF_031412415.1 Phenylobacterium sp.
GCCAGGCGCGCGCGTTCGGCCGGCGGCAGGGTGGCGGCGAAGTCGACGATGCGGCTCTCGACGCCGCCCCGGATCTGCATCTCGCGCACCCGAGCCGCATCGAGATCGCGCTTGGCCGCCGCGGCGTCGAAGGGGTCTGCGTCGAGACGGCGCCAGGCCGCGGCGCGGGCCGCACGAACCTCGGCCATGCCGGCGCGAACCTCGCCGGCCTCGCCCCGCAGCAGCCCGCGAAAGGCCCGGCGCTTTTCGGGCGGCAGTTCGGCGCCCGCCGCCCACAGGGGTTGACCTCCCCGCGTCGCGCTTGGGCGCTCGTGGCGGAACTTCTGGCCGACCACCAGCCCGCCGACGACGGCGCCGATCAGGAACACGTTCAACGCCAGGGAGATAAACAGGATGATGGCGAGGGTCTTGCGGCTCATCAGGCGCCGTCTCCCGTCAGGTCGGTGGTGAGATCGTCATAGCCGTCCAACGCCGCGCTGACCGACTCATCCGGCTGCGCGACATTCGAGATCTCAACGCCGACGACGAGGCCGGCGGCGCAGGCCGCGGCGAGGCCGGCGCCAAGCCCCGCGCCCCAGAACCAGGCGATGATCCCATTGCGGGCGCGCGGCGGGGGCGCAGCGGCGATCACCCGCTCCCGCAAGGCGTGGCTGACCGGCACGGGCGTCCAGGCGTCCATCAGGGCGTCCAGTTCCCCAGCCCGCGCCAGGGCGGCGGCGGCGAGATCGGGCTGCTCGATCATCATGGCGCCCGCGGCCTCGCGTTCGGCGGACGGCCACCGGGCGACGTCGCCACCGTAGGCCTGGGCCAGGATTTCGAACCGTTGTGGGGTCATGCGGAACGCCTCATGGCTCGATCATATCGGACAGCGCCACGCGCAGGGCGCGCCGGCCGCGCGACAGCAGACTCTCCAGCGCCTCGATGCTGACGCCCATCAGGGCGGCGGCCTCGATGTTGGTGACTTCCTGGTAGTGGCACAGGCTGACGGCCTCGCGCTGGCGATCGGGCAAGGCGGCCATGGCCGCGGCCACCCGTCGGCCAACATCGCGCGCCTGCAGCCCCCGATCGGGCCCTGGCGCGTCGTCCGCGAGGTCCGGGGGGTTGTCCATGGCGACCTCGCGACGGCGGCGCAGGCGGTCGTAGCAGAGGTTGAGCGCCACTCGGTGGAGCCAGGTGTCGAACCGGGCGCCGCCCGGCTTCCAGTTCCCAGCCTGCTTCCAGGCGCGGATGAAGGTCTCCTGGGCCACATCCTCGGCCTCGGCGGTCTCGCCCAGCATGCGACCGGCGAGCGCCAACAGCCGCGGCAGCTTGCGGGCCACGAGGCTGCGCACCGCGGCGGGATCGCCCGCCGCCACACGCGCCAGCAGCGCTTCGTCGCCCTCGCCTGGGTCCAAGCCTCACCTCGCCTTGCGGCGGACTATAGATCTCAACCTGCGTCACGGCCCCGGTTCTGGCGCAGGGTGAGAATCTCACCCTTGCTGAGCCAGCCATCCTTGTTGGTGTCGCCGCGCTCAAAGCGGACGCTGGCGGCGGCGTCCATCTCGGCCCTGGTCACGGTCGCGTCCTTGTTGGCGTCCAGCCGCTCCCAGATCCGCTCGCCGATCGCCGACATGCCTGGTGGAAAGGCGAGCTCGCCCCGGGCGATCTTACCGTCCTTGTTGGCGTCGAAACGCGCCATCATTCCGTCGGCCTGGCTTTTGCGGAACTCCGCCAGGGTGACGCGGCCGTCCTTGTCCAGGTCGGGATTGGCGCGTTGGCCGATCTGGGCCTGGGCGGAGCCCGCGACGCTGAGCGCGGCCATGACGATGATCAGACGCGGCATTCGAAATCCCTCCTTGGCCTACTCAGCGTTTGAACGTCGCGCGCGGCGATGTCCGTCGCTCAGGTTCGCACGATGGTCTCATAGGCGCGTCGCGCGGCCTTGCGCGCGGCCTCCAGGCGGGTCCGCAGCGCCCGGAAATCGCGGACCCCGCCCGCTCGGGCCAACAGGGCGCGAAAGGCCTTGGGCTCCTCGCCAGGATCGGCGCTGTCGCCCAGCGCCACCTTGAGCAGTTGGGTCAGGTCTTGCTGAAGCTTCCAGGCCTTCTGCAGATCGGCCAGGGCCTGGGCGGGCGCCAGGGCGCTCGCCGACGCCAGGGCCGCGGCGGTGTTCTGGTTGAGCGGTCCCCCTTGGGCGGCATGGGCCAACTGCAGGAACTGCGCGGCGAACTCGATGTCCACCATGCCGCCCGGCGACAGCTTCAGGTCCCAGTCGCCTTTTGGCGGGCGCTCCTTCTCCATCAGTTCGCGCATCTCCATGACGTCGGCGACGGTGCGCGCTGGGTCGCGGGGCCGGCGCAGCGCAGCGTCGATCGCAGCCTCCGCATCGGCCGCGAATCCAGGCGAGGTCGACCACACGACCCTTGCGCGGGTCAGCGCCATCAACTCCCAGGTCTCAGCCTCCCGGTCGTAGTAGTCCTCGAAAGCCGGGAAACTCACCGCCACCGGCCCCTTGGTCCCCGACGGCCGGAGCTGCATATCCACCTCGTAGAGCTCGCCCTCGCCGGTCGGGGTGGACAACGCCGCGATCAGCCTCTGAGTGAACCGGCCGTAGAAGACATCGGCGCTCCACTCCTTGACGCTGGAGACCGCTCCTGGGGCGGCGGCGCGGTAGAGCGTCATCAGGTCCAGGTCAGAGCCCGCGCTCATCTCCTTCGAACCGCATTTTCCCAGAGCGATCACGGCCACGTCGCCTGCGAACGCGCCGCCCAGCCGCTCAGCCTCGGCCAGGGCGGCGGGCGCCAGGATCTCGATGCAGATATCGGCCAGGTCGGCGAAGGCGCGGCCGGCGGTCTCGGCGCTGGCGGCTCCGCTCATCACCTGCACGCCGACCCGGAAGGCCTGCTCGCGGTGCACCCGGCGCACGGCGTCCATCACCGCCTCGAAGCCTTCGGCGCGAGAGACCGCCGCGGCCATCGCCCGGCGGTCCTCCTCACGGTCCAGATCGGCGAAGAACGCGCCGTCCAGCATGGCGTCCAGCGCGGCCGGACGCCGAGCCAGCGTATTGGCCAGGCGAGGCGCGAAGGCCATGACCTGCACCATCAGCTCAAACAGCCTGGGCTGAGCCAGGAACAGCGACTGCAGCTGCACCCCCGATGACAGCTTGGAGAAGAAATCTTCGAAGCGGGCGAAGGCCGTGTCGGGCGCGCCGGTCGCCTGGGCGGCGTCCAGCAGGCGCGGGGCCAGGCGGGTGAACAGCTCCCGTCCCCGTTCGGTACGGGTCGCCGGGATGTGGCCGTGGTGCCAGCCACGAATGGTCTGGGCGATGCGAGAAGGATTGGAGAACCCCAGCCGCGCCAAGGTGGCCAAGGTCTCGGGATCGTCATCGACCCCGGTGAACACCAGGCTTCCGAACTTTGACGAGAGCTGCTCCTCCTCCGGGAACAGTTCGCCGTAGCGCCGGTTGACGGTCTTCAATGTCCGCTCGACCGCCGCGTCGAAACTGCGCAGCCGGTCGAAACCCGCCAGCGCGCCGACCCGCTGGCGTTCGCTGTCGGACTCCGAAAGCCTATGGGTCTGCTCGTCGGCCAGCATCTGGATGCGGTGCTCTATGGCGCGTAGGCGGTCGTAGGCTTCGGTCAGCTCCTCCGCCGCGCGGGCCGAGACATGGCCCGCCGCCGCCAGGGCGGCGAGCGCGTCCAAGGTGCGGGGCGAACGCAGCTCAGGATGACGCCCCCCCAGGATGAGCTGCTGAGTCTGGACGTAGAACTCGATCTCGCGAATGCCGCCCCGGCCCAGCTTCAGGTCGACGCCCTTCGCCGTCAGGCGCTCGTCGACCTTATGGACGTGGATCTGGCGCTTGATCGAGTGGATGTCGGCTATGGCGGCGAAGTCGAGGTTCTTGCGCCAGATGAAGGGGGCCAGCTCCTCCAGGAACGCCTGTCCGCGCGGAATGTCGCCGGCCGCGGCCCGGGCTTTGATGAACGCCGCCCGCTCCCAGTTCTGGCCCACGCTCTCGTAGTAGTCGAAGGCCGCCGCCGCCGGGATCGCGGGCGGCGTGGAGGACGGATCGGGGCGCAGGCGCAAGTCGACGCGGAAGACATACCCATCGGCCGTCTTGTCTTGCATCAGATCCGCCAGCCGCTGGGTCAGCCGCACGGCGAAACCCTGGCTCTCGACACCCTGCGCCAAGGGCAAGGCGTCGGGCTCGTAGAAGATCGAAATGTCGATGTCGCTGGAGTAGTTCAGCTCATAGGCGCCGTGCTTGCCCATGGCGATGCAGAACCAGCCAGGGACCGGCCCCGCCTCGCCAGCGCCCAATTGAGTCAGGCGTCCGGCCTCCAGTTCGCCCCGCGCGGCGACAGCCAGCGCCGCGGCCAACGCCGCATCGGCGAAGCGGGTCAGGTTTCCGGTGACGGCGTCCAGGTCCCAGAACCCGCCCAGGTCGGCCAGGGCGATCAGCAGGTGGGCCTCGGCCTTCAGCATCCTCAAGCCAGCCTTGGCCGCGTCCCAGTCAGCGGTCGCGAGCGCCCGGGTGCGATCCAGCAGCTCGGCGAACCGATCATCGGGGTCGGCCGCCAGCAGGGCGCGCAGGCGCGCAGGGTCACGGCGCGCCAGGCTGGTCAGGTAGGGCGATGCGCCGAACACCGGTGCGAGGGCCGGCCAGGCGGCCTCGAATTCAGCCATCCAGTCGCCCCGCGTCGCCGCCTCGACCAGGACAAGCCGCGCCCGTTCGGCGGCCTTGGGATCAGCCACCGGACCACACGGCGCCATCCGCGCAGCCAAGGCGCCAGTCGGTGGGATTTGCTTCGCACCGGCGGTCATCGAAGAATTCCAACTAGCTTTAGTGCAAGCCTTGAGCACAAATGCGCCGCGTCGTCCGATAGGAGGGGTTCGAAGATGCGCCTCGTGGAAACTCTCACACTACCAGTCCTATCGCGCGGTTCCGACGCGGCCATGCTGCTCATGCGCCTCGTGGTCGGTGGGTTCCTGATCTTCGGAGTCTGGGACAACATCGCAAGCGCCGAGCGCATGACCGAGTTCGAGGGCTTCCTCTCCAAGTTCGGGTTTCCGTCGCCCGAGTTCATGGCGCCGCTGTCGGTCTGGGCGCAGTTCGCCTGCGGCGTGGCCTTCATCACCGGCTTCGCCACCCGGTGGGCCGGGCTGATCTGCGCGTTCAACTTCGTAGTCGCCATCGCCATGGTCGACCATCATCAGGGGATTCGCGGCGCCTTCCCCTCGGCGTGCCTGGTCGTGATCGGCCTCTACCTCGCGACGTATGGGCCAGGGCGCCTGGCCTTCGACGCCTGGCTGGCCCGACGATCGGCCTAGAAACTCGATAGCGCCGCCACCAAGCTTGAGTGTTGATGTCGCCATGACATCGCTGCGCCGCCTCCTGACGCTGACGCCCCTCCACCCCGGCAGCGATGTCATACTGCTCTTGGTCCGCCTCCTTGTGGGCGGGTTCCTGCTCTTCTCGGCCGCGCCCTATGGCCTCGAGGGCGCGAAGCTGGCTGAGTTCGCCGCCTTCATGGGCAAGTACGGCTTCGCCGCGCCGCACCTGATGGCGCCGCTGTCGGTCTGGGCGATGCTGCTGGCCAGTCTGGCCTTGATCGCAGGTTTCGGAACCGGCTGGGCGGGCCTGGTCGTCGCGTTCAACTTCGTGGTGGCCATCGCCATGGTCGACCGCTTGCAGGGGATCACCGGGTCGTTCCCCTCGGCGTGCCTGATCGCCATGGGGCTGCTGCTGGCGGCGGTCGGACCCGGCCGCTACGCCCTCGACGCCCGGATCGCCAAGAACAGCTAGGCCGCGCGCGGCAGGATCAGGGCGACGCGCAGGCCAGGACCCATCTCGCCGACCTTGCCAGGCCCCTCGGCGAGCTCCAGTCGCCCACCATGGGCTTCGGCCACGGCGGCGACCAGCGAGAGACCCAGGCCTGAGCCCGGCTCGCTACGGCTGTTCTCCAGGCGCACGAAACGTTCGACCACACGCTCGCGATCTTCGTCGGGCACGCCGGGCCCGGTATCGGTGATGGAGTACTCCACCTCGCCGGACGACCTGCGCCGGACGCGCAGCATGATCGCGCCCCCGGCCGGAGTGTACTTCACCGCGTTGTCGAGAATGTTGGCCAGGGCCTGGGCAAGGAATTCGCGGTTGCCGCGCACCTGCAGGTCGGCGGCGAACTCCGCGGCGAAATCCAGCCCCTTGTCCTCGCAGACCGGCTCGTAGAGCTCGGCCATGTCGCCGCCCAGCTCGGCGGGATCGAACATCGCCTGATCGGGCGCCTGACCGGCCGCCTGCAGCCGAGCGATCGACAGAACCGCGCCGAAGGTCTTCAACACCCCGTCGGTGTCCTCCAGCGCCTGGCCTAAGGCCTCCTCGGCGTTGCCCTTGCCGGCCTCCACGTCGAGATAGGCGGTCTCCAGCCGCGCCCGCAGCCGCGTCAGCGGCGAGCGCAGGTCGTGGGCGATGGCGTCGCCGGCGTGCCGATGGCCGGCCATGGAACGCTCCAGCCGGTCCAGCATCTCGTTCAGGCCGGCAGCCAGCTCGTCGAACTCGTCGCGGGTCCCGCGAACGTCGGCGCGCGCCTCCAGATCGCCGTTGCGCACCGCGGTCACCACGTCGGCCAGACCGGCCATGCTGCGGCTGACATTGCGGCTGACCAGCAAGCCGCCCAGCAGACCCAGCACGATCACCAGGGCGCCGGCGCCCCACAAGGCCCGGATGATCTTCAGCACATAGGCCTGGTCGTCGCTGACATCCGCGCCGACGAACAGGATCTCGCCGCCGCGAAGCTGCTCCTGGAAGCCACGGGCCGGGTGCTTGCGCGCTCGGCCGTTCACGTCGATGTCGGTGACGGAGAAGCTGGCCCGGGCGGGCGCGCCGTTGAAGTCCTCCACCGGCGACTCGGCGATGGATCCCGAGATCTGCTTCCCGTCCTTGGTCATCAGCAGGTAGAGGAACGGCCGCTCGCTGGCCGCGCGCTCGATCAGCGACTGGTTCAGAACGTTCACGCCGCCCCGCTCGTAGGCGGCCATCAGGGCGCGCATCTCGCGCCCGATGTCCTCATCGGTACGCCGCGTCGCCTCCCCGGCGGTGGCCAGGTAGATATAGGCCAGGAAGGCGCTGGCCGCGGCGGCGAACAACGCCAGGAACAGCAGGGTCAGCCGGAACGGCGTGGTGCGAAAAAGCCTGGGCAGGCGCATTGGCCCGTCCGGACGCTAGGGGTCGAGGCGGTAGCCCGCCCCGCGCACCGTTTGCAGCATGGGCTTGTCGAAGCCCTTGTCGATCTTGGAGCGCAGGCGGGAGATGTGCACGTCGATGACGTTGGTCTGGGGATCGAAGTGATACTCCCAGACCTTCTCCAGCAGCATGGTGCGCGTCACCGACTGGCCGGCGTGGCGCATCATAAACTCCAGGAGCTGGAACTCGCGCGGCTGCAGATCGATCTCCTTGCCTTGGCGATGCACGGCCCGGCCGATCAGATCCATCTCCAGCTCGCCGACCCGTAGCCGGGTCTGGACAGAGCCGGTCTCGCGGCGCCGCGACAGGGCCTCGACCCGGGCGATCAGCTCGGCGAAGGCGTAGGGCTTGACCAGATAGTCGTCGCCGCCCGCCTTCAGGCCCTCCACCCGGTCGTTGATCTCGCCCAGCGCCGACAGGAACAACACCGGGGTCTGGTCGCCCTCGCGCCGGATGGTCTGGACCATGGTGACCCCGTCCATCCGCGGCATCATGCGGTCCACGATCATCACGTCGAACTCGCCGGGCCCGCGGGCCGCCGCCAAGCCGTCCTCGCCGTCGGCCGCCCGGGTGCATTCGTGGCCGGCCTCGGTGAGGCCGCGATCCATGACTTCGGCCGCCTCAAGGTCGTCCTCGACAATCAGGATGCGCATCGACTCAGTCCCCCGGAGATCATTCCACCTAACCGGAAATCTTCAGCGGCAGGAAGGATGTGCGGCCGCCGCGGTGGACACCCACGAGGACGCTAGGCCGGCCGGCCTTCTTGGCGATGTCGACCTGGGCGGCGAACTCCGAGGCGCTGCCCACCGGCAGGCCGCCGGCCTGGACGATGATGTCGTCCTTGCGCAGGCCACGCTGGGCGGCGTCGGACGCCTGGTCGACGCGGTCGATCAGTACGCCTCGGACGCCGGGGTCGAGGCTCAGGCGCCGGCGGGCGGCGTCGTCCAGCGGCGCCAGGGCGAGGCCCAGGACCACGGGACGCTGAGCCTGGGGCGTCGCGCCCTCGGCTCCGCCGCGGCTTGCGCCGCCTTGCGTGTTGTCGTTGGCCGCCAGCTCTCGCTCGGTCGGACGCACGCCCGAGCGGATCTCCACGACCCGGCGCTTGCCGCCGCGCAGCACGTCCAGCTTCAGGACCTCGCCGGCCTGGGCCTTGGCCACTTCGCGCGTCAGCTCGGACGAGCTCTTCACGTTCACGCCGTTGACGGAGGTGACGATGTCGCCCGATTGCAGGCCGCCGCGCTCGGACGGACCGCCCGGGGTGACATTGGCCACGATGGCCCCGCGCTGGGCGCCGAGGCCTTGGGCCTCAGCCATCTCGGCGGTGAAGTTCTGGATCGAGGCGCCGATATAGCCCCGGGTGATCTTGCCGCCCGCGATGAGCTGCTTGGTGATGGCGTCGGCCACCTCGGCGGGGATGGCGAAGCCGATGCCCACCGAACCGCCCGAGGGCGAGAAGATCGCGGTGTTGACCCCGATCACCCGGCCATAGACGTCGAAGGTCGGGCCGCCGGAGTTGCCGCGGTTGATGGGGGCGTCGATCTGGATGTAGTCGACGAAGGTCTCGCCGATGTCGCGGCCATAGGCCGAGATGATCCCGGCCGTGGCGGTGCCGCCCAGGCCGAAGGGGTTGCCCACCGTGATGACCCAGTCACCGACACGGGGCTTGGCCGCGTTCTCGAAGTTCACGAACGGGAAGCCCGAACCCTTCACCTTGAGGACCGCCAGATCCGTACCCTCGTCGCGTCCCACGACCACTGCGTCCAGCTCGCGCTCATCCTTGAGCACAACCTTGATTTCCTTGGCGTTCTCGACGACGTGGTTGTTGGTGACCACATAGCCGTCGGCTGAGATGAAGAAGCCCGAGCCCGAGGACTGCTGCGGCGGCAGCCGCGGTCCGCGTCCAGGCGGTTGTCCTGGCTGTCCGGGCGTTCCCGGTTGCGCGTCCTCTTCACCGCCCGGCGCCTGGCCTCGCGGGTTGATGTCGAAGGGGAAGTTCTCGAAGCCCGGAATGCGCCGCAGGGCCGCCGGATCGGCATCCGAGGTCACGTTGATCGAGACCACCGCGGGCGAGACCTTGTCGAAGATGTCGGCGAACGATAGCGGCGCGCCCGGCGGGGGGGCGAAGATCGGGGCGGTGGAGGCGCGGATCAGCAGCCCCTCGTTCCCGGTTCCCGGCGAGCGATCGCTGAGGCCCGCGCCGGCAAGGGCGGCGGTGGCGACACCGACGCCGGCCATGGCGCCGAGGAGGTAACCGGTCTTCTTCGAGGTCATAAGCCTTCAATTTCCCTGTGGGAGTGAGCCGCACATACCATGCGCCCGTCCCGAACAACCTAGGTTCGATGCCAAAGAGCGCAACGTCTCTCAAGTTACGTTTAGGTCACGCTCCGAGCTTCATAGCGTCCGATATTGGGCGCAACTTTGTCATGGCGCGTCGCCCGCGCCCTCCTCGTGCGAAAGCCGTGCCAGC
The DNA here is from genome assembly GCF_031412415.1 of Phenylobacterium sp. Taxonomy (GTDB): domain Bacteria; phylum Pseudomonadota; class Alphaproteobacteria; order Caulobacterales; family Caulobacteraceae; genus Phenylobacterium. The sequence continues at coordinate 9,690 of NZ_JANOCX010000211.1, forward strand.
CGAGCGGCCTCGTCCTGCGACAGCTCCCCCTCCGCCGCGCGGTTTCGGAAGCCGCCGACCAGCAGCGCCAACCCCAGGCCCACGACCAGAAACGGGGCGCCCCAGAGCGCGGCGTTGCCCCAGGAAAAGGCGGGCTTGAGCAGGACATACTCGCCGTATCGTTCGGTTAGATGGTCGCGGACCTGATCGTCGGACTTACCCGAGGCGACCTGGTCGCGGACCAGCCGGCGAAGGTCGGCGGCGAGTTCGGCGCTGGAATCGTCGATGGATTCATTTTGGCAGACCAGGCAACGAACTTCGCGGAACATCGCCCGGGCGCGGGCTTCCTGGGCCGGATCGGCCAGACGCTCGGCCGGGTCCGACGCCGCGGCCAGGCAGAAGACCGCCGCGAGGATCGCCAGGCCCCGCCTCATGGCTTCGCCTGCGCCTTGGCGCCGACCCCCATCCGCAACCGACGGTCCGACAGGGAGATCACCCCGCCCAAGGCCATGATCGCCGGCCCGATGAAGATCAGCAGGGCCCAGGGGTTCCAATAGGCGCGCACCAGCCAGACGGGGCCCGCCGCGCCAGGTCGGCGCTCGCCCAGCACGACATAGAGGTGGCTGACGCCGAGGGTGCAGATGGCGACCTCCGAGGTGGTCTGGCCGCCCGTGGGATAGAACCGCCGCTCGGGTTGCGGCTTGCAGACCAGGGCGTCGGCGCGGCTGGCGCGAAGGCTGGCCCGCTCGGCGTCGTAATTCGGACCTTCGACGCCGCGCACCTGTTCCAGCACGAGATGATAGGCGCCGACATCCAGGCTGCCCCCGACGGGAATGGCCTCCGCCGCCTCCAGCTTCCAGCCGGTCTCGAAGCAGGCGCCCAGGACGAAGACGCCAAGACCCAGATGCGCCAGGGTCATGCCCCACGCGCCGCGGGGCAGGCCGGCAAAGCGCCGCCAGGTGTCGGCGAGAGACCCGCGGAAGGCCCGCGTGCGCTCGGCCAGCTCCACCAGCGCGCCGATCACCAGCCAAGCGCCCATGCCGACGCCGACCGAGGCGAAGGCCTGGCGCGGGCTGACCAGGACAAAGGCGGCCAGGCCGCAGGCCA
>NZ_JANOCX010000212.1:0-15663 GCF_031412415.1 Phenylobacterium sp.
GTGTACATGGGCTGGCCGAACAGGTCCTTGCCCTGGTAGGTCGAGCCGGCCGGCGCCGGCTGGGCGCCCGCCGTTCCCGCCGCCAGCATCGCCACGGCGACCGTGACGCTCGCCAGGGCCAGCTTCAGTCCGTTCATCGAAATCCCTCCCAATACTTGATACGCGCGCGTCATCTCATCCGACCACGTCGCGATAGAGCCGCCGCACGTTGGTGCCCATCAGCTTGTCGATCTGCGCCTGGCTGTAGCCGCGCTTGCGAAGGTCGTCGCGGACGACGTCCATGCGGCGCGGGCCGTTCATCCCCTGCAGGTACAGGGGCCAGTCGTCCGGCTTGATCTGCGAGCCTTCCTCCTGGAGCAGGATGCGCAGCTCCTCCTCCGTGTCCGGAATGACCCGGTGGTCGCGATCGCTGCCGATGCAGACATGGTCGATCCCGGCGACCTTCACCGCATGATCGATGTGGTCGAAGTAGAAATGCCGGTTGTCGGTCTTGGCGCTGGTCAGGAAGGTCCGGATCTGGGTCATGCCCACCAGGCCGCCTTTCTGCGCGGTGGCGCGCAGGTTCTCGTCTGTGGTGTTGCGGCGGTGGTTCCAAAGGGCCTTGCAGGCGGTGTGGGAGATGATCGGCGGCCGCTTCGAAGCGGCGATGGCGCCGGCCATGGTGGTCATCCCGGCATGGGAAAGGTCCAGCAGGACCCGATCCTGCTCCAGCCGCGCGATCAGGTCGTGGCCGAACGGCGTCAGGCCGGGATCGGCTTCGACGAAGCAGCCAGCGCCCGAGCGGTTGAGGTCGTTGTAGGTCAGCTGGATGCTGGCCACGCCGCGCTCGCGCAAGGCGGCGATGGCGGCGAAGTCGGCCTCGACCGGGGTCGAGTTCTGCAGGTTATAGAAGACGGCGATCTTCCGCTCGGCCGCGGCGCGATCAACGTCGGCGGCGGCCTTGGCCCGGATGAAGTAGGTCGGGTGAGCATCGTAATAGCGGTCGTACACGTCGAGGTCGGCGTGGGTCTGGGCGAGCGACTTGGCGGCCTCCACCTTGGGGTCGGTGATCGTGACGCCGATGGCGCGGGTGCCGGTGGCGAGGATCTGGTCCAGCAGGGCGGGCGTGTAGACCGTCCGCATCTCGCCCAGGGCGTCGAAGACAACGGCCGGCTCGGTCGCCGACCAGCCGCGGGAGGCGGTCGCCAGGACCATCCCCACCGTCGCAGCGCCAAGCAAAGCCCTTCGCGTCGTCATCGCGCCCCCCAATGGAAAGGCGCACGCCCTCCCTATCGGCGACGGCAAACTGTAACGCGAATGCCCCGCCTTCCTTTACATAATAGAACGCCGACTTTCGCTTTTGGCAAGGGTTCTATGCAGAAATGTAAAATTTTGGTGGCTGTAGCCTGACAATATGGAAGGGTCGCTGTCACCGCTCCAGCACGGCGAGGGCGCAAGGCCTTGTCCTACTGGGAGAAGTTCTCGGACAGCACCATGTAGGTCTGGGTGCGGGAGACGCCGTCGATCAGTTCGATCCCGTGCAGTATGGCCTCGAGGTCCTCGTACTGGCCGGCCTCCAACTCCACGATCACGTCGAACTCCCCCGTGACGGTACAAACGAACTTCACTGTGGGGAACTGCTTGATGACCTCGAGGATATCCACCGACTTCCGGGGCTCGCGGTTGAGCAGCACATAGGCGCGGATCGGGGCGTTGGCGAAGGTCGGCTTGAGGTCGACCGTGTATCGGCTGATCGCCACTTCCTCGAGCTTCTTCATCATGTTCTGAAGCGTAGGACGGCTCACGCCCAGCTCGCGCGCTAGGTCGGTGACGCTCTTGCGCGCGTCCTCGCGAAGAAGCTGCAAAAGCTCTTGCTCGCGCTTGGTGAGAGTCGTCATGCGGAGTCTCGTATCCCTTGGTGGTCCGCGCCGCCCCGACGCGTTGCAAAGTTCTAGTCCGCAATTTCCAGGACGGAAAATCGTCATCAAGCGGTTCTGACGATTTGATCAAGAAATTTGCAATTTGCAAAGCTCAATGCCGTATGTAGAAGCAATCTGATAAGCAGGACGCCGCTGGCGTCGAATTCCGGATCGCTCAGTTCATGTCCTTCGGCGCGTTCAAGACCCTTCCCGATTCCGCCTCCGTCAGAACCGATTTCGTAAAGCCAGCCGCGCGGTCGGCGGCGGTCGAGGCGTTTTTCGGCGACCTTCCGCATGGCGACTTGGCCGTGATAAGCCCTGTCGACGGCTCGCTGCTGGCCCGGCTGCAGAGCGACGCACCGGATGAGATCGAGGCCAAGCTGACCGCGTCGGCCGCAGCCTTCGCGGTCTGGCGCCGGGTCCCCGCCCCCCGGCGTGGCGAGCTGGTTCGCCGGTTCGGCGAGAGCCTGCGCGAGGCCAAGGCTGATCTGGCGCAACTGGTCACCCTGGAGTGCGGCAAGGTGACCAGCGAAGCCCTGGGCGAGGTCCAGGAGATGATCGACATCTGCGACTTCGCCGTTGGCCTGTCGCGCCAGCTCCACGGCCTGACCATCGCGTCGGAGCGGCCCAGCCATCGGATGTCCGAGACCTGGCATCCCGCGGGGCCGGTGGGGGTGATCAGCGCCTTCAACTTCCCGGTGGCGGTCTGGGCCTGGAACGCGGCCCTGGCCCTGGTCTGCGGCGACAGCGTGGTCTGGAAGCCGTCGGAAAAGACCCCGCTGACGGCGGTCGCCTGCAAGGCGCTGTTCGATCAGGTGGCGCGGGACTTCGATGAGGCGCCGGACGGCCTGGTCGAGGTGATCATCGGCGACCGGGCGGCCGGCGAGACCATGGCCGACGATCGGCGCCTGACGGTGATCAGCGCAACGGGCAGCACCCGCATGGGGCGCGAGCTGGCGCCCCGGGTAGCCGCGCGATTCGGCCGCGCGATCCTCGAGTTGGGCGGGAACAACGCCGTGATTGTCGCACCCAGCGCGAACCTGGACTTGGCCCTGCGCGCCATCGTCTTCGGCGCGGCCGGAACGGCGGGCCAGCGTTGCACCACGACGCGCCGGCTGTTCGTCCATGAGTCGCTTCGTGACGAGTTGGTCGGCCGCCTGAAGCGCGCCTACGCCTCCCTGCCCGTCGGCGACCCCTTCGAGCCCGAAACCCTGGTGGGTCCCTTGATCGACGAAACCGCCTATCGCGCCATGCAGACCGCCCTGGCCGAGGCCCGGGAACACGGCGCCCAGGTTCACGGCGGTGAGCGGGTCCTGTCGACCGAGTATCCGGACGCGTTCTACGTCCGCCCGGCCCTCGTCGAGCTCCACGCGCCGGACGCCAATGTCATGACCGAGACCTTCGCGCCGATCCTGTTCGTCATGACCTATCGCGATCTGGACGACGCCATCGCCCGCAACAACGCCGCGCCCCAGGGCTTGTCGGCCTCGATCTTCACCAACGACCTGCGAGAGGCTGAGCTGTTCACCTGCGCGGTGGGATCGGATACCGGCATCGCCAACGTGAACCTCGGCACCTCCGGAGCGGAGATAGGCGGAGCGTTTGGCGGCGAAAAGGAAACCGGCGGCGGGCGCAAGTCGGGGTCCGACGCCTGGAAGGCCTACATGCGCCGCCAAACCCAGACCACGAACTACGGCGCCGACCTGCCCCTGGCCCAGGGCGTGGAGTTCGCCCTCTAAACCTGATCGTTCCCGAAGCCGACGTCGCGGCGGGCCGTGACGATGGTGACGATGAACCCCGCCAGGACGTCCAGCAGCACCATCAGGGTCAGCAGGAAGAAGGTCGAGGTCGCGAAGGCCGGGGCCAACAGGAACTCCACCAAGCAGGCGACGAACAGCAGCATCGAGAGCGCGTGGTTGACGATGGCGGTGCGCCGGCTGGTGGTGGATTTCAGCAGTTCGATGAACAGCACGATCAGGCCCGCCGCCATCAAGATGTCGCCCAGGTTCACCGGCCATTCGACCTTCGAGGTCATGGCGATGCCGAACAGGGGTTCGGTCAGGCGGATGCTGGCCTCAACCGAATTGAACCCGCCCGCCAAGGTCAGCGCGATCAGATTGTAGGCGAGCACCGGCAGGAGCAGCAGCGGCAAGGCGGCGAACATTTGGCATCCCCCCCGATTGGGACAGCCATGAAATTCCGCTGTTTCGCCGGTCGCGGCAAGCCGGAGGCTAAAGCTCCTCCACCGCGCCCGGCAGGCGCGCCCGCGACTGGAGCCAGATGACGCCCAGCAGGTCCGACAGAGAGGCCCAGAGCCGGCCGAGGTTGGTGTATTTCGACACCCCTGTCTGGCGGTGGCGATGGTTCACCGGCCGGAAGTCGACCTGATAGCCCTCGCGCATCATCAGCGCGGGCAGGTAGCGGTGGATGTGGTCGAAATAGGGAAGTCGCAGGAAGGCCTCGCGTCGGAAGGCCTTCAGCCCGCAGCCGGTGTCGTTGGCCGTGTCCTTGAGCAGCGCCTTGCGCACCCCGTTGCCGAACTTCGAGGCGATCTTCTTGGCCTGGCTGTCCTGGCGCTTGACCCGCTCCCCGCCCACCATCACCAGCTCGGCGGGACCGGCCAGCAGGGCGTCCACCAGCTTTGGGCCGTCGGCCGGATCGTTCTGTCCGTCGCCGTCCAGGGTCAGGATGATGTCGCCCCGCGCCGCCAGGATCCCGGTGCGAATCGAACGGCTCTGGCCGGAATTGGCGGTGTGGGTCAGGACCCGGAGCTGCGGGATGGAGGGCTTCAGCGCCATCAGCGCCGCGCGGGTCGCGTCGCGGCTGCGATCGTCGACGAAGACGATCTCGAAGCTGCGGCCCGCGAAGGCCTGGGCGATCTCGCGAGCGAGCTCGGGCGCCGCGCCCTCCTCGTCGAAGACAGGGACGACGACGGAAATGTCGGGCTTGATGTCGGCCATGTCTCTCCATAGCGGAAAAGTCGGCGCGCGAAAGGATCGTGCTATCAACGCGGCCATGAGTCTCGAAGCGGTCCTTGAGAGGTATGGCCGCGGCTGGCGGGGTCCCGCCATCGCCGCCCTGGTCGCCTTCCTGGCCGGCCTGCCCGGCGTCTTCACCATGCCGCCGCTGGATCGCGACGAGAGCCGATTCGCCCAGGCCACGGCCCAGATGCTTGAGACCGGCGAATTCATCGTCATCCGCTTCCAGGACGAGCCGCGCTTCAAGAAGCCCGTCGGCATCCACTGGCTACAGGCCGGCAGCGTGGCGTTGTTCTCCCAGGCCGAGGATCGCGAGATCTGGGCCTATCGCCTGCCCTCCTTGTTGGGCGCCATGTTGGCGGCGGCGGCCTGCGCCTGGGGCGCGGCGGTCTTCTTCGGCGGTCCGACAGGCCTGCTGGCCGGCGCCCTGCTTGGCGCGACCTTCCTGCTCTCCACCGAGGCCTTCATCGCCAAGACCGACGCGGTGCTGGCCGGAACCACGACGCTGGCCATGGCCGCCCTGGCGCGGATCTATGCCGCCAGTCGCGAGGGGGGCCGGGCGGGACGCCTGACCCGGCTGCTGTTCTGGCTGGGCCTCTCGGCCTCGATCCTGGTCAAGGGGCCCGTCGGCCTGATGGTGGTGGTCCTGACCGCCCTGGCGCTTAGCGCCTGGGACCGCAGGTGGCGCTGGCTGAAGGACCTGGGATGGGTCTGGGGCCTGATCATCCTGGCCGCCGTCGTGGGACCCTGGGCCGGGGCGGTGACGGTGGCGACCGACGGGACCTTCTGGACCACCGCCTTCGGCGCGGACTTCGCGCCAAAGCTGGTGGGCGGCCAGGAAAGCCACGGCGCGCCGCCCGGCTATCACACCCTCCTGGCCCCGTTCCTGATCTTCCCCGGCGCCCTGCTGCTGCCCGCCGCCCTGGTGCTGGGCTGGCGTCATCGCGACGAGCCGGGGGTGCGCTTCGCGCTGTGCTGGCTGGTCCCCGCCTGGATCGTGTTCGAGGCGACGCCCACCAAGCTGGTGCACTACACCCTGCCCACCTACGGCGCCCTGACCTGGCTGATGGCGCTGGCGGTCATGCGCGCGCCGCTGGGGCCGATTGTCCGCTGGGCTGGCGTGGCCCTGTCGATCCTGGCGGGCGGCGTCCTGGCGGCCGGGGTGATCTATCTGCTGGTCCTCTACGGCGACGCCCGGGACCTGCCGGCGGCCGTGCCCACGGCCCTGTTGCTGGGCGGCGCGGGCTTGGCCGGCGCCTACCTGCTGTGGCGCGGCAAGACCTCGCGCGCCGTCGCCGCGGCGGGCGTGCTCACCGTGCTTGGCCACGGCGTCTTCGCCGCCGCCTTCGCCCCCGGCCTGGCGCCGCTGTGGCTCTCGGCCCGCACCGAGCGCGCGCTCTCCGACGCCCGCCTGCTGCCACGACAGGGCATCGCCCCGGCGCCGGTGGCCGTCGCCGGCTACGCCGAACCCAGCCTGGTCTTCGCGCTCGGCACCCCCACGGACCTTGGCGGCGTGCGCGAGGCCGTCGACGCCCTGGAGGAACAACGCCCGGCGGTGATCGAGGGCCGCGAGCAGGCCGCCTTCGAGGCCGAGATCGTGGCCCGCCGGGTGCGCGCCCGAGAGATCGCCAGGATCGAGGGCCTGGACTATTCCAACGGCGACGAGACCACCTTGCGCCTCTACGCCCCCGTCCCATCTGTGAGCCCATGAGCAGCCGCTTCATCCAGATCGTCGAGGTCGGCCCTCGCGACGGCCTTCAGAACGAAAAGACGGTGCTCGACACCGACCAGAAGCTGGACTTCATCGCCCGCTTGGACGCCGCCGGCGCCAAGCGGATGGAGGTGGTGTCCTTCGTCAATCCCAAGCGCGTGCCCCAGATGGCCGGCGCCGAGGAAGTTATGGCCGGCATGGCCCCCGCCGCGGGTCTCTCCCGCATCGGGCTGGTGCTGAACATGCGCGGCTGGGAGCGAGCGGTGGCCGGCGGCTGCGACGAGGCCAATGTGGTGGTCTGCTCCTCCGACGGCTTCGGAATCCGAAATCAAGGCGCCAACGTCGCCGAACAGATCGCGGCCATGCACGCCATCGCCCAGCGCAGGGCCGCCGAGGGGGGTCCGCCGATCTCGGTCACCTTCTCCACCGCCTTCGGTTGCCCGTTCGACGGGGAGGTTTCGCAGGATCAGGTCGTGGCCCTGGCTCGCGAGGCCGCCGCAGCCCAGGTCGCCGAGATCGCGCTGGCCGACACGATCGGCGTGGCCGACCCCTGGATGGTGCGCGCGCGCGTCGAGGCGGTGCGCCAGGTGACCGGCGACATACCCCTGCGTCTGCATTTCCATGACACCCGCAACACCGGCCTGGCCAACGCCTATGCCGGGGTCGAGGCGGGCGTGACGATCCTCGACGCCAGTTGCGGCGGCCTGGGCGGTTGCCCGTTCGCGCCGGAAGCCACCGGCAATATCGGCACCGAAGACCTGGTCTATATGCTGGAGCGCGCCGGCTTCGAGACTGGCTACGACATCGGTAAGCTGATCGAGACCGCCAAGTGGATGTCGGGAATTCTAGGCAAGCCGCCCGCCGCGTCGGTCAGCCGCGCGGGAGTTTTCCCCGCCTAGACCTTCTCGGCCACCCAGAGGTCCTGGGTCCCGTCATAGTCCGACGGTGCACGCCAGCGGCCTTGATAGACCCGACGCACCCGCAGCCCCGCCGCTTCGATGGCGACGCTCAGCGCGGCCTTGCCGTGGCCGATGGAACGTTCCGGCGCCTGCGGATCGAACACACCGGAATCAGTCTCGAACGGCGTGAAGTCGAACAGCCCGGGGCTGCTACGGCCGTCGTTGAGCGTGAACGCGGTGAAGGCCAACCGCCCACCGGGCCTCAGCACACGTCCCGCCTCGGCGAGATAGCTGCGGACGCCGGCCAACCGCATGTGGGTGAAGACCGACATGGCGAAGGCCACGTCGATGCTGGCGTCGTCGGCCGGGAACCGCACGTCGGCCTCGGCGACCCGGCCCGTGGGATTGTAGTCGCCGTTCCAGACGTCGAGATGCACGAAGGCGACGCAGGCCTCGCGCCGGAAGTGCCGCTGGCACATCGCCACGCCCACCCTGGACACGTCGAAGCCCAGATAGCGCCCGCCGCCGGGGCCCAGAAAATGAGCCAACGGCCCGGCGGCGCGCCCGGTCCCGCAACCGATGTCCAGAACCTGGTCCTGGGCGGTCAGGTCCGCGTGATCGCGCAGGATCCGCAGGGTGTGCTCGCCGACCTCGCGATAATCGCCGCCGCCGACATTGTGCAGCATGTGCAGCGGCTCGCCGCGCCGGCTGGGATCGCGCAGGCGCAGCGGCAGGGTCTTCACATCCAGGAAGGCCCCGGCCACCGAACGGCGAAAGCCGCCGGGCGCGAGGTTCGCCAGCCTGCGAAGGACAGAGGTCGCCATGAGCTAGAGGCCCACGACGCGGGCCGTCAGGCCGCGCGGCCGCGGAAGCGCCACATCACCGGCCGCGCCACCGCCGTGCAGACGATCAGCGGCGACAGCAGCCAGGCCGCGATCCGCTCGCCCAGGTTCTCGGCGCGCTTGCGGAAGTAGCGCGCCAGGCCGACGCCCTTGTGGAACTCGACCCGCACGGGGCTGGCGTGACTTGTGTGACCCAGATGAATCACCTCGGCCTTGGGCTGGAACAGCACGTCGCCGCCCGCCTGACGCACGCGCCAGCATAGGTCGACATCCTCGACATGCAGGAAATAGCCTTCGTCGAACCCATCGAGGGCGTTGAAGTCCTCGCGGCGCATGCAGAAGCAGGCGCCGGAAATGGTGGGGACGGCGGCCACCGCGTCCGGGGCCGTGTCGTTCTCCCAATGCACCTCATAGCGCCGCCAGGCCGGAACATGCTGGGCCAGGTGCGAGAGGCTGAGCAGGGCGCTCATCGGCGTGATGTCGCCGCGCCGCGCGCCGCGCTGTTCGGTGCGATCGGCGTTCAGCACCCGGCCGCCCACGATGCAGGGCGCGGGCCGACCCTCGATGGCGCGAACTAGCTCGGCGATGGCGCCCGGCTGCAGGAAGGCGTCGGGATTGAGGAAGACCAGCACGTCGCCGTGCGCCTTGCTCGCGCCAAGATTGGCGCCGCGGGCGAAGCCGACATTGCCGTGACCGACCACCAGGCGAACCCGGCCGTCGCGCTCGGCCAGACCCTTGAGGCGGGCGGCCTCGGTCCGGGTCGAGCCGTTGTCCACGACGACGAGTTCGTCCACGAGCGGATCGGCCAGGACGCAATGCAGGCTTTGCTCGAGCGCCTCGCCGGTCATGTAGACGACCATCACCACCGAAACCTTGCGGCGGGGCTTCAGGAAGTCCTGCGTCGGCGAGGGTTCGTAGGCGACGATCGGTGCGGCGATGCCGTTCATCCAGCCTCCCCGGCCCCGACCGCGCCGCGACCCGCAGCGGTCTGACCCATGGCGTAACGAGCAACATCAGGCGCGTCGGCTTCCATGGCAAGCATCTTCACAGCCTCGGTCAGGCTCAGAATCTGCTGTCCGTCCGAACCAAGGCGCCGCAACGCCACCTTGCCTTCTTCGGCCTCACGCCGGCCGACCACGGCGATGACCGGGGTCTTGGCCAGGCTGTGCTCGCGCACCTTGTAGTTGATCTTCTCGTTCTTCAGGTCGGTCTCCACGCGCAGCCCTGCCGCCTTCAACGCATGAGCGACCTCTAAGGCGTAATCATTCGCGTCCGACGTAATTGTGGCGACCACGACCTGGGTCGGCGCCAGCCACAGAGGGAACGACCCGGCGTAGTTCTCGATCACCACGCCGATGAAGCGTTCCATGGAGCCGCAGATGGCCCGATGCAGCATGACCGGCCGCTGCTTGGAGCCGTCCTCGGCGATATATTCCGCCTCCAGCCGCTCGGGCAGCACGAAGTCGAGTTGCAGGGTGCCGCACTGCCACGTCCGACCGATGGCGTCGCTCAGGTGGAACTCGAGCTTCGGGCCGTAGAACGCCCCTTCGCCGGGAAGATGCTCGACCTGCATGTTCACCGCCTGGCGGGCGGCGCGGTCCAGCTTGTCCTCGGCGATGTCCCACACCTCGTCCGTGCCCGCGCGCAGGTCGGGCCGCAGGGCCAGCTTCACGCTATGCAGTTCCAGGCCGAAGTCGGCATAGATCGAGTTCAGCAGGCGCACGAACTTCGTCGTCTCCTCCTCGATCTGGTCCTCGCGGCAGAAAATGTGGGCGTCGTCCTGGGTGAAGGCGCGCAGCCGCATGATCCCGTGCAGGGCGCCCGACGGCTCGAACCGGTGGCACGCGCCGAACTCCGCCATGCGCAGCGGCAGGTCGCGATAGGATTTCTGGCCGAAGTTGAAAATCTGCACGTGTCCCGGACAGTTCATCGGTTTAACGGCCAGCTCTTCGCCTTCCGTCGTTTCGCACGTGAACATGTTCGCGCCGAACTTTTCCCAGTGTCCGGACTTCTCCCACAGGGCGCGGTCCATGATCTGCGGCGCCTTAACCTCCACATAGCCGTCGACGTCCAACCGGCGGCGCATATAGGCCTCCACCGTGCGGTAGAGCGTCCAGCCCTTGGGGTGCCAGAAGATCATGCCCTTGGCCTCTTCCTGCAGGTGGAAGAGGTCCATCGCCCGGCCGATCTTGCGGTGGTCACGCTTCTCGGCTTCCTCCAGACGATGGAGGTAGGCCTCCAGGTCGGCCTCGTTGGCCCAGGCCGTCCCGTAGATGCGCTGGAGCTGGGCGTTACGGTGATCGCCCCGCCAATAGGCGCCGGCCAGCTTCGTCAGCTTGAAGGCCTTGCCCACGTGCTTGGTCGAGGGCAGGTGCGGACCCAGGCACAGGTCCTTCCACTGGCCCTGGCGATAGACGCTGATCTCCTCGCCGACCGGCAGGTCGGAGATGATCTCGGCCTTGTAGGCCTCGCCGATCTCCTTGAAGTGGGCGATCGCCTCGTCGCGGTCCCAGACTTCGCGCACGATCTTCTCGTCGCGGTCGACGATCTCCTTCATGCGCTGCTCGATCGTCGCCAGATCGTCCAGGCTGAACGGCGTGTCGCGGGCGAAGTCGTAGTAGAAGCCGTCATCGATCGCCGGGCCGATGGTCACTTGCGTGCCGGGGAACAGCTCCTGCACCGCCTGCGCCATCACGTGGCTGGCGTCGTGGCGGATGGTGTCGAGGGCCTCGGCGCTGTCGCGCGTCAGGATCTCGAAGGCGCCGCCCGCGGGCAGCGGCCTATCCAGATCGTAGAGCGCGCCATCCAGCTTGATCAGCAGGGCGCGCTTCTCCAGCGACTTTGCGATGGAGGCGGCGACGTCACGGCCCGTGGCGCCATCGTCGTATTGGCGTTTGGAGCCGTCGGGGAAAATCAGGTCGATCATGATTCACATATCCAGTTCCGCGCCGCCGACCCTGGTCCTTTGGGGGCCTTGCCACGCGGTTGGGGGACCGGGTCATAGCCCGAACCTCCCCAGGGATTGCAGCGACACAGTCTCCGGGCCGCGAGCCATGAGCCGCGCCAGGGACCGTGACCGATCAGGGCGTCCGCCGCATATTCCGAACAGGTCGGAAGAAACCGGCATTGGCGCCCGATCAGGGGCGAGAGCGTCAGCTTGTAGGCGCGAAGCGCGCCTTTGACGCAGGTTTCATAAAGGGTCATGCCGGCTCGCGGACTTGCGATTCAATCGCAGCGATTACGCCGAGCTAGATCGGGGATCAAGCCGCGCCGGCGCGGCTAGTTCGCGCGGTCGCCTTGCGGACAGCGTCGACCACCGCCTCGAACGCCAGCAGCGTCGAGGCATGTCGGGCGGGATAGTCCTTCACCGGGGCGAGCATTGAGAGATCCGAAAAGCGTCCTGCGGGCGGAGGTCCGCCGTCCTTGAGCATAGCGCGAAAGCCCTCGCGGGCCAACTCCAGCTCCTCAAGGCTCGCGCCAATCACGTTGGCGCCCAGCACCGAGGCCGAGGCCTGGCCCAGCGCGCAGGCCTTCACATCCTGGGCGAATTCGCTGACCACGTCGTCTTCGACCACAACATCGACCACGACCCGGCTGCCGCACAGCTTGGCGATTTTCTCCGAGCTGGCGTCCGGCGCGGCCAGCCGCCCGGCGTGCGGCAGGTTGGCCGCCAGCTTCAGCAGCTTGGCCGAATAGAGGTCGTCGATCATGAGCTGGATGTAGGCGTCCCGCCGGCCGCGCGCCATGCGGCCTCGGACCGCGCCTTCAGCGCCTCGTTCATGGCTTTGAAGCCGTTGTGCACCTTGCGGCCCACCTTCTTGACCACCCGCGGCCCCAGCAGCCCGCCGAACAGCTCGCCGTTGGAGACGATGCAGCTCGCCGCATCCAGGATCTCGATCTCGATGAACCGGGTGTTGTTCACCAGCCCGCCCATCATCTTCAGCTTCCAGTGGAGCTGGTCGTTGGGCACCCATTCCAGGACCACCGGCTTGATCACCTGCGGCGGCTCATCTTCCAGCACCATGGTCAGGGTAAGCTCGGACCCGATCCGCACCTGACCCTCGGCCTTCACATAGAGCGGGTTCCAGTCGGCCCAGCCCTCGAGATTGTAGATCAGGTCCCAGATCACATCGGCCGGCGCATTCACCCCGATCCGATGCTCCACCCGCACGCCGCTTGGCCCTGAGGCCTTGGGCGCCACGTTGAACGTGAACCCCGCCGCCGGGGTGAAAGTCTTGGGTCGGTTCTGATTCAGTCCAGGCATCAGGCCTGCTCCTTGATCCGCCAGGTCGCCCCCGTCGGCCCGTCCATCACCTCTACATTCAACGCGGTGAGTTCGTCACGGATGCGGTCGGCGGCGGCCCAGTCTTTCGCGGCGCGGGCTTCGATGCGCTGGGCGATCAGACCGTCGATGCGATCCTTTATGCCTTCGTCGACGCCGCCCTGGAACCAGGCCTCGGGATCGCCGGCCAGGAAGCCGATCAGGTTGGCGGCCTCCAGCAGGACCAGGCGGTGATAGCGCGCCTCGCCCTCCGCGCCGTCGCGGATAGCCAGGCGCAGGCGGTCGGCCAGCTCGAACAGCGCGGCGAAGGCGGCCGGCGTGTTGAGGTCGTCGTTCAGGGCGGCCATGAACCGCTCGGTGTCGGGATTGACGCCGGCGTCATAGCCCTTGGCTTCCGGCGCAGTCGCCGTGTCGCCCAGGAAGCGGTTGGCGTCCTGGACGGCGCCATAGAGCCGGTCCAGGGCCTTCTTCGACTGCTCGATCAGCTCGCCGGTCCATTCCAGCGGCGCGCGGTAGTGGCCGACCAGCAGCGCCCAGCGCAGGGCCTCGCCCGGCGCCTGCTTCACCAGGTCGTGGACCAGGACCACATTGCCCAGGCTCTTGGACATCTTCTCGTCGCCGAAGTTCAGGAAGCCGTTGTGCATCCAGTAGTTGGCGTAGCCGACGCTGTGGTCGTGACCGGCGCAGAGGCCCTGGGCCATCTCGTTCTCATGGTGGGGGAATAGCAGGTCGATGCCGCCGCCATGGATGTCGATGGGCAGGCCCAGGCTCTGCTCGATCATGGCGGAGCACTCGATATGCCAGCCCGGACGGCCCGCGCCCCAGGGACTCTCCCAGACCGGCTCGTTCTCCTTGCTGGGCTTCCACAGCACGAAGTCGGCGGGGTGCTGCTTGTAGGGCGCTACGTCGACCCGGGCGCCGGCGATCATGTCGTCCATCGGCTGGCGCGAGAGCTTGCCGTAGTCGGCAAAGGTCTGGGTGTTGAACAGCACATGGCCCTCGGCGGCGTAGGCCGACTTGTTGTCCACCAGGCGACCGATCATGGCGACGATGGCGTCCATGGTCTGGGTGGCGCGCGGCTGCTCGGTCGGCCGCAGGGCGCCCAGCACCGCCATGTCGGCGTTGTAGATGTCCAGATAGCGCTGGGTGATCACGTCGATCGGCACGCCCTCGTCGGCGGCCTTCTTGTTGATCTTGTCGTCCACGTCGGTGACGTTGGCCGCGTAGATCACGCTGTCCTCGCCATAGAGATGGCGCAGCAGACGGAACAGGACGTCGAACACCACCACCGGCCGGGCGTTGCCGATGTGGGCGTAGTTGTAGACCGTCGGCCCGCACACATACATCGTCACCCGGCTGGGATCCTTGGGGACGAAGGCCCGCTTTTCGCGGGTCATGGTGTCGTAGAGAGCGAGGGTCATCGGGTGCTTTTGAAAAAGTGACGCTGGGTAACGGTTGCCGGACTTGGCCTTGGCCCCATATACAGATCGGCACGGCGGTAGGCCACGGTTGCGTCCGTGAAGCTTGACTGTCCGTAGATGGGTGACACGCGTCATTTCCGGGGCCATCGCCCCGGCGCAACTCAGGCCCCGGAAAGAACCGCTCTCACATGGACGCTCCAAGCCGCGACCGAACCCTGATCGGGCGAGCCGATCTTGATCTTGAAGCCGTGAAGCGCCCGACGCGCGAAGAGGCTATGGAGGCTGTGCGCACGCTCATCGCGTGGGCCGGCGACGATCCGCGCCGCGAAGGCGTGATCGACACGCCCAAGCGGGTGGTCGACGCCTATGGCGAATGGTTCGAGGGCTACAACCTCGATCCCGCCAAGGAACTCTCGCGCACCTTCGAGGACGTGCAGGGCTATGACGACATCGTCATGCTGCGCGAGATCGAGGTGGAGAGCCACTGCGAGCACCACATGGCCCCGTTCCTGGGCAAGGCCTACGTGGCCTACATGCCGACGAACCGGGTGGTGGGCATCTCCAAGCTGGCCAAGGTGGTCGAAATCTTCGCCCGCCGTCTCCAGACCCAGGAGACCATGACCCAGCAGATCGCCGACGCCATCACCGACAGCCTGCGCCCCGCCGGCGTCGCCGTGCTGATCGACGCGGCTCACCAGTGCATGACCACCCGCGGCGTCCACCACCGCCACGTGACGACGATCACCACCCAGTTCACGGGCGTGTTCAAGACCGACGCCACCTTGCGCCAGCGGTTCCTGGACTTCGTGAACCGCTAGGCCTTCTTCGGAAGCGTCGAGAGCAGCAGATTGGCCGTGGCCTCGGGCGAACCTTCGCCGGTGAGGGCCACGGCCACGAAGGCCTGAGTTTCCAGGGAATAGCCCACCACCGCCGAGGCGCCCGGCAGGCCGCCCGCGTGGCCCAGCCAGGTGTCGGTGGCGCGCGGGTCGCTGTCGGCCAGGTCGCTGACCATCACCCCCAGGCCATAGTAGGCCGGCCGGACCCCCAGCATTGGATAGAGCCGCTGGAATCGGCGCTGGGTGACCTGCGCCCCGTGCAGGCGGTTCGACAGCAGCGCCCGCCAGAATTTCACGACGTCGCCGGCTGACGCGGCCACGCCAGCAGCGGCGAAGGGCGTGGTCACATCGTCATCATTCTCGCTGGTCGCTCCAGGCGGGGCCAGAGGCGCCATGCCGGCCAGAACCTGGCGTGGCGCGAGGATGTCGGTCTCGCGCAGCTCCAGCCGTTCGACGATTCGGCCGCGCAGGGCGTCATGATAGGGCTTGGCGTCCACCGCCTCGATGATGCGGCCGAGATGCACATAGCCGGTGTTGCTGTAGCTCCAGGCCAGGCCGGGGCAAAAAGCCGCCGGCTGCGCGTTCGCCGCCGCCAGCAATTGCTCGGGCGGCTTGTACCCCGGCTGGGCGCGCAGGCCCGGGTCGCTCTGGAAGCTGTAGATCCCGCCGGTGTGGCCCAACAGGTCCTCCACAGTGATCCACGCGGCGTTGGGGGTCTCGGGCGCCCAGCGGTCCAGGGTCGCCTCCAGGCTGAGCTTGCCCTCCTCGACCATCTGCAGGATCGCCGTGGCCGCAT
>NZ_JANOCX010000213.1:0-10257 GCF_031412415.1 Phenylobacterium sp.
GTGGACGTTCAGGTCACCCGACTGCGCCGCAAGATCGAGACCGATCCCAAGACCCCGCGCTACCTGCAGACCGTCCGCGGCGTGGGCTACCTGCTGGCGCCGGATTGATGAAGCTCCGGCTGTTCGCCCCGCGCCGCGTCCAGCGGCTGATCAAGCGCAGCCTGCCGACCACCCTGTTCGGCCGCTCCCTGCTGATCATCGTCCTGCCGGTGGCGCTCATGCAGGTGGCGGTGACCTGGATCTTCTTCGACGCCCACTGGCAGACGGTGACCAGCCGGTTGTCGGACGGCCTGGCCGGCGATGTGGCCTGGGCGGTGGAGAGCTACCAGGACGACCCCAGCCCCGAGGCGATGGAACGCCTCTCGGACCGCGCCGAAAAGTCCCTAAGCCTCTCCCTGGTCCTGCAGCCGGGCCGCGACCTGCCGGTGGGCCGCCGCGCCAACCCCTTCGCCGTGGTCGACCGTTCGCTGGAGCGGGCCCTGGCCCAGCGGCTGGACGCGCCCTTCTGGTTCGATACGACCCGCTATCCGGCCTATGTGGACATCCGGGTGCAGGTGAACGAGGGGGTCATCCGCATCCTGGCGCCCCGCGACCGCGCGTTCGCCACCCAGGGCCACATCTTCGTGCTGTGGATGACGGTGGCGACCCTCCTGCTCACCGCGATCGCCATCCTGTTCATCCGCAACCAGACCCGCTCCATCGAGCGCCTGGCCTCGGCGGCCGAGGATTTCGGCAAGGGCGTCGACGCCCCGGCCTTCAAGCCGCATGGCGCGCGCGAGGTGCGCCAGGCCGCCCACGCCTTCCTGGCCATGAAGTCGCGCATCCAGCGCCACATCGACCAGCGCACCGCGCTGCTGGCCAGCGTCAGCCACGACCTGCGCACCCCCCTCACCCGGCTGAAGCTGGAACTGGCCCTGGCCGAACCCAGTCCGCGCAACGCCGCCATGAAGGGCGACCTGGCGGAAATGGAGCATATGATCGACGAGTACCTCGCCTTCGCCCGGGGCGAGGGCGGCGAGGCCATGGAGACCGTGCGGCTGAAGGGCCTGATCGACGAGGTCAGCGAGGGCGCCCTGCGCGCCGGCGCCGAGGTGCTGGTGGCCGCCGATCCGGAACTGACCGCCAGCGTGCGGCCCAATGCGCTGAAACGCGCGCTCTCGAACCTGGTGATGAACGCCGCCGTCCACGGCGAGCATATCGAGGTCTCCGCCGCCCGGCGCTCGGCGGGCGGGGTGGAGATCACCGTCGACGACGATGGCCCCGGCATCCCCGAGGACCGCTACGAGGACGCCTTCAAGGCCTTCAACCGCCTGGACGACGCCCGCAACCAGAACGACAAGGGCGTGGGCCTGGGCCTGGCCATCGCCCGCGACGTGGCGCGGGGCCACGGCGGCGACGTCACCCTGGACCGCTCCCCCATGGGCGGCCTGCGCGCGGTCGTGCGACTGCCCGGCTAAGTCACCGCAGCGGTCGCATCTGGCTCATGGGCGTATAGTCGAAGATCCGCTTGGCCGGGATCCACGCCAATGGCCGGTCGCAGGACTTGATCTGCGAGAACGGAACACTGGCGGCGTTTCTCTGGCCGCAGGCGAGCCCCGCCACCGACATCAGAACGACGGAGCGTCCCGCCTTGGTCTCGATAGTGGCGCCGTAGACGGTATCCCCGAACGCCTTGGTCGCCAGCCCGCCCGGCCCGCTGGCGAAGATGGCGACATAGGCGCCGCTCTGGCCCGCGCCCATGGCCGACGCCGCGCCGTCGCAACGATAGGCGTCGTGGCTGACCACATGATCGGGCAGCCCGTCGCCGGTCAGGTCGGCCGACTTCACCAGGTCCGGCGAGGATCCGGGCGAGCCGCCATAGCTGCGGCACTCCTTGTTCAGCTCGGCGACATAGGCGTTCACCGCCGCGGGCAGGCGCGGCCGGGCGGGTTGGGCCTGCGCCTGGGCGGCGCAGGCAAGCACGAGGGCGGAGGCGAGGATCGCGCGCATGGTGGGTTCCTTAGGCAGGGGTCAGTTGGGCGAAGGTGGCCGCCGGAACGGCTTCGAGTTGCGATCGGATGGCGGCCGCGTCCGAACCGTTGATGCCGACGCGATGAAGGTCCACCAGATCGCCTTCGCCAAGCAAGGCCCGCAATCGTTCTTCGCCATCGCCTCCCTGGCCGACGGCGCCTTCTCCAAGCCGAACGCCGAGCCCTATCCGGTCCGCAAGCTCGCGGCCTTGCGGCGGCGGTCCTGCGCCTGATATCGGCGTTCATCGACAGTTCACGGCGCTCAGGCACAGCTACGCCAAACCTCGGGGAGAGATTCGCATGAAGCTTGGTCATCTGTTCGCGGGCCTCGCGCTCGCCGCCGTCGCCGGCGCCGCTCAGGCCGCCGATCCGGTCGAGGGCCAATGGGCCACCCAGGGCGGTGGGGCCAAGGTCAAGGTTAGCCCCTGCGCCTCCGACAAGGCCAAGATGTGCGGCGTCATCACCTGGGTGAAGGCGCCGGCCGGCGCGACGCCCAAGGACACCAACAATCCCGACGCCGCCCTGCGCGCCCGTCCCCTCGTGGGCCTGGCCCTGATCCGAGATTTCAAGGGTTCGGGCGGCAAGTGGACCGGCGGCAAGATCTATGACCCGTCCAGCGGCAAGACCTACGCCTCGAAAATGAGCGCCAATCCCGACGGCTCGCTGAAGGTCGAAGGCTGCATCGCCATGATCTGCCAGGCCCAGACCTGGAAGCGCGCGAGCTAGGCGCCTACGCCCCCAACTCCCTTGACCGGCGCGTGGCCGCGGCCACGGCGTCGCGCAGCAGCGGGGCGAGGCCGCCTTCGGCCATCAGGACATCGAGCGCGGCCTGGGTGGTGCCGCCAGGCGAGGTGACCTGGCGGCGCAGTTCTGAGGGCTCCTCGCCGCCCCGCGCCATCAGCGCCGCGGCGCCGGCGATGGTCGCCCGCGCCAGACGCGCGGCGTCGGCGAGCGGCAGTCCAGCCTGGACGCCGGCGGCCTCCAGGGCCTCGACGAAGGCGTAGAGATAGGCCGGCGCGGAGCCCGACACTCCGGTCGCGGCGTGCAGCAGTTCTTCGTCGGCCAGGTCCACCACCGCGCCCACCGGCGCGAATAGGGCATGCGCGCGCGCGCGGGCCGGGGCGCCGGCCGCATAGATGCTGGCCACGCCCTGGCCGATGGCGACGGCGGTGGTCGGCATGACGCGGGCGACGGCTCGGCCGCCGAAGGCCTGGGAGATGTCTTGCGCCCGCACCCCGGCCGCCACCGAGACGATCACCGCGTCGGGGGCCAGATGCGGCGCCACGGCCTGCGCGACCTCGCGCCAACTCTGGGGCTTCACGGCCAGCAGCACGGTCGCGGCCTCCACCAGGACCGAGTCGGGCGGATTGAGCCGTGCGCCGGTCAGGGCCTGGATCGCGTCGCTGGGATGGGGTTCGCGCAGGATCAGGTCGGCGGCCTGGTACGCGCCGGCCAGGCGCCACCCTTCGATCAACGCCCCGCCCATGCGGCCCGCGCCCAGCAGCAGGATCGGCGTCATGGTCGCGCCTCTAGGCCTCGCCGACCGTCTCGAACATGCAGGCGGCGATGGCGTCAGCCGGGGACTTGGCGCCCTTCACCAGGAAGTCGAAGGCCGGGAAGAAGCGGTCGGCCGCCTCCATCGCCACATCGATCATGGCCGCGGCCTGGGCCAGGCTGGGACGCTCGCCGGTCATCAAAGACATGGCGTGGCGGAAGATGATCTCGCCGTCGTCCCAGACCTCGAAGTGGCCCAGCCAGACGCGTTGGTTGACCGTGGAGACCAGCTCGAACGCCGCGGGGCGCTGTTCCGTCGTGACCTGCTGGTCGACAGACAGGCAGAGCTGCAGGCAGTCGGCCTCGGGCCGCCAGGCGAACCACAGCTCGTAGTCCTTCCAGTCGCCGGCCAGGGTGAAAGCCAGATCGCCGTCTTCGGTGCGATCGAACTGCAGGTTTTCGGCCGTCAGGACGTGCTCGACCACGTCCAAGGGATCGAGGGCGATCAGGACGTCTTCGTCAGACAGAGGCGTGTCCATAGAACCGGCGGTCCTTTCGCGTGGAGCGTCGGGGCCCCGCGGGCCCCCGAATCGCCTGCGATCTCGAAACTAGTCTGGTTCGCGAACCTTGCGTCACCGGCTTCTTGCGCCGCGCGAGCCACATTCGCGTGTTTGCGTAGGCTTGATCAGGCCTGGTCCTTCTTCGCCGGCTTCTTGGCGGTGGGCGCCTTCAGCGAGGCGACCTCGGCGCGCAGGGCGGCGATCTCGGCCTTGAGGGCTTCGAACTCGTCGCGACGGATCAAGTCGAGTTCGGCGGCGAAACGGTCGGCCTGGGCACGGAACGCGGCGCGGGCTTCCTCGCCGGCGGTCTGGGCCAGGCCCATGGCGGCGTTGGTCAGCTTGGCGAATTCGTCCAGGAAGGGGTTCTGGGTCTGCATAAGCTCTATATGGCGCGCCGGGGGATGAAAGCGAAGGGGTTCTCGTCTAAACCCGCTTTGCGACGCCCTGGAGACCCGAGCCGTGCCTTTCCCGGACTTCAATCCCATCCTCTTCCAGATTGGGCCCTTCGCCATTCGCTGGTACGCCCTGGCCTATGTAGCGGGCATCCTGCTGGGGTGGCGCTATGTCGCATACCTCATGAAGCGCCAGGAGCTTTGGGCGCCTCGCGCCGCGCCGGCCACCGGGCCCCAGGTCGACGACCTTGTCGTCTGGCTGACGCTCGGCATCATCGTCGGCGGACGGCTGGGCCACGTGTTCTTCTACACGCCGTCGCTGATCTGGGAGGACCCGCTGCAGATCCCCCAGACCTGGAACGGCGGGATGAGTTTCCACGGCGGGGCGATCGGGGTGCTGGTCGCGGTGATCGGGTTCTCGCGGCTCAACAAGATCGACATGCTGCGCCTGTGGGACGCGGTCTGCGCGGCCACCCCGTTCGGCCTGTTCTTCGGACGCGTGGCCAACTTCATCAACGGCGAGCTGTGGGGCCGGCCCACCGACGTCCCCTGGGCGGTGGTCTTCCCCAATGGCGGCATCCTCGCCCGCCACCCCAGCCAGCTCTACGAGGCGGCGCTGGAAGGGGTCGCGCTGTTTCTGATCCTGCTCTGGGCCACCCATGGGGCCAAGCTGCTGCGCCGCCGCGGCGTGGTGGCCGGCATCTTCATGCTGGCCTACGCGGTGTTCCGCATGGCCCTGGAGAATGTCCGCGAGCCGGACGCCTACCTACCGGAGTTCCCGCTCGGCCTGACCATGGGGATGATGCTCAGCCTTCCCATGGCTGTGCTGGGCGCCTGGCTGATCTGGCGCGGCATGCGCGAGCCCATCCCTGACTCCGTCCCGGAGCAGGCCCCGGCGACACCCGCCGCCGGCGAGCCCGCCAGGTCGCGGTGAGCCTGCGCGACCGCCTCGCGGCCCAGATCCGCGCCGGCGGCCCGATGACCGTGGCCCAGTACATGGCCGCCTGCCTGCACGATCCCCAGGACGGCTACTACGCCACGCGTCCAGCGCTGGGCGCTCGCGGCGATTTCATCACCGCCCCGCTGGTCAGCCAGATGTTCGGCGAACTGATAGGCCTTTGGACCATCGAGGCCTGGGAGCGGCTGGGCCGGCCAGATCCCGTTCGGCTGGTGGAGATCGGCCCCGGCGACGGTTCGCTGATGAGCGACCTGCTGCGCGCCGCGCGCCTGTCCCCCGCCTTCCTGGCCGCCGCCGATGTCTGGCTCGTTGAGGTGTCGCAGCCCCTCCGCCAGGCGCAGCGCCAAGTCCTCGGCGACAGTGTGTCCTGGGCCTCCTCCCTGGCCGATGTGCCGGCCGAAGCGCCCCTGCTGCTGGTCGCCAACGAGTTGCTGGACTGCCTGCCCGCCCGCCAGTTCGTGCGCGCCAAGCGCGGCTGGGCCGAGCGCATGGTGGGCCTCGACGAGGCGGGGGCGTTGGCCTTCGGCCTCAATCGCCTTCCCCTGGACCGCGACGCACCGGTCGGCGCGATCCTGGAGCAGTCCTCGGCTCAGGAGTCGCTCGGCGCGGAACTCGGCGAGCGTGTCGCCCGCGACGGAGGGGCGGCCCTGTTGATCGACTACGGCCGCGCGACGCCGGGCTTCGGCGACACCCTTCAGGCCCTGCGCGCCCACCGGAAGGAGAGTCCCCTGGCTTCGCCCGGCGAGGCCGACTTGACGGTCCACGCTGACTTCCCCGCGGTCCTGGCCGCCGCCCACGCCCAGGACGCGGAAACCGCACACATCCTGACCCAGGGCGAGCTGCTGGTGCGGCTGGGCATCGGATCCCGCGCCGAGGCGCTCGCCCACGCCCGCCCCGACAAGGCCCAAGAGATCGAGCGGCAGCTGGAGCGCCTGGTCTCGCCCGACCAGATGGGCGAGTTGTTCAAGGCCGCCTGCATCCATTCGCGGGGCTTCACCGCTCCGGGGTTCGAGGTCCTGACATGAGCCTGGTTCCCGTCATCACCTCCCCGTTGCTGGAGCTTGAGGGGATCCGCCACGGCTTCTTCACGCGCCAGGGCGGGGTCTCGACCGGCCTCTACGAGAGCCTCAACGTGGGGCGCGGCTCGGCCGACGCCCCCGCCGACGTGGTCGAGAACCGCCGCCGCGCCGCCGCCCATTTCGACGCTCCTGAGACGGCTCTGAGCACCTGCTACCAAGTCCATTCCGCTGTCGCCCTCGTCGCCGATTCGCCCTGGGGCGACGCCCGGCCCGAGGCCGACGGCGTGGTCACGGCCAGGACCGGAATCGTCTGCGGCGCCCTGGCCGCCGACTGCGCGCCCATCCTCCTCGCCGACCCCGACGCCCGGATCGTGGCCGCCGCCCACGCGGGCTGGAAAGGCGCGCTGACGGGGATCGCCGAGGCGACGGTGGCCCGGATGCGGGACCTGGGCGCGACACGGATCGTCGCCGTGGTCGGACCCTGCATCGGCCCGGCCTCCTATGAGGTGGGCCTGGAGTTCCTCGAGCGCTTCATCGCCGCCGACCCGGCCAACGCCGCGTTCTTCGCAGCGGGCGAGAGCGCCGAGAAGGCGATGTTCGACCTGCCTGGTTTCGTGCTTCACCGCCTGCGGACCGCGGGCGTGGAGACCTGCGAATGGGTCGGGCGCGACACCTGCGCGGAGGAGGATCTGTTCTTCTCCAACCGCCGGGCCTTCAAGCGCGGCGAGCCGGACTTCGGCCGACTGCTGTCGGCGATCACCCTGGTCTAGGGCACCACCGTCGTGAACAGGTAGACCGCGAAGATCACCAGGTGGACCACCCCCTGGAGGACCGTCGTGCGCCCCACGCCCAGCGACAGGGTGGTGACGATCAGGGTCAGCATCAGCAGCACGGTCGACTTGGCGTCCAGGCCGAGCGACAGCGGCCAGCCCATATGGAGCGACACCGCCGCCACCACGGGAATGGTCAGGCCGATGGACGCCAGGGCCGAGCCCAGGGCCAGGTTCAGGCTGGTCTGCAATCTGTTGGCGCGGGCCGCGCGCACCGCCGCCAGGCTCTCGGGCGCCAGGACCAGCGCCGCGATGATCACGCCCACAACGGCCTTGGGCGCCCCGGCGTTTGCGACCGCGGCCTCCAGGGTCGGGGCCAGGCTCTTGGCCAGCAGCACCACCGCCCCCAGCGAGACCACCAGCAGCCCCAGGCTGACCCAAGCCGCCATGACGCTTGGCGGCGCTGCGTGGGCCTCCTCGTCATGCGCCAGGGCGCCGGAGGGCAGGAAATAATCCCGGTGCCGCACAGTCTGGATCAGGACATAGACCCCGTAGAGCACCAGGGAGACCAGGCCCACGAAGGCGAGCTGGCTGCCGGAATAGGCCGGCCCCGGCGCCGTCGTCGTATAGTTCGGCAGCACCAAGGTGAGCACCGCCAAGGCCGCCAGCGTGGCCAAGCCCGCGCTGACCCCGGCCTGGCCGAATCGCTGCTCCAGGTGGCGCGCCGCGCCCAGCAGCAGGCACAGGCCAACCAGGCCGTTCAGGATGATCATGATGGCCGCGAACACCGTGTCCCGGGCCAGACCCGAGGCCTCGGGGCCGCCCGACAGCATCAACGAGACGATCAGGGCGACCTCGATCACAGTCACCGCCACGGCAAGGACCAGGGTGCCGTAGGGCTCGCCGATCTTGTGCGCCACCACTTCGGCGTGGTGAACCGCGGCCAGGACGCAGGCGATCAGCCCCCCGGCCAACACCACGTTCATCGCCCCACCCGAACCGGCGCCCAGCAGCAAGAGCCATCCCAGCGGCGGGGCAAGCCATGTCCAGGCCGAGAGCAGCGTCTTTAGAGGCATGACACACCCTAGACGAGCCGTTCCGGCGGCGCGACCCGCGATACCATACCGGGTGTGGCGCCAGGGCCCTTGCCCCCAAGTCTTGGCCTGCTACAAGCCCGCGCGACAGGCGCAATCCCTCGGGGGTCCGATGAAGCTGCTGGCCGGCAACTCCAACCGCACTCTCGCCGAGGCGGTGGCCTCGCACCTCGACCTCCCGCTGACCAAGGCCCAGGTCAAGCGCTTCGCCGACAACGAAGTCTGGGTGACCATCGACGAGAACGTGCGCGGCGAGGATGTCTTCGTCATCCAGTCGACCAGCTACCCCGCAAACGACAATCTCATGGAACTGCTGATCTGCATCGACGCGCTGAAACGCGCCTCGGCCAAGCGGATCACGGCGGTGATGCCCTATTTCGGCTATGCCCGGCAGGATCGGAAGACAGGGGGGCGTACCCCCATCTCGGCCAAGCTGGTCTCCAACCTGATCACCCGGGCCGGCGCCGACCGGGTGCTGACGATGGATCTGCACTCGGGCCAGATTCAGGGCTTCTTCGACATCCCCACCGACAATTTGCTCTCGGCGCCTCTGCTGGCGGCGGACATCAAGAATCATCACGCCAAGACCTCGGAACTGATGATCGTGTCGCCAGACGTCGGCGGCGTGGTCCGCGCCCTGGCCGTCGCCACCCGGCTGAACGCCGAACTGGCCATCGTCGACAAGCGCCGCTCGGGCCCCGGCAAGAGCGAGGTCGCCAACATCATCGGCGATGTCTCCGGGCGCCGCTGCATCCTGTTCGACGACATGATCGACGGCGGCGGAACGCTGACCAACGCGGCGCAAGCCCTCGTGGACGGCGGCGCGCTTGAGGTCTCGGCCTATGTCACCCACGGCGTCCTCTCGGGCGCGGCGGTCGAACGGGTGAATTCCTCGATCCTCAAGGAGTTGGTCATGACCGACTCCATCCAGCCCCCCGAGCGCGCCACCGACGGCGGCAAGATCCGCTACGTCAGCTGCGACAAGCTGATCGGCGAAGCCATCCGCCGGATCGCCAACGAAGAATCGGTCTCCAAGCTGTTCGACTGATCCCCGCCTTTCGCTTGCGGCCAAGCTTGGTTAAGCGCCGTTAACAACGTCAGGTCACATTCTCGCCCGCTCGGCCGTGGTATGTTGGCCTAACGATTGACTGGGGATGGCTCAGGATGACTTCCACTCTTCGCGTGGGCCTGATGGCCGCCGCCGTCTCCGTGCTGCTCGCCAGCTGCGGCGCTCAGCCCGCGCCGCCCCCGCCCCCGCCGCCGCCCGTGGCGGTCTCGGCCCTGCCGGCTTCTCTAATCGAGCGGGCCAGCGCCTATCGCTACTACGTGGACCGCGCCACGGCGATCTCGCCGGCCTTCACCGACGGCGCCGCCGTCGCCGAAGCGGTGCGCGTGGGCGTCTCCTATGAACCGCGCCAGCTCATGCAGGGCGCCACGGCCTACGGCGCCGTCGTGGCGCTGGGCGACCCAGCCTTCGTCGCCGGCGTGCGCAGCTACGGGACTACGGCGGAGTCCCGCCGCAACATCGCCTACGAGATCATGAAGGACCCGGCCTACGTCGTCGGCCTGACCGGCGCGAGCTCGGCCGCCGGCCTGGTGGTGGCCGCCCTGGCCGAGGACGGAAACAAGTTCTACGCCAACGGCAAGGCGGTGAAGCAGTCGGCCTACGACGTTCAGAAGCAGCCCTGGTCCAAGGCCGACGTGCCAAATCGCGACGTGCGGCTGCTGCAGGCCAAGTCGCTTTCAACGACTCCGGTGGTGGGCGACGTGGCCCAGACCGTGCGGCTCCAGCAGGCCGCGGCCGGCGCCCAGCCCTTGGCCGTGACCCCCATCCCCACCAACGCGCCCTATACGCCGACGGTGATCCGCAGCCTGGCGATCGCCGCCCTGGCGGTCCTGGGACACGCCAGCGACGCCAACATGGAGATCATCAACGCCATGATGGTGGAGCCCAACACCGG
>NZ_JANOCX010000214.1:0-11208 GCF_031412415.1 Phenylobacterium sp.
GCGCGGATGTCGGCGAGCTGCTCGTCGTCCAGGCGTTGCGAGAGGTCGACGCCCTCGATCACGGCGCCGATGGTGGGCGTAAGCGGCTTGATGGCGAACTTGGACATGGTCTTGGCTCCGACACGCCCGCCATCTAACCGCGCCGGGCGAGGCGGGCCAAGTGCTTGGCGCGCTAGAACGCCAGACGCGCGGGCGGCGTGGCCCGCAGGACCTTCAGCGCGCGCTCGGCGCCATTGCGGTTGGGCCACAGGATTTCCTGGCCGGTGGCCAGGCCGATGAGGCCGGCGCCCACGGGCGTGACCACCGAGATCTTCCCTGCGGCGATGTCGGCCTCGTCGGGAAAGACCAGCAGCACCGTGCGGCGCTTTCCGTGCGCGGCGTCGATGAAGACCACTGTCGAATGCATCCGCACCACGTCGGCGGGCACGGCGACATCCGGCTGGATCTCGGCGCGATCAATCTCGCCAAGCAGCAGATTGGCGGCGAAGGGCGCCTGCGGCTCCATCTGCAAGGCCAGGGCGGAGAGGCGTTCGGCGTCGGTTTCGCCAAGAATGATGTCAGGCGTCGAAGTGGCGGCGGCGGGCATGGATGTGTTCCGGCGTAGGGGCATGGGACGGCCCCGCGCGATGGCGGGGCTCGATGGATCGCGATGTGGAGAAGTCGCCCCGCATCCCCGGGCGACACGCACCAAGGGGAGCGGGGCTAGAATCCTGCCAGCAGGCTGCCGCGCCGAGAACGTCCAATGCTGGGTCGCTGGAACATGACGCCATCCTGCATCGCTGCCCGGTGAAGTCAAATCGCGGCCGCCGCAGCCCCGCCAACTCCCGGCGCGGCAAGGAATCATGCGAATAGGGTTCATGACCAGCCCGCCCGGTTTGCCTGAGTTCGACCTGCCGATGATCTTCGGGGACAAGATGGCGGGCCTTGGATTCCAGTCCGGGGTCTTTCGCCTCGCCTTCTCCGCCAATGTCGCCGATACGGCGGGCCAGGAGCAGATGGTGCAGTCCGGCTACCTGATCCTGACGCCCGACTGCATGATCGAACTTCGCAGCCAGTTGGACCAGATGATCGGCGAGCTGGAGCGGCGCGGGCTGATGAACCTCAAGCCCGACAAGCTGGACGGCTAGCTGCCCGGAAAGGCATACCGCGCGCCGATATCTTCGCTGGCGCGGCATGCGCCGGCCCTGTCAGATGCATCCGCGCAAGGGCCGGGGAATCATCATGACCGCGAAAGCTGCGGGGCGTCTGGGGCCCGGCCTGATCGTCGCCATCTGTTTCAGCATCGCGGCCCTGGAAGGCTATGACATCCAGGCCTTCGGCGTTGCGGTGCCGCGCATGGCGCCGGACCTGGGCCTGGGCCCGAGCCAGCTTGGCCTGGCGGGTAGCGCGGCCATGCTGGGCCTCGCCATCGGCGCGCTCACCGGCGGCTGGGCGGCCGACCGCTTCGGCCGGCGGCCGGTGCTGACGGTGTCGGTGGCGTTCTTCGGCGTCTTCTCGGTGGTGACGGCCCTGTCGCAGAGCTACGAGATGCTGGTCCTGGCCCGGCTCGCGACCGGCCTGGGCTTCGGCGGCGCCATGCCCAACATGATGGCCATCGCCACCGAGATCAGTCCGCCGAACCGGCGCGCGATCACGACGACCAGCATGTTCTGCGGCCTGCCGGCCGGTGGGGCGGCCGTGGCCCTGCTGGCGCAGTTCGGCGGCGATGCGGTGGACTGGCGGACCATCTTCCTGATCGGCGGCGCCCTGCCGCTGCTGCTGGCGCCGGTGGTGTTCTTCTTCTTGCCGGAGACCCGTCCGGCACAGAGCGAACAGGTCGATCGTCGTGTGGTCCACGGCCTGTTCGGCGAGCGGCGGGGCCTTGCCACCTCGCTGATCTGGCTGGTCTTCGCCCTCGACCTGCTCGTCACCTACCTGCTGCTCAACTGGCTGCCGACCCTGATGGTGGCCAAGGGCTTCACGCCACAGGACGGCGCCCAGGCCTCGTTCTGGATGAACATCGCCAGCGTCGTCGGCGCCTTGCTGTTGGGCTGGCTCGCCGATCGGGCCGGCTATCGCTGGCTGCTGGTGACGGTGTTCGCCGGGCTTGCGGTGGCGCTCTACGGCCTGTCGCAGTTCACCGAGATCGGTGGGTTGTTCGCCGCCGCCGCGGCCGCCGGCTTCGCCGTGGTGGGCGGCCTCTACATTCTCTACGCCCTGGCCCCGACCTACTATCCGCCAGGGATCCGCGCCGCGGGATCAGGCGCCGCCATCGCCGTGGGTCGGCTTGGCTCCATCGCGGGCCCCTTGATCGCCGGCCAACTGCGCGCCGCGGGCTTTGGTCCCGACCAGGTGCTGCTGACCCTGGTGCCCGCCGCCGTGTTCACGGCGGTGGGCGTCTTCGCCTTGACCACCTTCTGCCGGCCGCATCGTCAGGATTGATCAGCCGTCAGTCCGCCGCCTGGTTCTTCCGCGCCCGACTGGCGGCGACCATGGCGGCCTTGCGCAGCTCGTTCGGCAGGGTGGCGAACCAGGCCTGGGGAGACAGCCGTTCGGCCACACGCCGCTTGCCGGCCTGGCGCAGGTGGCTGGCCAGGACCGGATCGCCGCGCAGTCGGATAAGATGCTGGGCCGCGACTTCGATATCGGGCTCGGCCCAGGTCTGGCCCTTGTAGATCCCCTGCGGATCGTCCACCGCCACAGGCGTCGAGGGCGCCACGAGGGCGCAGGTGTCGTCGATGAAGTCGGAATTGCCCGACCAGCCGGTGGCGATCACCGGAACCGACAGCGCCATGGCCTCGGCCATGGTGAGGCCAAAGCCCTCGGCCCGGTGCAGCGAGATGAGGACGTCGGCAGAGGCGATCAACGCCTTCACCTGGCTGTAGGGCCAGACGGCGTCGAGGATCTCGACATTGGGCGGGGCGTCGCTGCGGAGCTTGGCGAGCAACTCGGGGAAGATCGCGCCCTTCTGGGTCTTGATGATCAGCCGGGCGGTGGGGTCGTTGGGAAAGGCGCGGGAGAAGGCGGCGATGACGCCCTGCGGATTCTTGCGGGCCATGGACGAGTTGAAGTCAAACAGGGAGACCGCCAGGAATCCTGGCGCGCGCGGCAGGGGCGCGACGTCGCGATAGTCCTCCAGGAAGATCGGATGCGGCACCACGCGCACGGGCGCCTTCGCCCCGGCGAGGGAGGTCGCCGTGTATTCGCTGGGCGCCCAGATCTCGTCCACCAGGGCGCCGTCTTTCAACCACGACTTCGGGGCCTTGGGCAGCTCCCAGGCCCAGTATCCGAACCGCGGGCCGCGCACCTGCCTCGGACCCAGATAGATCAGAGCCCCCAGCATTTGGGGGGCGTTGATGTGGAATATCCAAGGTCCCGGCGTGCGAACCACCCCCGGCGTGCCCGCCCAATCGGTCTCCGCGGGCGATACGTCCACCGCCTCTACCGGCACCCCCAGGGCTTGAAACGCGCGGACGGCGAGACGGGCCGAGGCGGTTATGCCGTGGGTGTTGGCGAAGTAGCCGACCACCCGGATCGGGCCTTCATAGACCTCGGCGTCGTGCGGTTTGCGCGAGAGCCGTCTGAAATAGCCCAGAAGGAAGCGCCGCAGGACCGGCTGGGCGGCGTATCGCACCGATTCCGGCACGAGCGCCTTCCACACGGCGCGGACCCCGTGCACTCGGCTCATACGGCGCGCCGCCAGGTCACACCGTTGGCCAGCAGGGCCACGGCGTCCGCGGGGATCAGGTCGGGGTGAACCTTGTAGACGACTTGGTCCACCTGGGCCGGGGGCGCGGCGGGGACGCCGCCGGGGGTGCGGAAACGACCGCCGGCGGCGTCGAACACCAGGGCGTCGCGACCGGCGCATCCCGCGCTCCAGGTTTCGACCACCACGAGCTCGCCGATCCGGCCGGTGGCCAGGGGGCGGACGTGCGGCGGCGGTTCACAGCGCACGGTGAGGCGGGCCAGCTCCCAGACCGGATGGCTATCCACGCTGGCCGGGAGGGCGGACAGGTCGATTCCGACATCCGCCAGCCCACCGCCGATCAACCAGCGCAGGAAAGCGAACCTTTGCGCGAAACTCAGCAGCGGGAAGAGCTTCTGAAGGTCGCTCCGGCTCTCCCAGATTTCGAGGAAGAGGCGGATGAATGGCAGGCCGCGGGCGAGCTCCGGCACAGGCGCGTCAAACCGGCGACGCAGCGCCGCGGCCAAGGCGTCGGGCCAGCCCGCGCGCAACGCCAATCCATAGGCGGCGAAGTTCAACCGCGCCGGGGTGGTGTCACCGGCCACATAGCCTGCCGCGCGCAGCGGCAGGTCGGCGTCTCGCCAGGTTTCAGCCGGGACCAGCCGCGCGGAGAACCGGCCCTCCAGGGCCTCGGGTCCCAGCAGCCAGGCCTTAAGCCCCTCCGGGTCGGTGGCGAAGCGGTCGCGAAGGTCCTTGCGTGCACGCAGCAGGGCTTCGATGGCCGGGGCCTCGGGTCCAGCCATCAGCCACCGCGCCAGTTCCCCAGAGCCGGCGAGCCACGGGCCATCGGAGGGGCAGGCCGCCTCGCGAACGACGTTGCCCGGCTCCACGGAGAGCCAAGCCTCCGCCCGCGCGGTGAGTCCGCCGCCGAAGTCCTCGCCCCTGCGCGCCGCGGCCAGCAGGCGTCGGCGCTGGGTCGTGGTGGCGATCTGGCCAGAGGGGAAGGCGCGATGGCCGTAGGGCGTTTGCGAGGCCTGCTCGTGGCCGTTGCGCGCCAGGACGCCGGCATAGTCGGCCAGGAGTTTCGCCAGGGGCGAACCGGTCGCCACCTTCACCCGGTCCTGATGCTTTGAGAGCAGAGCCGGGTGCGCCGGGTCGAAGCCCGAGAAGTGGAAGAAGCCCAACGGCTCTCCGTCGACCACCCAGCCGCCTGCGTCCCTCACGAGGTCACGCCCCTCAAGATTCCAATAGGCGAGGTTTAGCGCCGGCGTTCGTAGCAGCGCCAGATCGCTGACGAAACCCGGCGCCAAGTCCATCCACTTCTGATCGGTAAACAGGCCGTTGGCGAAGTCCACGCGGCAGTCGAAGCGGCACTTTTCCGCCCACCAGGCCAGCAGCGCATCGATCTGCGGCTCGGCGCGCGCGGCCATGAAGCCGAGATTATAGGCCCCCGAGGTCAGGATGACGTGGTCATTGGGATTGGCCTCGCCCCGCAGCGGCCGGGTGAGGTGGGGGGTGAGCGCCAGCGGCGCGCGCGCCAGGCCCTCTCGCACCTCATCGAGGGGGCGATAGACCCAGATGTCGGGGTCAAGATAGGCGCCGGCCGTGACCCCCGCTTCGCCCAACAGGGCGCGGAAGGCGTGCGGCTTGACCGCCGTGTTCAGCTCCAGCGCGTCGTAGTAGGCGCACATGGCGGCGTAGTCGGGGACCAGGGTCGCGGCGTCGATCACTCGGATCTTCGCGTCGGCGAAGGCGATGGGGCCATCGGTGGTCACCACGACGCGCTGCGCCTTGGGCTCGGCGGTCGCCAGGCTCTCCATCAGGCTCGCCGCCTGGGCCGCGTAGTTGCGCGACACGATGGTGAAGATGACGTCCACAGACTTGGGCTCCCCCGACGGCCGACGATCTATCAGGCGGCGGCCAGCAGTTCGTCCAGCTTCTTGATGTCTGTGACGGGCGAGGCGACGCCGCTCTCGATCCGCATGACCTTGTTGCAATAGAGCCGGATCAGATCGAGGTCGTGGGAGGCGAGGACGAGGATGCCTGCGCGTTCCATCAGGCCCAGCAGGCGCTTGTGGGCGATTTTCTGGAAGTCGGCGTCGCCCACGGCGATCCATTCGTCCATCAGGATCACGTCGGCCTCGACCGCCGTGGAGACGGCGAAGGCCAGGCGCGCCTGCATCCCGGCGGAATAGGTCTTCAGGGGCATGGCCAGGAAGGGACCGAGGCCGGTGAACTCGGCGATCTCCTCCAGTTTGTCCTCGATCTCGCGCGCCGTCAGGCCGGCGATGCGGCCGCGCAGGCGGATGTTGTCGAGGCCGGTGGCCGAGGGATCGATGCCGAGATTGAGGTCCAGCAGGGCGGCGATCTGGCCGTGGACGTCGATGGTGCCCTCGTCAGGCTCATAGGCCCCAGACAGGGCCCGCAGCAGGGTGGTCTTGCCGGAGCCATTGTGGCCGATGAGGCCCAGCCGGTCGCCGGCCTTGAGCTTCATATTGACCTTGGAGAGCGCGGTGACCTCGGTGGCGCCGGTCATGGTGCGGCCGAGCTTGCCGCCCACCGTGATGCTGGCCAGCCGCTTCTTCAGCGACTTGGCGTCAACCCCATAGACCGGAAACCGCAGGGTGAGATCGGTGACCGAGATCGAGACCTGAGGACCCTTCATAGGTAGTGCACGATCCGTCGGCGAATGTTGGAGAAGATCGAGAAGGTTATCAGCCAGCCCGCCAGCGCCATGCCGCCGAGGACGAGATAGGTGATGGGGTCAGGCGCCTCGCCCAGCAGCGGCGCGCGCACGGCCTCCAGCATGTGGAAGAACGGGTTCAGGAGCAGCACCGCGTGGTCCAGCAGCCGGCCGCCGGGCAGCCAGAACACCGGCGTCATGAACATGGCGAACTGGGTCACCGAGGCCACGATCTGCGGGATGTCGCGGAACCGTGCCGAGGCCATGGCGGCGGCCAGGCAGATCCACCCCAGGTTCAGCATGACCAGGACCACGCCGACGACCGAGAGCACCACATTCGCCTCGCGCCAGTGGTCGTAGAAGATCAGCGTGCCCAGGATGATCACCAGGTGGTGAGCCAGGTTGATCACGTTGCGCAGCACGGTGCGCCAGATGAAAGTCATCATCGGCAGCGAGGTCTGGCTCAGCATCCCCGAGGCGCCCACGAAGGCGCCGCATCCCTCGACGATCACGCTGGAGATCAGCCCCCAGAAGACGATGCCGATGGCGACATAGGGGATGAAGTCATGGACCGGGATCTTGAAAAGATTGGCGTAGAGGAATCCGATCCCCGCCACCATCAAGCCCATGGAAAGCGTGATCCAGAAGGGGCCGATGATCGATCCGCGGTATCTGGACACCACATCGTGCCAGGCCAGCGACCACGCCAGCCCGATCCGGCCGAAGGAGGCGCGCAGGTCCGCGAACGCCATGCTGAACTCGTGCATGGGCCCGCGCCGACCGGTGCGCACCATGTGCTGTACGGATTGCATCACGTCTCCCGACAGGCCTGCGGACGCGAAACGTCCGTAAGCCGCCGCGCGGTGGGTAACAGGTCGCATTTTGCGGCGCAAGCATGGCACGCGCGGCGGAATCGCCGGGGATTCAGCGGGTTTGGGGCGCCTTAGAGATCGTTCTCATCCTCGAAGGGCGGCGGACTGGTCTTCATGTGGGCGTGGTCGGCGCGGTACTGGTTGAAGTGCTTGCGGTCCGCCGGCGCGGGCTGAACCACGTCGCGGACCAGACCGCCATAGGCCAACTCGCGGGCCGTCCGCTTGCGGACCACGAACTCGATGCCGCATTCGCCGATGGGCGTCAGGGTCTGGTCGAAGCGGGGCAGGTCGTAGCGGAAGGTGGAATTCAGCAGAGCGACCTTCTCGACGTCGGCGGCTGGGCCGAGGTTCGACAGCAGCTCCAGCACATTGATCGAGACCTCGCTCCAGGAGCGGGCCTTGCCCATGGTGAAGGTCCACTTGTGGTCGCGGTTGTGGGTGGAGGGCCAGACGCCCTGTTCGTAAAGGTCCTCGTCGGGCAAGGTAACGATCAGAAAGCCGCCCGGCTTGATGGCCCCGAACCAGGCCGCCAGCCCCTGACGCGGATCGACGAGGTGCTCCAGGCAGTGGCTGGAATGGACGAAGTCGAGGCTGTCCTTCTCCACCCCTTCCAGGAACTGGGCGTCGCCGTCCTCCCAGTCCCAGACCCGGACGGACTTCAGCCCTGGGAAGAAGGGGACATAGAGCGACAGCGGGTCGGGCTTGCCGCCGATGTCCAGGCCCTCGCCCACGAACCAGCGGCGGGCGAAGTTGGGATCGGCCATGCGCCGGACGATGGATTTGGAGAGCTCTTTCACGTCGCGCGTCCTAGCGGGTTTCTCGGGCTACCGCACGTCCCAGGATTCGACTCCGGTCGCCGTGAACCGCGCCCCCTGGGCCGCGCCGCCGAAGGTGGCCAGCAGACGCTTCAGACCCTCGCGTCGCGTAGGGTCGACCAGGAACATCATGAAGCCCCCGCCGCCGGCGCCGCTCACCTTGCCGCCGAACACCCCGAAACTCTTGGCGGCGTCGTAGACCCGGTCGATGTGGGGGGAGGAGATGCTGTGGGCGATCTGCTTCTTGGAACTCCAGCCCGCGTCCAGCAGGGCGCCGAACCGGGCGAGGTCGCCGGCGACCAGCGCGTCGCGCATCTCGAAGGCGCCGGCCTTGAGGGCATGCAGGCTCTCCATCGACTTGGTCTCGCCGCTGCGCATCTTGGCGGTCTGTTCGTCGATGATCGCGGCGGACTCGCGGCTGACCCCGGTGAAGTAAAGCACCAGAGAGGCTTCAAGCTCCTTTATCACCCGCGCCGGAACCTCGACGGGCTCGACCTCGACCCGATGGCCGGCGGCGAAGCGCATCAGGTTCAGGCCGCCGAAGGCCGCGGCGTACTGGTCCTGGGCGCCGCCGGCCAGGGCCAGTTCCCGCCGCTCGATGTCGAAAGCCAGGGCGGCGACGGCCTGGGCGTCCATCTCCAATCCCATGAACCGACGCATGGCCTCGACCATCGCTACGACCAGGGCCGAGGATGAACCCAGCCCCGAACCGGGCGGACAGTCGGCGGAGGTGACGAGGGTCAGGGGGATCGCATGGCCGCCCGCATGATCGGCCATGAAGCGGTTGTAGACGCCCTTCAGCAGGCGCAGCGGCTCGTCGGTGGGCAGCGGCGCCGTGGCCTCGCCCTGCCAGTCGATCTCGCCATCGGCGGCAACCAGGCGGACCTGATCGTCCTTGCGCGCTTGGACCGTGACGTGCGCGAACAGGTCGATGGCGGCGTTCAGCACCACGCCGCCGTGCTCGTCGCAATAAGGCGCCACGTCGGTTCCGCCGCCGCCGAAGCCTAGTCGAAGGGGGGCGCGGGCGCGCACCAGCTCGTGACGCATCGTCGTCGGAGGGTCCAAGGTCGCCTAGAGGGTGTGGGCGGGGTAGTCGCGCCCGGCCGCCTTTGCAACCACGAACGGGGCGTGTAAGCCAGCCGCTCGTGGCGGTGACCCTTGTCGATGCAGACGACTGAAACCTTCCAACCCTCCTTTGTCGGGTCCCCTGTCAGCTCGCTGGACTCGGCGTTGCAGGACGCTCGAATCTGGATGGTCGTGCCTTGCTACAAAGTCCGCGACCACATCCTGAAAGTGATCGCCAAGGCGCCGTCCTGGATCGAGGGCATCGTCTGTGTCGACGACGCCTGTCCCGAACACACCGCCGACTTCCTCGAAACCCACAACACCGACCCGCGCCTCGTCGTCGTGCGGCTGGCGGAGAATCAGGGCGTGGGAGGCGCGGTGATCGCGGGCTATGCGGAGGCCGAACGGCTGGGTGCGCGGATCCTGGTCAAGGTCGACGGCGACGACCAGATGGACCTGAGTTACGTTTCGCAGCTCGTGGCGCCGATCCTCTTGGGCGAGGCCGACTACGCCAAGGGCAACCGATTCACCTCCATCAGCCATCTGACCGCCATGCCCCGCGTGCGGATTTTCGGCAATGCGGCGCTGAGTTTCGCCGCCAAGGTCTCGACCGGCTACTGGAACGTATTCGACCCGACCAACGGCTTCACCGCCATTGAGGCGAGCGTCGCCAAGCGGGTGATCGAGAAGCGGGTTTCGCGGCGGTTCTTCTTCGAGACCGACTTGCTGTACCATCTGGGCACCCTGCGCGCAGTGGTCCGCGATGTGCCGATCCCCGCCCGGTATGGGGACGAGGTGTCCAACCTGCGCATCGGCGGCATCGTCGGGCCCTTCGCCTTGAAGCACCTGCAGAACTTCGCCCTGCGAATCCTGGGGCAGTATTTCGTGCGCGATTTCAATGTCGCCACCCTGGAGATGCTGATCGGCGCGGCCTTTCTGAGCTTCGGCGCCGGCTATGGGCTGCATTGGCTGGCGGTGCGCGACATCGGCCAGGCCGCCTCCGCCGGCGTGGTGATGACAGCGGCCTTGCCTGTGATCATCGGGGTCCAGCTATTGCTTCAGTCCATGAACTTCGACGTCATCAACGTCCCGACGCGGCCGATTCACCCCTATCTGCGCACGCTCGAGCGCATCGCCAGCGAGTGATCTCAAGTCATGGGATGGACGAACGCCCTGCTGTGCTCCCTGGTCGCCGTGGCGCTCCCAATCGGACAGGTGATGTTCAAGTGGGCGGCGATCTACAACGCCCGGCTGGAAGGCCCCTTCATCTGGCGCCTGCTCCAGAACTGGCCGCTGATCGGCGCGTTCGCCTGGTACGGGGCGACCGCCCTGCTCTGGTTCTACGTCCTCACACGCGTGCCTCTATCGAGCGCCTACATCTTCTCGCTGCTGGGCTCGGCCCTGGTGCCTGTCGCGGCGTGGGTCATCTTCAAGGAACCGCTATCGTGGCCCATGGCGCTGGGCTACGCCTTGATGCTGGGGGGCTTCGTCGTCATCGTCACCCAGGTACGCGCCTAGGGAAAACGCAATGCGTGGGCTGAACCTGAGGCCGGAGGCCGTGCTGCGCGCCGTCCTGCTGGCGGGCCTGGTCTTCCTGCTGGCCGCTAGCCTGCCCGGCCACCTCTCCGCGGACTCGGTGACCCAGCTCTATGAGGGCCGTTTCGGCGTTCGCGAGAGTTTCGGCCCGGCGGTCTACGCCAAGATCCTGGGCCTGTTCGACGAGATCGTCCCGGGCACGGGGCTCTATGTCACCGCCAGCGCGCTGATCCTGTTCTGGTCGCTGATCTCGCTCATCGGCCTGCGGGGCCGGACGTCCTGGTGGGCGGTCGGCTTCGCCGTCCTGGCCACGGCGTCGCCGACCCTGCTTCTGTTCCAGGGCGTTGTCTGGAAGGACGTGCTGTTCGCCAATCTGAGCGTCGCGGGCTTCGTCTGCCTGGCCCATGCCGCCAAGGCGTGGGACGGCGAGGGACGGCCCTGGGTCCAGCTCGCCGGCGCGGCCCTGGCCCTGGCGGTCGCCATGTC
Organism: Phenylobacterium sp.; assembly: GCF_031412415.1. GTDB lineage: Bacteria > Pseudomonadota > Alphaproteobacteria > Caulobacterales > Caulobacteraceae > Phenylobacterium. The sequence goes on from NZ_JANOCX010000214.1 coordinate 11,122, forward strand.
GGTACGCCAGAACGGTCTCGTGCTGGTGGTTTTCGCCGCCCTGGCGCTCGGTTGGACCGCGGGAAGCCGGGGCTGGCGTGCGGGCCT
>NZ_JANOCX010000215.1:0-3563 GCF_031412415.1 Phenylobacterium sp.
CTCGTCGGCCAGCTCCACCGCCATCGAGTCCGCGTCGGCCTCCGAATAGACCACCACCGTGGCGATCCCCATCCGACGACACGTCCCAATGATCCGAACCGCGATCTCGCCCCGGTTGGCGATGAGGATTTTCGAGAACATCAGGTCCTAGCGCAGCTTCACGGCGGTGCCGGCGGCGGTCACCATCAGCATGCCGTTGTCGACGCCCAGGGTTTCATAGTCCAGGTCGACCCCCACCACGGCGTCGGCGCCCAGCCGCTGAGCCTCGTCGCACATCTCGCGGATGGAGATGTCGCGGGCCTCGCGAAGGGCCTTCTCGTAACCGCCCGCCCGGCCGCCGATGATGTTGGTGATGCCCGCGAACAGGTCGCGGAAGATGTGGGCGCCGATGATGGCCTCGCCGCTGACGACGCCGAGGGTCTCGGCGATGGTCCGGTTGGCGATTTCGGGCGTTGTGCTGGTGATCATGCCTGCATCCTCCTGCGGCGCACTTTCGTAATCAGGTCGGGCAACTTAGATTGGGACCCATGAGCACGCCAGCCGCCACCTCACCCTCCGGATTCGATCTCACCGCGCCCGACGCGAGCGAGCGCCAGACCCTCGAAGCGGGCCTGACCCGCGAGGAGGCCGAGGTGCTGCTGCACCACGGCACCGAGGCGGCCTTCTGCGGCGGCCTGCTCGATAACAAGCAGGACGGCGTCTACTGCTGCCGCCTGTGCGCCCTGCCGCTCTTCCAGGCCAAGACCAAGTTCGAGAGCGGCACCGGCTGGCCCAGCTTCTTCGCCCCCTATGACGAGGCCCACGTGAAGGCCGTACGCGACACAAGCTACGGCATGATCCGCATCGAGACCCGCTGCGCCCGCTGCGACAGCCACCAGGGTCACGTCTTCCCCGACGGCCCCGCGCCGACGCGGCTGCGCTATTGCATCAACTCGATCTCGCTGGAGTTCACTCAGAACGGCCAGCCCCTGCGCGACCCGCTGAAGCGCGGCGACAACGCCCATCTCGCCCACGCCTGATCTGAACTAGGCGGACCGCGGGGAAACCGCGCTAGGCTCCCGGCAAACAGCGCCAGGGAGGCGACACCGTGAAGGATTTCGCAGGCAAGACCGCCGTGATCACCGGCGGCGGCACGGGCATGGGGCGCGAGCTGGCCCGCCAGCTCGCCGCCGAGGGCTGCAATGTCGCCATGTGCGACGTCTCGGCGAAGGCCATGGAAGAGACGGTCCGGCTGATCGAGGCCGACGGCAGGCCGCAGGGCACCAAGGTCACCACCCACATCGCCGACGTTTCGCTGGAGGCCGCGCTGATCGCCTTCCGCGAGGAGCTGAAGGACCAGCAGCAGACCGACCGCATCCACCTGCTGTTCAATAACGCCGGGATCGCCGGCGGCGGCAGCATGGTCACCGACAGTCGCGCGGCCTGGGAGAAGACCTTCAATGTCTGCTGGGGCGGGGTCTATCTGGGGGTGCGCACCTTCCTGCCCATGCTGATGGCCGCCGACGAGGGGCACATCGTCAACACCTCCAGCGTCAACGGCTTCTGGGCGACCATCGGGCCCAACACCTCCCACACCTCCTATGCGGCGGCGAAGTTCGCAGTGAAGGGCTTCACCGAGGCCCTGGTCACCGACCTGCGGATCACCGCGCCGCACATCAAGTGCTCGGTGGTCATGCCCGGCCACATCGGCACCTCCATCGTCGCCAACTCCCGCAAGGTGCAGGGCGGGGTCGATTCCGACGAACTCTCCGCCGACGAGGTCGCCGCGGCCCGCGCCCGCGCCGCCGCGGCGGGCATGGACATGACGGAGGTCAGCGACGACGCCATCCGCGCCATGAGCTCCGAGGCCGCCCGCCGCTTCCTGGAAGACGCGCCGATGACCGCCGCGGCGGCGGCCAAGGTCATCCTGGACGGAGTCCGCGACGAGCGCTGGCGCATCCTCGTCGGAGACGACGCCCACCGGCTGGACGAATGGGTGCGGCGCGATCCGGAAGGCGCCTACGAACCCAAGTTCTATCAGGACTTCGCCGCCGAGGTTGGCTGGCGGATCGGCGGCTAGAAGCCCAGTTCGGCGGCGGCGATCTCAGCCGTCGTCAGGGCGGCGACCATCTCGTCGCGATCATTGGCGTCCTCAAGCGTCCAGCTCGCCGACAGTCCGGCATAGGCCAGGATCCATTGCAGCAGCCGTCGGCGCTCAAGGCCGGCGCTCTCGGCCACGACCTCGACCTGTCGCCGCATCCGCTCTGGCGGCGCGGCCACCAGGGGATCGGGATTGCAAAAGATGTTGGCGTAGTCGAAGCCGCGCTCGCCGACCAGGCCCTTGGGATCGATCGCCAGCCAGCCGCGAGGGCCGAAGTCCAGCACGTTCTCGTGGTGAAGGTCGCCATGCAGGACGCTCACCTCGCGCGGATCGGCCAGCAGCAGCTCGGACGTCGCGTGAGCCTTGGCCAGAACCCCTCCATGCCGGGCGGCTCCAGGCCCAAGCGCGGCGAACCACGTTGCGAGCGGAACCAGAGTGGCTGGCGGTACGGTGGCGCGCGGCGCGTGAAGCGCCATGGCCGCGCGGCACAGGATCGCCGTGGCGCCATCGTCATCGGTCCCGGCCATCTCGACCAGGTCGCCGCGCCCCATGGCGCGTTCCAGTAGGAGGGCTTCGCCGTGGTGGGCGAGCACCCGCGCCGCGCCCTCCCCGGCCCACCAGGCCATCAGGCCTCCGCCGCGCTGCTCCTCGACCTCATAGGCGAGCTTGAGCATGGCGGGCTCGCGCCCGCGCCGGACAGGCATGAGCCAGCTGCGCGTATAGGGCGTGGAAAAGGCCTCGCCATCAGGTGACAGGCCCCAGCGGTCGAGCCAGGGCTGAAACAGGGTGTCGCTCATCGCGTGAACATAGGCGGCCCGCGATGGCGCGCGACCCTGCGAGCGACGAAAAACCCCTCCGGCGGACGCCGAAGGGGTCTCGTAAGTCCTGCGCGTCGGCCGCGATCAGCAGGCGTATTCGCGGCGAATGGTGATCGGGCGACCTGAATAGCGGTCATAGACCCGCTCGCGGGTGGTGCAGACGCGATAGCGCGGCTGGGCGTAGGCGTAGCCGTAGGGCTGAGCGTAGCCATAGGGCTGGTTGTAGCCGTGCGAGCCGCGATAGCGGTCGTGGTAGCGATCATCGTAGCGACGGTTGTCGTAGTAGCGCGAATTGTCGTTGCGGCTGGCGCTGCCAAGCGCGGCGCCCAGCGCCAAACCGATCACACCGGCGGCGATGGCCTTGCCATTGTCGTCGTTGTCGCGATGGCGACGATCATAGCGGCCGTCGCGATAGGATTGGGCTTGAGCAGGGATCGCCGAGGCGACCACACCGCCGATGGTCAGGGCCGCGATGGCCGCGGTCAGGGTCTTGTTCATCGTGACCTCCTTCCGGCGAGATCCACAAATGGGGCCGGTTTCGAGGATCAGATTGACGCACCGCGCCTGAATGCTGGCTGAACAGGTTAATGGTCCGTCAGTCATATCCGCGCCGCGCTAGAGCGGGATGTTGTCGTGTTTCTTCCAGGGATTGGTGAGTTGCTTGG
>NZ_JANOCX010000216.1:0-3064 GCF_031412415.1 Phenylobacterium sp.
GGGGGCGTTGCGCCCGCACGGCGGGCGCTCCGTCCGGCGCGCAGCGACGGGTCGGCCGCGACGATCGTCCCCGCCCTTCGCCCGGCCGACCCGCGGCCGCGTCCACAAGCCGGCGGCCGCGCGTGAGGGATCGTCACCCGAAGGGCGGAGATCCGCAGGAGCTCCGGGCGCCGCCGGCGCCTAGAGCCCGACCCGGCTCGGGCCGGGGCACGTCCCGCCTCGACGATCCGCCGACCTCAAGCTATGGCTCGCCCGACGATGGTGGAGGTCGCGATGCGCGTGATTCTGGCGGCGACAGTCCTGCTGGCCCCAAGCACAGCCCTCGCCGCCCCGTTGAACCTTATCTGTCGGGGCGAGGCGCGCTACGTCCTCGAGGAGACCACGACCGGTCAGACCACCGGCGCTGACGGCTATCCCAGCGCCACCAGCTTCAACAGCGAGCGCGCCATGCGCACCAGCGAGACGTTCCGCTTCGAAATCGGCGAGGACGGCACGGGGCGGGTCAAGCCGCCGCGTGTGCAGATCCCGCTGTTGCGCTCAGGCGGCAAGGACGGCTGGTGGCCCCTCGCTTCGGCGGCCGTCGGTGAAAACGACATCCACGCCCAGTTCTCGTTCAACTTCCTGAACAAGCCTCGCGTCCAGATCGATCGCCGCACAGGCGACATCGAGGTGGCGGGCTACCAGTTCAGCTTCAACGGCGCCTGCGAGCCCGCCCCCGACGACACCGCGCCGCGCAAGTTCTGAGGCTTGGCGGAACCGAAAGCGCGATCTTGACCGCGACGGCGCGAGGCCCAAACCTGTCCCACGCCAGCATGGAGCCTCCGATGCATCGCGAACAAGTGCCCTGCGGCTGAGCCGGATCGCGCCTCAGGCTTCCGGTCGCCCCCAAAAAACCTGCGGGGCCAAACAAAAAACCCCGCCGGCGAACCGGCGGGGTCGAAGTTCGGGGATCGAGGTTCGGCTCTAGAAGGGAATCTCGTCGTCGAGGTCTGGTCCAAGGCCGGAGGCCTGGCCGACCTCCGGCAGCTCGTCCTCGCCGGCCGCCCCGCTGTCATCGCGCCTGTTCTTGAGACGCAGCTCGTCCACCACCACCCGCAGGTCGTAGTGGACGGTCCCGTCGCGGCCCGTCCATGTGTCGTTCTCCACGTGGCCCTGGACGACCACCCGGCTGCCCTTGCGCGCGAAGGGCGCGATATAGGTCTCAGCCGTCGCCTCATTGAAACAGACGCAATTGAAGCCTGTGGTGCGCTCGCCCTTCTGGCCGTCGGCGCGACGGAAACGCGCGGTTTCCAGGACGCGGAAGCTCGCGCGCTTTCGGCCCGAGCCTTGGGCCGAGAGGATGGATGGCGCAGCGGCCAGATAGCCTTCGATGGTCACGGTCTGCATGTCGGTCTCCTGAAAAGTCATTGAAGGGAAGGATGCGGCGTCAGGCGGCCTCGGCCTCCCGCGCCGCCGCACGGTCGGACGCCCATTCCAGGACGCTGAGCCGATGGACCACCAGCTCCTTGGCGGCGCGCTTGGCCCCGTCGCCGGTCTCGAAGAGGTTGTCGACGAACACGCCGGTGACCACCACCTCGCAGCCCGTCGCGAGCCCCTCGGCGATGACCTTCTCGTTCAGGCCCTTGGACCAGCTCACGCAATTAACGCCCACGACCCGCGCCTTGCCGGCGGCGTCCTGACCCCGGTTTTCCAGCAGGCGGAACACCGCCTTGCCGAAGTCCTCGGTCAGGTGAGGATTGGCCGCCAAACGGCCGGTGAACACCACGTTCTGCATCTCCGTCTCCTTGAGTCGCGAAACCCCGTGGGAGCCTGTCTCCCGGTCTGAAGGCTTCGCCCTTCCCCCGCCCTTCCTCCTCCCACCGGCCCTCCACCGGCCCGTCACGCGGCCTGGGCCGGATCCAGCACCGTCTCGACCGGATGGCGGCGCAGAATCGCCCCCAGCACGTCGGGCCGATCCACCGGCACGAACAGGCGCGGCGCATGGGCGATGATCTCCACGAAGCAGCCCATGGCGCGGAAGGCCTCGCGCCGGGACGCCCCGCCCACCAGCTCCAGCCGCCATCGGTCCATCACCCGCGCCCGGCGCAGCCAGAACCCGCCGCTGAGCGCCAGCTGCAGGCCGCGCTCGAGCACCGCCGCGGCCGTGAGGGACGGGTCCTCGCCAAAGGCCGTGGCGCCGTCGGTCAGGCCGAGCGACACCTTCAGCCGCCGCGCATGGACCGGGTCCAGCACCCGGCCCAGCCAGCGCCGGCCATCGGGCGCCTTCACCCGCCGCACCTGGGCGCCCCGTGCCGGGAGCAGCGACCAGATCGGCAGCAGCAGGCCGCTCGCCAGGGTCAGGTCGCGGGTCCGCCAGGGATCGGTGTCGGCGAGCTCGGCGGACCAGGCGGCTCGCCACACGCTTTCGTCCACCTGCTCCCAGGCCGACTCCTCGAAGACCCGCCGCGGCAGCAGGCTGCGCGTCTCCGGCCGCGTCAGGCGTACGGCCGCGACGAGCCGATCATCGTCCTCGGGGGTGGTCAGGCCGTGTTCGACCAGGGCCGGGCGACCGGACCTGGCGTTGACCGCGAAGGTCGCGGCCTCCCCAAGACCCGCGGCGCGCTCCAGGGCCGCGCCAGGGGCAGTAGGTCGCGCCGGGTCCGCAGCGCGAAGGTGACCAGCGCCGTCTGGGCGCCCGTCGCGGCGTCGGTGCGGATCACCTCCTCGGAGAGGACCTCGAGATCCTCGGCCACGATGTCCTCGACCCCGTTGTCCATCTGCCCGGAGCCCGCCGCCCGCTCGAGGACGCCGGTCAGGATTTTCTCGAAGTCCTCGAAGAGGGCGTTCTGATCGGCGATCCGTAGCGCCAGCAGACGGTTGAGAAAGGTGTTCATGGGCGGCAGGTCGTCGGAGGCCTTGAGCTCGCCTTCGGGCGTCAGCAGGCTCAGCCCCGTCTTTGCCTGGAAGGCGTCCATGCCCATGCAGGGCAGCTCCCCGAACGCCAAGGCGCCGTAGAAGATCAGCAGGGCCCGGCGCGCCCAGGGGCTCTCCAAATTGTCCTCGGCCCGGAAGAGGCCCTGCCCGG
>NZ_JANOCX010000217.1:0-2006 GCF_031412415.1 Phenylobacterium sp.
CCGCAGCGCTGCACCTGGCCCGGACTGTCTGCCGCCGCGCCGAGCGTGAGGCGGTGCGTCTGGTCGAGGCTGGCGAACCGGTCAACGGGCCGGCCTTGCGCTATATAAACCGGCTGTCGGATTTCCTGTTTGTCGCCGCACGCTGGGCCAACGGACGCGGCGCGGCAGAGGTGTTCTGGGTCTCAGGGGCAACCCGCTAAGGCTTGATGGGCGCAGGCGCTGCGGGACGACCGATGGCGGCCTTCGCCTCCGCCTCTGCGCCCTTGTCCGTGATGGTGCGACCCGTGATGTCGGAAATCAGCACCGGCTGCGCGCAAACCCGCTGGTCGGCGTCCCACCATTTGCGAGAGGCCTCACATTTCTTGGCCGGCATGATCCAGACCACCTGCCAGACCAGCACGCCCGCAACCACAACGGCGAAAAGGGCGACAAAAAGCAGCTTCAGGCGCTCGATATTCGGGTTCATGGCGTGCTTTTACGTAACGAGAGGGGGGTCTGACTAGTGGGCGGGTTGCGGGCGAATACGCCCCGGCAAGCTTGCAATGCTCGTTGGAACCGCTATTGCCCTCCCGCTCATTTCTTTCCGAAACCCCCAATTTGAGGCGCTAGCAACCCATGAAGGTGTTGGTCCCGGTCAAGCGGGTGATCGACTATAACGTCAAGGCCCGCGTAAAGGCCGATCAGACGGGCGTCGACCTCGCAAACGTCAAGATGTCGATGAACCCGTTTTGCGAGATCGCAGTCGAGGAAGCCGTGCGGCTGAAGGAAAAGGGCGTGGCGACGGAAGTCGTGGCGGTCTCCATCGGCCCGCAGCAGGCTCAGGAGACGCTCCGCACGGCGCTCGCGATGGGCGCCGACCGGGCCATCCTAATCCTGACCGATCAGGACCTTGAGCCGCTCGCGGTCGCCAAGACACTGAAGGCGGTGATCGCCGAGGAACAGCCGCAACTGGTCCTGATGGGCAAGCAGGCCATCGACGGCGACAACAACGCCACGGGCCAGATGCTGGCGGCCATGCTCGACTGGCCGCAGGCGGCCTTCGCCTCGGAAGTCACGGTGGAGGGAAACAAGGCCAAGGTGGTCCGCGAGGTGGACGGCGGCCTGCAGACGCTGTCGGTCGACCTGCCGGCCATCGTCACGGCCGACTTGCGCCTCAACGAGCCGCGCTACGCCAGCCTGCCCAACATCATGAAGGCCAAGAAGAAGCCGCTCGATGTGAAGGAGCTGGCCTCGCTTGGCGTCGACACCGCGCCGCGCCTGAAGGTCGTGAAGGTCACCGAGCCGCCGAAGCGCGGCGGAGGCATCAAGGTCGAGACGGCCGCCGACCTCGTCATGAAGCTGAAGAACGAAGCGGGGGTCCTGTAAAATGGCCGTTCTCGTCGTCGCCGACCACGACAACCAGTCGGTCCGGGACTCCACCCACAAGACCGTCACCGCCGCCCAGGCCCTGGGCGAGGTTGACATCCTGGTCGCCGGGACCAACGCCGCCGCGGTGGCCGCCCAGGCCGCCAAGATCGCCGGCGTGCGCCAGGTGCTGGCCGCGGACTCCGTCGAGTTGGGCCAGGGCATCGCCGAGGCCTTCGAGGCGCTGATCGTGCCCCTGATGGCGAACTATGACGCGGTGCTGATCCCGGCGAGTTCGGCGGGCAAAAACTTCAGCCCGCGCGTCGCCGCCAAGCTTGACGTGGCGCAGATCTCCGACGTCGTCGAGATCGTCGACGCCTCCACCTTTGTGCGTCCGATCTACGCCGGCAACGCGCTGGAGACGATTCAGTCGTCCGACGCCAAGAAGGTGATCACCGTGCGCCCGACCGTCTTCCAGGCGGCCGCGGAAGGCGGCTCGGCCTCGGTCGAGACGATCGCGGCGCCCCCACCATCGGCCAAGAGCCACTTCGTCGACCAGCAGATCGTCAAGTCGGCCCGCCCCGAGCTGGGCGCGGCCAAGATCGTGGTCTCCGGCGGCCGCGCCATGGGCTCGGCCGACGAGTTCCACCGGGTGATCGAGC
>NZ_JANOCX010000218.1:0-7152 GCF_031412415.1 Phenylobacterium sp.
GGAACCCTTCAGCGCCTCCGTGCGCCGCCAGACCTCCTCGACACGGCCGTAGGCCTCGTCGTTCCGGGGCTCGCGGCGCCAGGCGTAGAAGTCTTCGAGGATGCTCGTCGCCACGACCCGGGAATTGAGCCGGGTGAACCAGTCGGCCGCTTCCTGGTCTGCCCGGTGGTCTTCGGTCGTGGCCTTCGCCATGGCTTCGTCTAGTCCCGGAGGCGCGCGGCGCAGAGCGCCAACGCTTTCGACATCCTCCATTCTACAGTCTTCAGCGAAAGCTGGCGACGGGTCGCGATCTCGGCGTAGCTCAGGCCCGCGAACCTGTTGAGCACAAACACGTCGCGGTAGATCTCAGGCAGGCTGGCGATGACCTCCTGGAGGAGGATCGCTTCGAGCTGGGCGGCGGATTGGGCCGCTGAGTTCGGGATGAGCGTCGCGTGCTGGGCATAGGCCCGCATGCGCTTGCGCGACTTGGCCTCGTTGATCGCGAGGTTCTCGGCGATCCGCAACAGCAGCCCTTGAGGATGGCGGATGTCTTCGCGCGACACGTAGGGACCGACCCGCAGGTAGGTCTCTTGCACCAGGTCGTCGACTTGGTCTCGATCGAAACGGCGGCGGAGCATTGCCTTCAGCCAGCCGGCGTAGCGGCGATAGAGGTCGTCGAGCGGCTCGGGTGCACGTAGGGTCTGAATGCGTTTCGCCGTCTGACGAGCCATCCGAGGCGTCCCATCCAAAGTGACGAATAGGGACTATAGTCCCTGGAGACTATATGCCTCGTCGCGCTCCATCCTTCAATGGATTGGCGAGCAATTGTGGGCCGGAACGTGCGGTTGCAGCGCCAGGCGAGGTCCCTTACCCAGGAGCAACTCGCGTTCGAATCCAAGATTGACCTTACCTACCTAGGTGGCATCGAGCGCGGTCGCAGAAATCCTAGCGTGCTCGTGTTGGCGAGAATTGCCGCAGCTCTCATGGTTGAGCCTGCTGACCTTCTGCGGAAATAGATCCAAGCTTGCAGGCGCACTAACGTCAAACCTGTCGGCATGTCCGCAATGGGCTTCTTGCAGTCATTGCGAATGTCCTGACTTGGGCAGAACGCCCTAGGCCGTCTTGCACGCAAAGGGCAGGGACGTGACCGGCCGGCGTGCCACCCCTTCGTGGATCAGCCTCGCATTGAGGTTCGGATAGCGGCTCGGGTCAAAGTCCGGATAGATCATGAACTGCATCAGCGTCGGCAGCTTCCCCGCCGTGTCCAGGGGCAGCAGGATCCGATAGCCGCCCTCCGCGTCGCCCAACAGCATGGCGGCTTGCCAGCGGGTGGTTTCGCGGCCCACGGCGTCGACGCCCCGGCGCAGGATCCGGGCGTCCTCCACGCGACCCTCGGCGCAGGCTTGCCGGATCTCGGCCAGCATCTTGGTATCGGCCGGCATGGCCGAGGCCTTCACCTGTTCCAGCAGCCGCCGCGCCTCAGCCAGCCGCCCCGCCCAGACGAAGGCCCGGTGCGCCTGGTATTGGGTCAGCGCATTGTCCGGCCGCGCCTTCAGCTGCCGCCGCGAACGCTGGACGGCGGCGTCGTACTGTAGGGCCATGACCGAGACCGTGATCGCCCGCGAGCGCGGATAGCCGTCCTCCATGGAGAGGGTCTGCAGCCGCTCGGCCGCTCGCGCCATCCAGCGCCGCTCTCCGGCATAGGCCGACAGGTCGGCCATTTCCTCCCAGGCGTCGATGTCCCGCGGCCGGGCCTCCAGATAGCGGACCATCAGCCGGTGGGCGTCCTTGATTTGCAGCTGGGCGCTGGCCCGGGCGGCCCGGTACTTGAGGCTCTCGGCCTCGTTGGTGCTGGCCGCGATGGCGGCGTCGAGGCGCGCCACATAGTTCGCCCGCTCGACCTCGTCGCTCTGTCCCCGGCCGATGGCCACAACCCGGGTGGCGTTACCGAACCAGCTGTTGGCGGCCCGCCAATGGGCCGCCGCGAAATTAGGGTCCAGGGCCCGGGCGCGCTCGTACTCGACCGCCGCGGCGCGAGCGTAGCCTACATCGCCCTCGTCGGACTGCCGCTGGTCCAGGGCCACCCCGCGCAGATAGGCCTCATAGGCCTCCACTGACCGGGTCCCGGCGTCGACCATGGCCCGAAGCCTCGCCGGCTCCAGAATGCTCTTCAGGGACGAGGCGATGTGGAAGGCGATGTCTTGCTGGATGGCGATGACGCCGCGGTCGTGGCGGTCGTAGGTTTGCGACCACAGCTGCGCCCCGTCCGCAGCGCGGATAAGTTGGGCGCTCACCCGCACGTGGTCGCCGTCCCGCCGCACCGAGCCGGTCAGCACGTGGGCGACGTCCAACTCGCGCGCCACGGCGCGCACATCTGTATCGTTGTCGCGGAACCGGGCCGCCGCCTGCCGCGAGATCACCCGCAGGTCCGGCGCCCGGGCCAGACTGAAGGAGATCTCCTCGGTCATTCCGTCGGCGAACCAGGTCTCGCTACGCCCCGGGGTCAGGTCGGCGAAAGGCAGGACGACCACCGATTTCAACGCGGTCGCTTCGGCGTTCGCCGACGACTTGACCGCCAAGTCCTGCCTCCAGGCGATTAGCACCACGGCGCCGATCAAGCTCGCCATCGCGAGAGCGAGCGCCACGAGCCATCCCGCTGGCCGTGTCCGGTCCCGAGGCGCAGCCTCGCCGGCGACCGCGGCGGGGACCAGTTCACCCGCCCCCCGGCGCTCCACGGGCATCAGGAAGCGATAACCCCGGCCGTGGACGGTGCCGATCACCTCGGGGCTGCGGGCGTCGTCGCCCAGGGCGCGGCGCAGTTCCTTGATCGCCGTCGTCAGGACGGAGTCGCTCACCGCCAGCCCCGGCCAAGCCCGTTGGAACAGTTCGTCCTTGGTCACCAGCACCTGCGGACGTTCCATCAAGGCGCGCAGCAGGGCGAACGCCTTCCCGCCCAAGTGCAGGGACGTCTCGGCGCGCCAAACGCGCTCATCTTCCAGGTCGAGCCGGTAAGGCCCGGCCACCAGGAACCGGTCCGTCATGCTCCGCCGCTAGCATCCAAAAGGTCCAGCGCCTACGCCGCCGGCGGGCCCCGGCGGTCCGCCTCAGAACTTCCTCAGAATACCGGTTGCGATTTCAGGTCGCCGAAGCAGCGTTATCTCCTCGATATTGCAGCGCTTTCTCGTCCGCTGCGGGGCCGCCGGCGGTCGCCGCCGCCTTGGCGAGATTTCAGAAACTTATCAGCGCCGCCGCAAGATTTTCAGGGCCCCCCGATGGGAGAAGCCCCGTCCCCGGCGTCGTCCGGGTCCGCGGGTTTCATCGGAATCGCCGTTGGGCCCGGTCGCGCCGTCCCCACCTTCTCAAACCGGTCAGGACCCCGCATGACGACCGATTCCCCTGACGCCCTGGCCGACGTGGCGGCGCTCCTGATGGCCGCGCCCACTGCCTGGGACGCTATCGCCGACACCCGGCGGCGCCTGGCCCTGCGCGCCTGGCGCGCCTGGCCCGCCGAGCTGCCGTCCGAGATCGCTCCGCCGTCCGGCGTGTCCGACCTCGATTGACCCAACCCTTCCGTTCAAGGAGCTTTTCCGATGGGCATCGCCCAGCCGCCGACCCGCCGCGCCGCCGCCGCCGGCCTCCTGGCTCTCACCGCGCATCCGGCCCGGGCCAAGGCGCCGCAAGCCGATATCCTGATGACCGCCTCTTACGAGACCGGCCGGTTCGCCCATGCGCGCTTCAGCGCCAAGCTCGTCCTCGCTACCCGCGGGGGAGCCGATCGCGTCCGTCAGCTCCGCGGCGCCGGCAAGCTTCTTGAGAAGGGCGCCGCCAGCGCCCGGCTTATGCGCATCGAGGGACCCGCCGACATGCGCGGCGTCGCCACCCTCACCGTGGAGCGCCAGGCCGCCGCCGACGACCTCTGGATCTATTTGCCCTCTCTGCGTCGGGTACGCCGATTGGTTTCCTCCAACCGCCGCGACCCTTGGATGGGCTCGGAGTTTTCCTTCGGCGACATCGTCGGCCACGAGGTTGCCGCCTGGCGCCACGCGATCCTCCGCCGCGAGCGGATCGCCGGCGCCGCCTGCACCCTCGTGGAGAGCCTGCCCGTCCGTCCGGGCCTGGCGTCCGAGACCGGCTATTCGCGTCGCCTTTCCTGGATCCGCGACGCCGACCTGGTCCCGGCTCGCGCCCAGTTCTTCGACCTGGCCGGCGGCCTCTTGAAGACCATGACCGCCGCCGAGGTCCGCACCCTGGCGCCCGGCAAGGCCCAGGCCCTGCAGATCACCATGCGCAATGAGCGATCCGGCGCCGTCTCGCGGCTCGACTTCGCCGACTTCCGCATCGACGTGACGGTCGCCGACTCCGAGGTCGCCCCTGGAGCGCTCAAGTCGTGAGACCCGCCGTGCTCGCCCTCGGCGCATCCCTCATCGCTTCGACCGCTCACGCCGACATCGAGACCTCATGGCGCGTCGCCGGCTGGTCCGGTGACCGCATGTCCCGAGCGGAGGAGGGCCCGGTCGCCAACGCCGAGGCCTGGATCCGCGCTGGCGCACCGTCCAGCGACGGCGCCAGCCTGCGTTTCGAGGCCTGGGTCGCCGCCGATCCGGTCGGCCACGACGAGGCCGACGCCGACATCCGGGAGGCCTCGATCACCGTCACGCCCGGTCCCTTGCGCCTTACCGCCGGCCGCCAGGTCCACGCCTGGGGCCGCAGCGATCGGATCAACCCCACCGACGTGATCGGCGCCCGCGACCTGCGCCGCCTGACCGAGGACGACGGCGATAACCGCCTGGGCGCCGCCGGCGCCAGCGCCCAGCTCGACCTGGCCGGCGGCGTCGCCAGCCTGCACTGGCTGCCGGAGTTCCGCGCCAACCGGCTCCCCATCACCCTTCCGGCGCCCGAGATCCGCGACCGACCGGGCAATACCGAGGGCCAGTTCGCGCTGCGCTACGAACGCTACGGCCAGGCCCTCGACTGGTCGATCAGCTACGCCGACCTCGCCGACCGGACCCCATGGCTCGACCTAGGCCTTGCGGCCGGTCGCCCCCAGATCATCCTCCGCCATCCGCGCCTGCGGATGCTGGGCGGCGACCTCGCCACCACCCTTGGGCCCTACGGCGTCCGCGCCGAGGCCGCGCTCTACCACTACGACCGCAGCGATCTCACCGGCCTGGCCCTCCGAAGGCCCAGGTTCGCCCTGGTGCTCGGCGCCGATCGCGACCTCCCGGGCCAGCTCAACCTCAATGTCCAGACGGTGCTCCGCGCCAACGACACCCAGCCGGCTCCACCCGGCCCGAAGGCCGCCACCGCGCTTCGCAACGCCGCCATCCAGTACGCTTGGCGCGACACCGTCGTCGGCGCCACGGTACGCCTGCGCAAGCCCTTCGCCGCCGAGCGTGGCTCGGTGGAGGCCACGGTCGCCGCCTACGCCGGCGGCGGAACCTACGCCCAGATCCGCCTGACCTACGCGCTGCGCGACGGCCTGCGCGCCAGCCTCCTCGCCGAACGCTTCGCCGGCCGGTCCGACAGCCTGTTCGGCCGCCTGGAAGACAATTCCCTCATCGCCGTGGGCCTGCGGGCCGGCTTCTGACCACACTGGAGATCTGAATGTTCCGTCTGTTGGGCAAGGCCATAGTCGGCCACCCCTACAAGTTCATCGCCGCCGCCGCCCTGGCCGCCGCCGTCGCCATCGCCGGCGCCGCGCAGTCGCGGTTCGTCAGCGACTACGACTCCACCCTGCCAGAGCGCAGCCCCCTCACCAGCCAGATCCACAGGATCCAGGACCTGTTCGGCAGCCGCAGCACGCTCGCGCTAATCGTTTCCGGCGGCGCCCCGTCCGACCGGCTGAGCGCCGCCTGCGCCCTGACCACCGTCCTCGAACGCACGCACGGCGTCGCCCCCGGCCGGGTATACGGGGTGGGCTCCAACACTATGAAGTATGTCAGCGACGACGCCGGTGAACTGCAGGTGGTGGGGCTGGGCGAGCTCTGCGCCATGGGCGATGGGCTCACCCCCGCGGTCCTTGAGGGCCTGGGCCCCCAGGCCCCCCTGGTCCAGGCCCCCAACGGCTCGCTGACCGTCTACGCCGACCTCGACGCCATCAGCGGCGCCTATGGCGACATCCTCAGGAAGATCGACGGCGACATCGCCCGTATTGAGAGAGACGGCGTGGCGATCGACTATTCCGGCCAGCCCGCGTTCCTGGCCCAGAACGACATGTTCTCCAAGCGGATCGCCCTGTTCTTTCCGGGGATCATGCTGCTGATCCTGCTGCTTCACTGGGAGGCCCTGCGCTCGGTCCAGGCCGTGGTGATCCCTATATTCACGGGCCTGACGGCCACCGCCATTGCGGTCGGGGTCTATGGCTGGCTGAGGCTGCCCCTGGACACCTACGCGGTGCTCGCGCCCATCCTGGTCCTCGCCGTCGGCGCCGGCCACTCGGTTCAGCTCCTCAAGCGCTACATGGAGGAGGTCCGCGCCCGCGTGCCAGAGGGCCGGGCCACCCACGCTCAGAACGACGAGGCGCTCGTCGAGACCATCGCCGCCATGGGGCCGGTCCTCACCCTGGCCGTCATCGGCGCCACTGCCTGCCTCTTCGCCCTTTTGTTGCTCGATGTGGCGGCGCTCGCCCGCTTCGGCGTCCTGGCCGGCGTCGGCGTTCTGGGCGCGCTCGCCCTGGAGCTGACCCTGGTCCCGGCTATCCGCGCCGTCCTGCCCCTGCCGGTGGTCAAACCGGGCTTCGGCGAGCTCAGCACCCTCTGGAACCGTGGCCTGGGGGCCGTGGCCGAGCTGGCGTTGAAGGCGCCCAGGCTCTCTATCGGCGTCGGCCTCGGCCTATTCGGGGCCTTGCTCGCGCTGGGCCTGGCCAACGTCCACCCGTCCCACAGCATCTCAGTTTACACCGATCAGGAGCTGCCGGTGCAGAGGACCATCCGCACCTTCGTCGGGGCCGGTGTCGGCCCCTATGTCCTGGACGTGGTCATCGACGCGGGCGGCCCGCAACAGGCCTATGAGCCGAACGCCATGGAGGCCGCCCGCGCCCTGCAGGCGGTCCTCGCCGAGGATCCGGCCGTCCGCACGACGCTTTCGGCGCCCTCGGTCATCGGCTTCTTGAAATGCCGCTTCGCCGCCGCCCCCGATTGCGCCGCCGTATCGAGAGCGCCGAGGAGGCCAATC
>NZ_JANOCX010000219.1:0-25678 GCF_031412415.1 Phenylobacterium sp.
GAGATGTCGAACCCGACGGCGACATGACGCACGCCCAGGCCCTTGGCCAGCACGTCCGTGGCGAATTCACGGTCGGTCAGATTGGCCATCTCGGCGTCGAAGGGCAGGACGTGGAAGATGTCCACGCCCAGGGCCGCCAGGGCGCGGGCCTGCTGGTCGGTCTTCATGATCCGGAAGGCTGGCGCGGCCGGCTGGAAGATCTGGCGTGGATGGGGATCGAAGCTGATGACGCCCAGCGGCGCCTTCAACGCTCCGGCCGCCCTCGCCGCCTGGGCGATGACCTTCTGGTGGCCGCGATGGACGCCGTCGAAATTGCCCAGCGCCACCGCCGCGCCCTTGTCGGCCTCCGCCAAACCCTTCCAGCCGCGAACGATGCGCATGGGCCTCACGCGGGTTTCCGGGGGACCATGATCACGGCCTCGCCCTCGACCACGGTCTTGCCGTCGACCTGGCAGATGGTGGCCAGGGTCGCGTGGCCGCGCCGTTCGTCCAGGCTCTGGATGGTCACGCGGGTCACCACCGGATCACCCAGCTTCACCGGCCGGCGAAACCGCAGGGATTGCGAGAGGTAGATCGCGCCCGGCCCTGGCAGCTTGGTGCCGATCACCGCGGAGATGTAGGCGGCCGACAGCATGCCGTGGGCGATGCGACCCTGGAACGGGGTGGTTCGCGCGTAGGCCTCGTCCAGGTGGACGGGGTTGATGTCGCCAGAAACGGCTGCGAAGGCCTCCACATCGGCCGCGCCGACGATCTTCAGCGTCTCGGCGCTCTGACCCTCGGTCAGGTCCTCGAAGAACAATCCCTGCACGCCATCGGCTCCCGGTTCGATCTTCTAGTTAGCGGCTTTTGCTCACCACGCCAGATCGGCGATGGCGTAGGTCGCCTTGGCGCCGTCCTTGGCGAGCAGGGTTTCCACCGCCGAGGCGTCCAGGCCGTCGGGTCCGATGGTCTCTGCCCCATGGATGCCGCTGGCGACGAACAGCACGTCCAGGCCCTGGTCGTTGGCGCCCTTGGCGTCGGTGGCCACGGCGTCGCCGATGCACAGCACCCGCGCGCGGTCGACCGGCCGGCCGAGGATCACCTCCGCCTCGGCCAGGCACAGGCCGTAGATCGGGGCGTAGGGCTTGCCGGCCATGATCACCTCGCCGCCCAGCGCGGCGTAGCGCTGGGCCAGCGCCCCGCCGCAATAGATCAGCCGGTCGCCGCGCTGCACCACGATGTCGGGATTCGCGCAGATCATGGGCAGGCCGCGCGCGATGGTGGCCTTGAAGCGGTCCTCATAGTCGTTCGGTCCCTCGACCTCGTCGTCATAGGGGCCGGTGCAGGAGATGAAGGCCGCGTCCTCGAAACCGGTGAAGACCAGGTCCAGGCCCTCGTACAGCGGGGCGTCGCGGTCGGGCCCGATGGCCCAGGCTGGGCCGGGCGCGCGAGCGCCCAGCATCAGGCGGGTGGCGTCGCCGGATGACACGAAGGCCGACCAGGCCGCGCGCGTCACGCCCAACTGGTCGAGCTGCTCGTGGACGGCGGCCGAGGGGCGCGGGGCGTTGGAGATCAGGATCACCGGCCCGCGTTCCGCCCGCCACTTGGCCAGAGCCGCGCAGGCCGCGGGGAAGCTCTCGCGGCCGTTGTGGATCACCCCCCAGACATCGGAGAGCAGGACGTCGTATCGGTCGGAAATCTCGGCGAGGCCGGAGATCAGCTTGGGCGCGGTCATGGCGGGGCGGTACCGGGCGCGACCGCCCCGGTCAATCCTAGGCACACTGGCCTAGGCACACTGGCCTAGGCGCGCCGGCTTGTCCGCCCGCGCAGGGTGGGGCGCAGGAAATCGGCCGGCGGGTCGGTCTCGGCCAACACCGCGTCACGGATGGGCCGCGGTTCGCCGAACAGGTGGCCCTGGCCGTACTGGATGTCGAGTTCCAGGATGTCGACGATCTGGCGCTCGCTCTCCACCTTCTCGGCGATCAGGTCGACCCCATAGCGACGGGTGAGCGAGGCGAAGTCCTGGGCCGCGAGGTCGGGCATGGAACGCAGCACCAGGCCGTCGTCGGTCTCGGTCAGTTCGTCCAGCAGCACCTGGGCGCTGACCTTCAGGAACTTCACGTCGGACCGGGCCAGATCCTGGAAGTCGATGTCCAGGTCGATGACCTTGTCGAGGCTGAAGCGGAAGCCGAGTTCGGCCAGCTTGCCCATGTTGCGCGCCTCGACCGAGCCGCGGGCGTCGAACGCCGCCTGGCCCAGTTCGAAGATCAAGGCGCCGGCCAGGTCGCGGTTGGCCGCCAGCAGCTCCAGGAACTGCGGGAAGAAGGTCTCGTCGGCCAGGCTGGAGGTGGAGACGTTGCAGAATATTCCGACCTTGCGGTCCTGCTTGGCCAGCCGGCGCACGATCTGGACGCAGCGGAACAGCAGCAGGTTGTCGATCGAGGTCATCAGCCCTTCGGGCTCGGCCACCGTCAGGTACTCGGCCGGCATCATCACGCGGCCCGTCTCGTCGCGCAGCCGTGAATAGCTCTCGTAGAAGACCGTGCGCCGCTGGGGCAGGCCGACGATGGGCTGCAGGTAGAGGTCGACCCGGTTGTCGGCCAGGGCGTCGCGGACAGCGCCCAGCAGGGCGGCGGACTGGTGGCCTCGGCGCCCGTCGTGCTGGCGATCGGGCAGGGGGCCGCTGGCCACCCTTTCCTCCAGCCGCTGCCCATGCGCTGGACCAGGTCCTCCAGGATGTGGACCTCGTCGTGCAGCTCCTCGGTTCGCCGCACGGCCTCCTCGGTCATGGTCTCCGCCACTTCCGACAGGCGGGTGTCGATCTTCTCCATCTGCAGCAGCAGGATGGTGTTGGCCTCGCGCACCATGTCGAGACCGCGCTGCAGGGTGCGCATCTTCAGGCTGGCGGAGACCATGGCGTGGATCGAGGCGCACAGCGCCAGGCCGCCCACCAGGGCCGCGACGCCCGCGGCCCAGCCGCCGCCGTTCCGCCACAGCAGGAGGGCGACGATCAGCGCAAGGCAGAGATAGGTGGCCGCAAGCGCCACCGACGTGAACTGTCGCATAAGCCCGCCGGTCCGAATCAACTCGGAGTATCGGCCGGGCAAGCCTTGCAAGTCGAATGGATTAACCGTCGCAGGGGGCGTAGGCGAAGCCTACCGCGTCGGGACCGGCGTATCGCCGCGGTAGTCGTAGAAGCCGCGGCCGGTCTTGCGGCCCAGCCAGCCGGCCTCGACGTACTTCACCAGCAGCGGGCAGGGGCGGTACTTGGAGTCCGCCAGGCCCTCGTAGAGCACGTTCATGATCGAAAGGACGGTATCCAGGCCGATGAAGTCGCCCAGCTCCAGCGGGCCCATTGGATGGTTGGCGCCCTGCTTCAGGGCGTTGTCGATGGCTTCGACCGTGCCGACGCCTTCGTACAGGGTGTAGATCGCCTCGTTGATCATCGGCACCAGGATGCGGTTGACGATGAAGGCCGGGAAATCCTCGGCGTTGGTGGTGGTCTTGCCCAGCGAACGGGCGAAATTCACCGCGGTCTCGTAGGTGGGCGCGTCAGTGGCGATGCCGCGGATCACCTCGACCAGCTTCATCAGCGGCACGGGGTTCATGAAGTGCAGGCCGATGAACCGCTCGGGCCGGTCGGTGGTGGAGGCCAGCCGGGTGATGGAGATCGAAGACGTGTTGGACGCCAGCAGGGTGTGTTCGCCCAGGTGCGGCGCCATGGCCTTGAAGATGTTCTTCTTGACCTCTTCGTTCTCGGTGGCCGCCTCGATGGCCAGGTCCGTCGTGGCGATGGACTGCAGCTCGTTGGCCGCCTTGATGCGGGCGATGGCCGCCTGCGCCGCCTCGTGGTCGATGATGTTGCGTGAGACCTGGCGGGTCAGGTTCTTCTCGATCAGGGCAAGACCGGCGACGATCTTATCGGCGCTGACGTCGTGCAGCAGCACGTCGTAGCCCGCCAGCGCGCAGACGTGGGCGATGCCGGTGCCCATCTGGCCTGCGCCGATAACGCCGACGGTCTTGATCTGAACCATGCCGAAAGAGCCTCGAAATGACCTGGGCGGCGACCCCGCACGCCCGCTTGTGACGGGTTTCTAACATAGCCTTGGGGGCCGTCACCAAGGTTTTGCTGCGACGCAGCGTAACCGTGGAAAAAAGAAGGGGCGGCCCCTCGCGGAGCCGCCCCTGATCTCTCAGCCAAGGCCGGAGGCTTACTTCCCGGCGGCGGCCAGGGCGTCCATCAGTTCCGGCACGGCGGTCTTGTAGTCGGCGACTAGGCCGAAATCGGCGACCTGGAAGATCGGCGCGTCGCCGTCCTTGTTGATCGCCACGATGACCTTGGAGTCCTTCATGCCGGCCAGGTGCTGGATGGCGCCGGAGATGCCGATGGCGACATAGAGCTCCGGAGCGACGACCTTGCCGGTCTGGCCGACCTGGTAGTCGTTGGGGGCGTAGCCCGCGTCGACCGCGGCGCGCGAGGCGCCGACGGCGGCCCCGAGCTTGTCGGCCAGGGGCTCGATCACCCGCTGGAATTCCTCGGCCGAGCCCATGGCGCGACCGCCGGAGACGACGATCTTGGCGCCGGCGAGTTCGGGGCGCTCCGACTTCACCAGTTGCTGGTCGACGAACTTGGTCTTGGCCGCGCCGGGGCCGGCCGAGACCGACTCCACCGAGGCCGAGCCGCCTTCCGCCGCCGCCTTGAAGGCGGTGGGGCGCACGGTGATCACCTTCTTGGCGTCCGACGACTGGACAGTCTCCAGGGCGTTGCCCGCGTAGATCGGACGCACGAAGGTCGAGGCGTCGACGACTTCGACGATCTCGGAGATCTGGGCGACGTCCAGCTTGGCGGCGATGCGGGGCGAGAAGTTCTTGCCCTGCGACGTCGCCGGGGTGAGCACCGCGTCGTAGCCGGACATCAGCGGCACGACGACCGCCTCGACGGCTTCGGCCAGGCCGTGGCCCAGTTCGTCGCTCTCGGCCAGCAGCACCTTGCGAACGCCGGCGATCTTGGCGGCGGCGTCGGCGACGGCCTTGGCGCCCGCGCCCGCGACCAGCACGTCCACGTCGCCCGAAAGGGCCAAGGCGGCGGTGACGGTCTTGTGGGTGTTGTCCTTCAGCGACGCGTTGTCGTGATCGGCTATAACGAGAACGGCCATTAGAGCACCCCTGCGGTCTTCAGGTTGGAGACGAGGTCAGCGGCGGTTTCCACCTTGATGCCGCCGGCCCGCTTGGCGGGTTCAGCGACCTTGATGACCTTCAGGCGCGGCGCGATATCGACGCCGAGCGAGCCGACTTCCTTGATGTCGAGCGGCTTCTTCTTGGCCTTCATGATGTTGGGCAGCGAGGCGTAGCGCGGCTCGTTGAGGCGCAGGTCGGCCGTGACGATCGCCGGCAGCGTGACCTCGATGGTCTGCAGGCCGCCGTCGACTTCGCGGGTCACCTTGGCCGAGCCCGGCGAGAGCTCGATGGCCGAGGCGAAGGTCGCCTGGGGCCAGTCGAGGATCGTCGCCAGCATCTGGCCGGTGGCGTTGTTGTCACCGTCGATGGCTTGCTTGCCCATGATCACGGCGTCCGGGCTTTCCTCGGCGATCACCGCCTTGAGCAGTTTGGCCACCGCCAGCGGCTCCAGGTCCTGATCGGTCTGGATCAGGATCGCGCGGTCGGCGCCCATGGCCAGCGCCGTGCGCAGGGTTTCCTGCGCCTGGATCGGGCCGATGGAGACGGCCACCACTTCGGTGACGACGCCCTTTTCCTTCTGGCGAACGGCCTCTTCGACCGCGATCTCGCAGAACGGGTTCATGGACATCTTGACGTTGGCGAGGTCGACGCCCGACTGGTCGGACTTCACCCTGGCCTTCACGTTGTAATCAATCACCCGTTTAACCGGGACCAACACCTTCATGGGTTGCTAGCGCCTCAAATTGCATTGCGGAAAAATCGGTCGGATGCGGCATAACGCTTCTCCCGCGCTTTGCAAGTCGGCGCCGGGACACAGCCCGCCGCAATTTCGGCGAAACCAAGCGCTACCACAGCCCCCTTGAGCAGAAGAAAGAGACGATGAACCGCACGATCGACCGCCTGAAACTGATCTTCCTGGGCGTGTTTGTCGTCCTGAGCGCGGGGGCGTCCATCTACCATGTGGGCTGGGTCTGGCCCGCGGAGCGGTGCGAGGCGTCGGGCGACTGGTGGGACTGGCGCACCCGCACCTGCGCCCACCCGATCCCGATTTCCGACATCACCGGACGGGTCATCAAGGGCCGCGTCGACTACGAGGCCGCCAAGGCCGACGGGATCACCGGCAAGACCGCCGACATCGCGCGTCCGCCGGCGACGGTCCCCGCCACGAAGAACTAGCGCGTCGCGCCGGATTTCCAGAAGACCTCTCGCGCGCCTCGATCATTGGCGTGGCGAGCGGCGACGAACAGGAAGTCCGAGAGCCGGTTCAGATACTTCATCGCCGCCGGACTGACCGGCTCGCCGGCCTCGACCAGGGCCACGGCCACCCGCTCGGCCCGCCGGCTCACCGTGCGCGCCAAGTGCAGCGCCGCCGCGGCGGGCGTTCCACCGGGCAGGATGAACGAGGCGAGGGGCGGCAGGTCGGCGTTCATGGCGTCGATCTCACGCTCCAGCCGCTCGACCTGGCTGTCGACCATCCGCAAGGTGTTGGTCTCGCCCTCGCGCGGCGGCGTCGCCAGGTCCGCGCCCAGGTCGAAGAGTTCGTTCTGAACGCGGGCCAGCATGGCGTCGAAGGCTGGTTCGCCAACCGTGTGCAGCCGGGCCATGCCCAGGAAGGCGTTGGTCTCGTCCACCGCGCCGTAGGACTCGACCCGCAGGGACGCCTTGGACACCTGTTGGCCCGTGGCCAGCCGCGTGGCCCCGCCGTCGCCGGTGCGGGTGTAGATCTTGTTTAGGACGACCATCCCTAGCCGCCCGCGTTGTGGCGCCACCAGACGGCGGCTACCAGCACGGCGACGGCGATCGCCTGCAGCAGCACGCGTAGGCGCATCAGCTTGTTCGAATAGGAGCGATTGAAGTCGCCCCCTCGGAACAGGGCGAACAGGCCGACGAACAGGGTCGCTGTCACCGCGAGCAGGGTGAGGGGGATGAGATACTGAAAGAACGTGTCCATACCGCCAATGTAGCGTGGCGCTCGCCGATTTCGAGCCTATGGCGTCCCGCGCGCGCGGAAGCCCTCCGAGATCAGGCCGATGTGGCGGTCCATGACGTTGCTCATCGCCTCGGCGTCGGCCTCGTCCCAGGCCGCCAGGCGATAGGTCCAGGCGTAGGAGGCCATCAAGGTGTCGATCACCACGTCCAGGTCGGCGGCGGGGTCGACATCGCCCCGAGCGACGCCGTCGGCGAGGCAATCCAGGACCACCTTCCGCAGGCGCGGATTGCGGCCATAGGGGCGGCTGGCGGGGCTGAGCGTCCAGTTATAGGCCGCCGCGATATGGGCCAGGAACAACCGGGTGCGGCGGGTCTCGAAGGCGTAGTGGATGGCGAAGAGCGACCGCAGCCGATCCGGGGTCGAGCCCCGCAGATGGGGCGCCACGCGGTCCAGTTCGGCGTAGAGCGCGTCCAGTCGGTCGGCCATCACCTGGCTGAGGATGTCGCCCTTGGAGGAAAAGGTGGTGAAGACGCTGCCGACCGAGACCTCCGCCTGACGGGCGATCTCGCGCACGGTGGTTTCCTCGTAGCCGCGGGTCTCGAACAGATCGCGCGCGGCGTCGAGGACGCGTTGCCGCGTCGCTTCCTTCTGCGACTTGCGTGCCCCTGCCATGTGCCCCGGCCCGCGCTGTTACGCGCAGGTTCCCCCCGTTCGCTGGTTACGGCCGCTCCCCGACCGGAAGGACAGCCCGCGGGCCGTCTGCGACAGTACGTCGCAGGCGAGCCGCCCCCGCGGCTCGCCCGTGACGCGCCTAGCCTCGCCGAGCCCCGGCCAGGATCACCCGGATCTGGTCCTTGGACTTGGCTTGCAGGGCCTCAAGGCTCCAACCCTGGAAGATGGCTTCCGGGTAGTTGGCCAGATAGGCGTCGAACAGCATCTGCGTCCGCAGCTTGGCCTCGACTTCCTGCGACAACTCCCCGCGCTCGACGCCCAGGTTCAGCTGGTCGTTGATCAGGTCGTGCATGGCCTGCACCGGCGGCAGGGTGCGCAGCTCGGGCCCCTGGTCGGGCAGCCAGGAGATGCTGAACGCCGCTCGCGCCAGTGGCAGCTGGCTCTTGTAGAAGGCGTAACCGGCCATGAAGAGGCGCAACAGCGCGTCCTCGACATTGCGGCCGCGGGTGCTGGCCTCGGACATGGCCTCGGTCAGGGCCTGCATGTCGTTGACCATGATCTCGCGGAACAGGTCCGACTTGTCGGTGAAGTTGGCGAACACCGCGCCGGTCGACATGCCCGCCTCGGCGGCGATGTCGCGGATGGTGGCGCCCTCATAGCCGGCCTCGGAGAACAGCCTGCGCGCGGCGGCCAGGACCTTGGCGCGGGTCTGCTGCTTGGCCAGGGCGCGGCGGGTGGGCACCCGGACGTCGGTTTCGCCGGTGGCCTCGATGGCGCTGGAAACGTGCTTCATTGCGCCTGCAGCCTCACCAAGGCCGCTTCCGCGCGCATTTCGAACTCTACGCAATACTCTTCCACTACCTTCTCCAGCAGCTCCGCGTAGCGCTGCGCGAGTTTCCGCCCGTCACGGGAGGCGTCACGCAGATCGACGATGAGCTGGCGGACTTCCTCTGCGGCGTCGGCGCGATCCGGATCGATCCGGACAGCGGTGTCATAGGTCGTCATGACCGTGCAGTCCTCTTAGCCTTTCGCCGCGGCGCGTCCAAGCAAAGGCATTTGTCGAGCATGTTCAGCGAACTCGTTACGCGATACGAGTTTGAGCGGGGTGTACCTCCGAATCCGACGCTTGGCTGTGTGGCGCAGCGTCGCAGAGCGGCGTTCTGCGAGTATTTCGCGATTGCAATGTCGCCCCTAAGACTCTCTGAGACTCCGTTGATCGGTGAGCATGCTCGTATAACGCTGTCGTGCGAAGCCCGATTCGACGACTTCGTCCCTAGTTGGCGCCGTCCAACAGGCGTCTCGCGATCACCTGCGCCTGAATCTCGCCGGCGCCCTCGAAGATGTTGAGGATGCGCGCGTCGGCCAACACGCGGCTGACCGGCTGTTCAATCGCGAAGCCCGTGCCCCCGTGAATCTGCACGGCGTTGTCGGCCGCCGCCCAGGCGACACGGGCGGCCACCAGCTTGGCCATTCCAGCCTCCAGGTCGCAACGACGGCCTTCGTCCTTGGCTCGGGCCGCGAACCAGGCCAGCCGCCGGGCGCCGAGGATTTCGGCCGCCATCATGGCAAGCTTGTTGGCCACCCGGGGGAAGTCGGCGATCGGTTGGCTGAACTGCCGCCGGGCGAGGGCGTAGTCCAGCGCCAGGTCCAGGGCCGATTGGGCCACGCCGATTGCGCGCGCCGCCGTCTGAATGCGCGCGCTCTCGAAGGTGGCCATCAACTGGACGAAGCCCTGACCCTCCTGGCCGCCCAGCAGGTTGGCGTGGGGCACGGAAAAGCCGTCGAAGGCGATCTCGTACTCCTTCATGCCGCGATAGCCGATCACCCCGATCTCGCCGCCGTCCATGCCGGCCGCCGGGAAGGGCGCCTCGACCGTGCCGCGCGGCTTCTCCGCCAGGAACATCGACAGGCCTCTATGATCCCTTGAGGTCGGGTCGGTACGAACCAGCAGGGTCATCAGGTCGGCGCGGGCGGCGTGGGTGATCCAGGTCTTGGCGCCCGTCACCTTCCAGGTTTCACCGTCGCGCACCGCGCGCGTGCGCAGCGACCCGAGATCCGATCCGGCCTCCGGCTCGGTGAATACCGCGGTGGGGATGATCTCGCCGGACGCGATGCCCGGCAGGAAGCGAGCCTTCTGCTCCTCCGTGCCATGGGCCAGGATCAGCTCGGCGGCGATCTCCGAGCGCGTGCCCAGCGACCCCGTCCCGATCCAGCCCCGCGACAGGGCCTCCGACACCACGCACATGGCGACCTTGCCCAAGCCCGCACCGCCATGGGCCTCGGGCGCGGTCAGGCCGAAGACGCCCAGCGCCGCCAACTCCTGGATCAGCGCCAGCGGGATCAGCTCGTCGCGCAGATGCCAGCCGTGAGCGAAAGGGGAGATCTTGGCGCTAGTGAAGGCGTGGAACTGGTCTCGGACCTGTTCCAGCGTCTCGTCCAGGCCGCTGGCCTCCAGGGACGGGCGCCCCCGCGCCGCGTCCAGCAGGGCGACGATCCGATGGCGGACGGCCTGGGAGGCGCCGGGCCGCAGGCGCTCGATCAGCGGCTCCAGCGCTTGGGCCGAGAGGCCGACATCGCCGGGGCGGAAGATCTCGCCCTGGTTCATGGGCACGCCGCCGGCGAGCTGGCTCAGATACTCGAACGCCAGCAGCTGAGCCGGCAGGGCCTCGGCCTCGCCGAACCGGCCCTGGCGCGCCAGGTCGTCGGCCCAGGCCGCGGTCTGGCGCAGCGTCTCGGCATAGGCCGCCGCCCAGGCCAGGCCGTGGGCGGCGTGCTGCTCGGCGTCGAGCGCCGCGCGGTCGAGGCGACCGCCCGGACTCACCCGCGCGCTCACCGCGGCCTTTGTCGCGGCCACGTAGAGATCGGCCGCGCGTGCGGCCTCGGACAGCAGGGACTGGAGGTCGGGCAGGATCATCGGCGGCGACTATAGGCGAAGCTTGTCGTGGGTCACGTGCGCCGGTACTCCCAGCATAACGCCACGGGAGGCAACCCAATGCTCATCGTCCACCACCTCAACGACTCGCGCTCGCAGCGCATCCTCTGGCTGCTGGAGGAACTGGGCGCCCCCTACGAGATCAAGGACTACAAGCGCGACGCCACCACCCGGCTCGCGCCGCCGGAGCTGAAGGCGATCCATCCGCTGGGCAAGTCGCCAGTGGTCACCGATGGCGACGCCACGGTCATCGAGTCGGGCGCCATCATCGACTACATTCTGCGCCATCACGGCGGCGGGAAGCTGGCTCCGGCCGCGGCCTCGAAGGCGTACGACGTCTATCAGCAGTGGCTGCACTATGCCGAGGGCTCGGCCATGCTGCCCTTGATGCTCAACATGTACGTCGGCCGCCTGGGCGACGCCGGTGCGCCGCTGAAGCCCCGCATCGACAGCGAGATCGCAAATCACCTGGGTTATGTTGAAGGCGCGCTGGAGGGCCGCGACTGGCTGATGGGCGAGTTCTCGGGCGCCGACATCCAGATGAGTTTCGTCGGCGAGGTCATGAACGTGTCCGGCCGCGCCGCCGCTTATCCCAACATCGCCGCCTGGGTGAAGCGGTTCCAGGATCGTCCTGCCTATCGCAAGGCCCTGGAAAAGGGCGGCCCCTACAACATGGGTCCTCGCGACTAGGGCCTAGCCTGGCCAGGGGTCGTCCAGCACGCCGTCGATGAAGTCGAACACCGCGGCCTTGGTGAGCGCGTGGGGGATGGCCGAGAAGTGGTCGCAGCCGGGGATCACCACCCCCTGGCCCAGCGGGAAGCTCTTCGCCAGTTCGATCGGATCGCCGTTGGTCTCCCGCGCTCCGGCCACGGCGAGCACCGGCATGGGCAGGGCCGCGAACCCCGACACGTCCAGGGGCGGGTTCGCCGCCTGGACGAAGGCCGCCAGGGCCTGGCGATCCTCGCCCTGCTCGTCGGCGAATTGGCGGAAGCTTTTCAGGAACGGCTCGGTGATGGACTCCGGGTCCTCGGCCAGCATGGCTTGGACCATGATTTCAGCGCGATCGCCCGAGCGTTCGGTCAACAGCTTGTCGCCGACCCCGCCCAGGATCAGGTTCGAGAACCGGTGCGGCGCCGCCAGGGCCGCGGCCGCGGCCGTTCGCGCGCCCATGGAGTAGCCAAACAGGTCCACCCGGTTGATGGCCAGGTGATCGATCAGCTCGACCACGTCAGCGGCGAGGGCCGCGCGCGAATAGTCGGCAGGGTCGTGCGACTTGCCGCTTTCGCCGTGCCCGCGCTGATCCAGCGCCACGACCCGGAAGCGACGCCGCTCCAGGGCGGCGTACCATCCGGTGCGCTTCCAGCCCTCGTCGCGGTTCGAGGCGAAGCCGTGGACCAGCAGAATGGCCCGTTCATAGTCGGCCGGCGCCCTGTCATCATAGGCGATCTTGAAACCAGTAGTTGTGGTGAAGTCCATGATTTTCTTAAGAGATAAGTGAGGAAAACGCGGGTATCTCAGAATTGGACACGGCGAAAAGGCACGCGGAGCAAAAATGGACGTTCAGGGTTCGGCCAAGACGATCATCGCCACGATGAATCGGATCGACCGGGCGACCAAGAAAGCCCTGCGCGACCGTGAACGCAAGGATCGTGCGACGGCTCGCCGTTCCACCGCCCCTGAGCTGGCCGCCAAGTACGACGCCTTGTTCGAGGCCCTGACCCGGGCGCACTGCGTGCCCTACGCACGGCTGGACTGGAACGAGATCGCTGGCGCGGGCCTGGTCGAGCCCGCCGCGCGCGCCAATGCGCTGGAGCAGAAGGCGCGCCGCGCCCTGGCCAACTACCAGCCGGGGATCATCGACGGCCTGTTCGGCCTGGGACAGGATCGTCGCCGCGCCCTGGCCGAAAAGGTTCTGCAGGCCGCGAAGAAGGACGCCGAAATCTACGCCCAGGCCAAGCGCAACGCGGAGATCCACAATCTCGACGTCGGCCTCGCCGCCGGCGTTCTGGCGCTGGATCCGGCCGCCATCGAACAGGCCCTGAAGGCTCACATTCCCGCGGCGGAACTTGCGCCGCTGATCGAGGGGCTTGGCTTCCACATGCCCGCGCCCGGCAGGATCGTGGTCTATCTGGACGCCCTGGAGTTGGACGCCATCCCCGAGGAAGCCGTCGAGATCGGCGACAACGGCCGCAGCGTCTACATCCCCCTGGCGCGCGAGATTCGCGCCGAGATGCACCTGGCCAATGTCTGCGCCGCCACCCTTCGGATCGCCGTGGAGGTAATGACCGTCGTGCCGGTGGACGTGATCGACGTGGTGACACGCTGCTTCCTGCCCACCGCCCGCGGCGATGTCGAACAACAGCCGGTGGTACACGTGAAGGTCCCGCACCAGGCGCTCAAGGCCATGGACCTGCGCCGCCTGGAGCCGGTCTCCACCATCACCGCCCTTGGCGGCCGGATCGATTGGGAGGTCGAGCGCGGCTTCGCGCCGATCCGCATCGACGACCTCAAGCTGACGGCGCCAAAACCCTCGCAAGAGTCACAGATCGCGGCGGCCTAGGCTGCTCACGGATTTGATACGCCTGTTGCGGCTATGTCGGTTCGGCGTCTGAGCAGGAGAGAGCCATGGCAAGTCCCAAGATCGACCCCAAGCACGATCCGGCGCGCCTGGCGGAGGCCTTCGCGGTCAACGGCCGCCTGCACATACCTAACTTCTTCAAGGGTAATTTCGCCAAGCACGTGTCCGATACCCTGGCGGCGCCCGACATGCCCTGGTCGCGGACCATGGTCGTGCAGGGCAAGGGCGTCGAGGTTCCGCTGCCCATGTGGATTCAGGGTGGGCCGCAACGGATTCAGATCGAGCAGCAGGTCATCCAGACGGCCCGAACCGGCTTCCAGTACATGTATGACGCCTACCGGATCAGCGACAACATCAAGGCGGGCAAGCGTGCTGGCGGCAGGTTGGAGCCGGTGGAGGCCGTCTTCGATTTCGTCAACAGCGAAGACTTCCTGTCTTTCGTCCGCACTCTGACAGACGATGACCGGGCCACAAACGCCGACGCCCACGCCTCCCGATACGGACCGGGGCATTTCCTCAACACCCATCATGACGGCAACGCCGACACTGGGCGGCTCTACGCCTATGTGCTGAACCTGACGCCGACCTGGAGCACCGACTGGGGCGGGGTGCTGCTGTTCCAGGACGACGCGAAGAATGTGATCGAAGGTTTCCCGCCGCGGTTCAATGCGCTGAACATCTTCCGCGTACCGCAGCACCATTGCGTCAGTCAGGTGGCCACCTTCGTCAACGCCTACCGCTATTCGATCACCGGCTGGGTCCGGCGCACGGTCAAGCCCAAGGCCTAGCTGCGCCACCGCAGCGTGGCGGCCTCCACCGGATTGACGAAGGCCCGGCCATCCTTGCGGCTCAGCGACCATTCGCGCTTGAGCTGCTGGTACCACTTGGCCTGCCGGTCGGCGTCGTCGATCCACAGGAGGGCCGGGTCGTAGCGCAGGCCCTCGTTCTGCAGGTTCACCATCTCCCCGTCCTGGCGCAGGAAGGCCCGCGCGCCGGCGGCGATGAACGGCTTCAGGAACAGGAAGGCCGGGTGATCGGACCAGACGATCTGGGTGATCCTGGTCTTCGTCTCCGACACCGGGGTCAGGCAGGTCAGCGACAGCACCTGTCGCGTCCCCACGGTCACGTGCTCCCAGCGCAGCCCGGGGATGCGGAAGACGATCTCGGTCAGGGGTTCGCCGCCCAGGATGGCGTAGGCGCGGCTGTTCTTGCTGGGCTCGTGGCGCACCATGGCGAAGCCGGCCTCGCGGGGCTCGAACTTCTTGGCCTTATCGTGCTGGCTCTTGGCGGAACGCCACCACCATTGCTGATGAACATAGGGCCCGTGGGCCGGGTCCATCAGGCCCACCACGGCGTGGTCGATATGGGCGTCGAAGGTCATGCGGTCGACCAGCTTGGGACCGCCGCCGACCACGCCGGGAAAGACCGGCGGCGGCTCTGGCGGTTCGCCGTCGAAGCGCGGGTCGGCGCTGATCCAGACGAAGACCAGGCCCTGACTCTCGGCGGCCGGATAGCGGCGCACCCGGATCCGGCCGACATCCATCGCCTGGTCGCCAACGAGGGAGGGGATCGCGGCGCAGGCGCCGTCGGTGCGGAACCGCCAACCGTGATAAGGGCACTCGACGCTCGGCGCGCCGTCGGCCTCGTGGGTCAGCTTGCCGGCCGACAGCGGCGCGGCGCGGTGGGGACAGATGTCCTTCAGGGCGAACACCTTGCCCGCCCGGTCGCGGCCCAGCAGCACGGGCTCGCCCAGCAGTTCGTGGCGTTGCAGCTTGCCGGGCTTCAGATCGCCGGAAAGCGCGGCGAAATACCAGATGTCGTGCAGGAACCCGCGGCCGAACTTGGCGTCGGCGGCTGGGGCTCGGGCTTGCTTGGACGCGTCGTCGGCCATGAGGTCTTCTAAGCCGCGCCCGCGCCCGCGTCATCCGCCCTGTTCGGCGGGACTCAGCGTTCGGCCAGGCTGCGTCCGGGCGCGTTACTGGCGCTGTCGGCGGCGTCCAGGCCCAGGATCTCCGCGCGGCCCGCCCGCGGGGCCATTCGGTTCAGCCTCGCCTGGGTGAGCGCGATGAACTGGCCGCGGGTCATCCGGCGAGGCGGCGGTCGCCCATCGGCGCCGGCCCGGGTCGGCAGGAAGTACGATGCCGGACCCGCCAGCCACAGGGCCGTGAGGAACAGGCTGGGCATGGTCAGAAACCGAACTTCGAAGTCGCCTTCGCTCGCTATGTCCTGGGCGGCCTCGAGGACCTTATAGAACGCCGTCGCCGCGTCCGGGCCACGCACGGCGACGGCGGGTTCAGCGCCCGGTTGGCCCGACAGGGTCACGTCGATCAGGGCGACGGGCCGCTCGCCTTGGAGCAGCAGCGCGCGCCAACCCTCGGCCGTCACGGCCTCCTTCGTGGCGCCTCGCGCGAAGGCGGCGGGTTCGGCGACGTAGCAGCGGAACGGCCCCACCACGTCCAGCGCGCCGTCGCCGATTGTCTGAGGCGCGATCTGGGCCAAGGCGTAGCGGGCCCCCTCGATCAAGGGCTCCAGGGCGAAGGGCGCCGGCTCGGTCTGGAAGGCCATGCTTCACCCTTGGGTGGCGTAGGTGTGGGTCCAGACGCCCTGGCCCTGCTGGTACTGGCCGCTGAGCGCCGTGAATGGCAAGACGCTGACGCCGAAGATCGGGTCGGTGACCGTCACCCGGGGCGGCGTCATGCCCATGTCGATGCCGGCAATCACCAGGAAGTGGCCAGTGCCATCCTTCCATTGGACGCGGATACCCAGCGGCGCCCCGCCGGTCAGCTCGCCCTCGACCAGGGCCGGATCGGCCGGCCCAGTCGTGAAGCTCCGCAGATTGGCGGTGCGGCCCAGTGCTCTCTCCAGAAACCACCACCTGTTGCAAGGGCCGCTGGCCGCCGGGCCGCAGCAGTTGGTCGGTGGGAACTCGGCGCTCGCGACCCGACACTGGGTCCAGGCCGTGTTTCCGTCGAAGAAGCGCGCCACGCTCGACGAAACCGCCGCCCAGCACCATTGGTCCTGGGTCTGGGGGTCAACTCGGAACGGCAGCTGCACATGGCTCCCGCCGCCCCCGCCGCCTCCCGCGGCCGTGGCTGCCTCGATCGCCGGCGCCGCCTGGATCGTGTGGCGTGGAAACGCGGTGAGCGGCACGGTTGGCTCCCTACTCGCTTGGCGGGCTGGCGGCCGTGGCCGCGTCGAGTTCCTTCTGAAGCTTCAAGAGCTCCAGCTGCGCCTTCAACTTCTTGGTCTGGGCTTCTAGGAGACCGGTTTCGTTGTCGATCAGGGTGACCTCGGAAGGCGCCGGCGGCGCCAGTTCGGCCGCGGACTTGCGCGAGGCCAGGATCGCCTCGTTCAGCGCCTTCTGGTCCTTGGCGTTCCGCAGCGGTTCGCCGGCCTGATACTGCAGCGTCTCGTAGAGCGCTGTCGCTCCGGTGTTCACGACCTCGAACGCCGCCTCGACCTCGGCGCGCGGCTTCTTGTAGCCGAACTTCACCAGGGCGCCGTCTTCGTTGAACTCTGCGGTCAGGATATTGTTCGTGAACGCACCGTTCTTGAACGGCAGGGCCATCAGCTCGCCCAGTTGCGGCATCGCCCTCTGCTCGCTGAAGATCACCGTGGCGTCAGGCGTCACGCGCGCCCAGCAGGTCTCGGGGCTGAGGTCGCCTCCACCCGCGGGATAGGCGCAGATCTGCAGTCGACCCACCGCCTGGGTCCGATAGATGATCCCGCAGGCGTCCTCGGTCTCATCGCAGGTGTTGGTGGCTGGGCGGCTGGGCTGGGAGCCCGCGTACCGGACCTGGCGCGCCGCCAGGGCGACGGAGCCGCGCTTCAGCTCGTCGAA
This sequence comes from Phenylobacterium sp., assembly GCF_031412415.1. Taxonomy (GTDB): domain Bacteria; phylum Pseudomonadota; class Alphaproteobacteria; order Caulobacterales; family Caulobacteraceae; genus Phenylobacterium. The sequence continues at coordinate 17,111 of NZ_JANOCX010000219.1, forward strand.
CACCTCAGGATAGGCGCCGACGCCCGCGGCCGCGGCGACGGCCTCCGCCGGTGTGCCTTGGGCCGCTGCTTCCCACGTCGCCCGCGCCGGAACCGCGGTCAGGGTCTTGTCCAGGGGAATGTTGAGCACCTTGGGTTTTGCGCCCGACGCGATCAGCCAGCGGATTCGCAGTAGGTCCTCGGGCTTGACCTTGCCCGAGCGCGCCTCGGCCAACGTGTTGAGGGCGATAGGTCTGTTATCTGGCGTGAGGTTGAAGGACGACAGCACCGTCAGGCTGGCGACCGCGTCGGCCTGCGCCTCCACGGCCTCTTCCAGCGCCTGTTTCGCGGTGATGCGGGCTAACGCGCGCTTCGCCAGCTCATCCTTCACGGCGTCGGAGCGCGGGCTGTCGGGATACTGGGTGACATAGTCGTCATAGGCCTTGCCGGCCGCCTTCTTGGCCGCCTCTGCAGCCTTCACGGCCTGGGCCAGATCCGGCAGCTTGTCGACGGCGGCCTTGGCGGCGGCGGTGCAGGTCAGGACTGGCGGCTCGGACTTTCCACCGCCTCCGCCGCCCGCCCCTGGGGCAATCATCGGCAGGCCCATGGAAATCTTGGCGATGGTCGACGCCGCGCTGATCGCCTGCTTAGCGACCTGGGCCGTCCGGTCGTCGACCTGGACGTTGACCGATTTGAGCATGCCGTTCGAGTGCTTCTCGAAGGCGATGTCGCTGGTCTTCATGCCGTTGGCCAGCTCGGCATAGGCGATGGAGATCGGTTCACCTGGCACGATCGACCCGGTCGCCTTGGCGCTAACGTCGAAGGTGAGGTTTTCGCTCGTGGTGGTCGGGCAGCCGCTAAGGGTGCGCCGGATTTCGACCGCATAGGACAGCTCGGGCAACTGGTAGGCGAAGCCCTTGGAGATGTGGTTGACGGTAGGTCTTGAGGACGCCAGGTGCGTCGTGCATCCGCCCAACAGGGACAGGCCCGCGAGGGCTATACCTCTGACACGCATACGAAACGCCCCCGGTTCGCCATCGACAGGTTTTTGCCGATCGCCACGCTAGGTGGCCGGTGTCTGACGTGCAACCTGAAATTTAGAGGGGGCGGCCGAAGCCTCTCGCCTCAGTCGGTCAGCCTTCCGATCCAGACCGACAGGCCTGGCATGACGAGGCGCGTTCCGTCGCGGTGCGATCCCGCGACCGCGATCAAGGCGTCGGCCCCCGCGAGTTCAGGCATGTCGAGGTCGACCTCGGCGGCGCCCATGTTGAACAGGCAGGCGATGGTCTCGGCGCCGTCCCGGCGCAGGAAGGCCAGGATGGGCTCGGGGGCGGTGATCATCTCGATGTCTCCCACGACCAGCGCGGGAGTGGCCTTGCGCAGGGCGATCATCGCCTTGGAGAAGGCCAGCACCGAATCCGCATCGGCGGCCTGGGTCGCCGCCGACAGGCCGGCGTGCTCCACCGCCAGCGGCAGCCAGGGCTTGGCGGAGGAGAATCCCAGGTTCGCGCCCTCGGTCCAGGGCATGGGCGTGCGTGAACCGTCGCGGCCCTTGGCGATGGGCCAATAGAGGTCGCCGACCGGATCGCGGATTTCCTCGCGGGTCAGGCTCCGCGCCTCCGGCAGCCCCAGCTCCTCGCCCTGGTAGAGCAGGGTCGTGCCCTTCAGGCTGAGCAGCAGGGCCAGCATCAGCCGTGCGACCGCCTCGCCGCCGCCGAACCGACTGGCGGTGCGCGGAATGTCGTGGTTGCAGAACGAGATGCAGGGCCAGTGGTCGGGGAACCGGCCCAACGTCTCGTAGTGGTCGCGGAAGATCTGCGGGGCCAGCTTGCGGGCGTGCAGCAGCACGAAGGTATAGGCCGAGTGCAGGCCGTCCTGCGGCGAGCAATAGGCGCCGCACCGCTCCTCTTCTTCGGAGAACTCGCCGAACACGAACCGCTCTCCGCCGCCCTTGTCGTTGTGGGCATCAACCCGGCGGCGGATCACGTCCAGCAGCGGGATGTTCTCCGGCAGGTTGGAGTCGTGCAGATGCCGCTGCATCTCGCTGGCGTGCGACCAGTGATACCGGGTCTTGTCGGCGGTCGGGATGGCGGGATTGTCGGTCAGGCTCGCGTCGTGGAGGAAGGTGCCGGCCACATCCAGGCGAAAACCGTCGATCCCCTTGGCCAGCCAGAAGTCCAGCACCGACAGCGCGGCTTCCCGCGCGTCGGGATGGATCCAGCTCAGCTTCGGCTGCTGGCGCAGGAATTTGTGGTGATAGTGCTGGCGCCGCGCCGGCTGGTAGGCCCAGGCCGGACCCCCGAACACGCTGAGCCAGTTGTTGGGCGCGGTGCCGTCTTCCGCCGGATCGGCCCAGACGTACCAGTCGGCCTTAGGTCCGTCGGCGCCGCCGTCGCGGCTTTCGGCGAACCACGAGTGTTCGTCGGAGGTGTGGGCCAGCACCTCGTCCAGCATGACCTTCAGGCCCCGCCCGTGGGCGGCGTCCACCAAGGCTTCCAGATCGGCCATCGTCCCATAGTCGGGATGGACGCCCTCATAGTCGGAGATGTCATAGCCCCAGTCGCGGTTAGGCGAGGGATGGACCGGCGAGAGCCAAAGGGCGTCGACCCCGAGGCTCTCGATATAGTCCAGCTTGGCCAGGACGCCCTTCAGGTCGCCGTGGCCGTCACCGTCCGCGTCGAAGAAGCTGCGGACATAGATGTGGTAGACGACCGCGCCCTTCCACCAGGACGCGGTTGTCACGCTAGACCTCGGTGGCGTTGTTGATGATCTTGGAGACCAGGCCGTACTCAACGGCGGCCTCGGCCCCCATCCAGAAGTTCCGCTGGGTGTCCTTGACGATCCGGTCGTAGGTCTGGCCGGTTTCCTTGGCGATCATGCGGTTGACGCGCTCGCGCATCTTCACGATCTCCTCGGCCTCGATCTGGATGTCGCTAGCCTGGCCGCGCACGCCGCCCATGGGCTGGTGCAGCAGGAAGCGGGTGTTGGGCAGGCAGAAGCGGTTCTCCTTCTGCGCGCCCAGGAAAATCGAGGCGCCGGCCGAGGCCACCCAGCCGGTGCCGATCACCTTCACCTGGGGACCGCAGTAGCGGATCATGTCGTGCACCGTGTCACCGCTTTCGACGTGGCCGCCGGGGGAGTTGATGACCACCTTGATCGGCTTGTCGCTCTCGGCCGCCAGGGCCAGTAGCTGGGCGGTGACCCGTTCGGCCAGGCGCATGTCGATCTCGCCGAACACCAAGACGGTGCGCGACTTGTAGAGAGCATTCTGGACCGGCCCCGCCGTCATGGGCATGTCGGGCTTGCGCGAGGTTTCATCACCGTCGTCGTCTTCGTCCAGGCGCCAGTTACGCATCAGTCAGGTCTCCAAAAATCGCTGCACGGAACGTGCGTCGCCCCGCGTCCATCCGCAAGGGCCGGAACGTCGCGTACCGGCCGATAATCTCCAAGATCGCCGGCTTTAGGGTGTTTCGTCGAGCCATGGATAGTTCGTCCACGCCGATCAGCGCACCTTGAGGGCCAGGATCACCAGCAGCGCCGAGACCCCCAGATGCACCAGCATGAAGCGCACCAGGACCTGGCTGTTCGACCAGCCCAGCTCCTTGCGACAGTGGTCGTGCAGCGGGAACCGTATGCCGCCCAGGATCTTCAGGCCGAAGAACCGCATGAGCGCGACCTTCACCAGGCCCGTCGCGCCGTTCAGCAGAAGCACCGAGCCGACGAGCAGCAGGAACAGCGGGTTGTTGGTGGCGACCACCAGCATGCCGATCAGGAGGCCGATGGGGCGCGAGCCGGCGTCGCCCATCAGCACAAGGCTGGGCGCGGCGTTGTACCAGAGATAGCCGGCTATGCTGCCGACCATGAGGAAGGCCATGATCGCCCAGCTCGCGCCTTCCGGATTGACGGGGATCTTCAGGTGCTGGGCGACGACTTCGTTGCCGATCACCGCGTAGAGAAGCCCGCCCAGGATCAGTAGGGCGGTGGCGGTGAGGCTGCCGGAGACCCCGTCCACGCCGTCGGAGCAGTTGGTGGCGTTGATCGAGAGCCAGATGATGCCGGTGGCCACGGGGGTCGCGATCCACGGCGATAGGAGGATGACCTCCTTCCAGCCCGGCAGCCAGATCGTCACGGGCTGCAGGCCGTAGATGACCAGGGAGGCGCCGAGCGCGATGGCCAGGTCCATGACGGCGAGCTGGTACTCGCTGAACCCGCCGCGCCGATCATCGAGGAAGCCGACGATCATCGCGGCCAGGACGAAGGGAAGGGTCAGCAGGCCCCGCGCATGGAGCGGGACGAAGATCAGCGACGCCACGCAGAAGATCGTCACGAAGATCAGGCCGGCGCTGAGCGGCTTTCCCACGCTCTGCTCCGCATTGACGGCGAAGGCTCGCCCCCGGTCGGTGGGAAGCGACGGCCACAACTTCGGCAGGATCACCCAGGTCAGCAGGGCGCAGCAGGCGAAGCCGATGGCGGCGAGGAAGAAGAACGAGTCGAACAGCCGCAGCGGTCCCCAGACGTGGCCTAGCGACTCGTAGATCCAGTTCAGCATGCGTGGTGTCCGGGCCGGCGGGATTTGCGGAGGTGTCTATCAGTCACGACGCGTTGTCGATCCGGCGAATCCCGCCCCGCGACAACTGGTCCGCCGGCCTAGCCCGCCGCCGTGGCGATCAATCGCGCATAGAACTGAACGGCGCGTTCCAAATTTTCCAGCGTCATGTGCTCGTTCGTGCCGTGGATCATGGCGATGCTCTCCAGCGAGAACACCATGGGCTGGAACCGGTAGACGTCCTTGGCCACCGGCTGGAGATAGCGGCTGTCGGTGCCGGCGGTGACCAGGCCCGGCGCCACCGGCGCCTTTGCCGACTGTCCGGCCAGGGCGGCGATGATCTTCCAGCTCTCCGACGTCGTCGAGGACACCGGCGACGGCTCGTCCGGCGTCTTGGCCCAGGCGATATCGACGGCCAGCTCCCCGACCGCGGCCCTGGTGTGGGCCAGCACCTCGGCGGCGGTGTCGCCCGGCGCGATGCGATAGTTGATCCAGGCGCTGGCGTCCTGCGGCAGGACGTTCTCCTTGGGGCTGCCCTTCAGCATGGTCGGCGCGATGGTCGTGTGCAGCAGCGCCGCCCCGGACGGCGTGGCGGCGACCTGGGCGGTGATCAGCGGCTCGAATAGCCAACGGTTGGCCACCGCCATCCGGATCGACCAGGGCCCCTCCGGCGCCAGGCCCTCCAGCATCGCCGCGCCCGGGCCGTCCAGCTTCAGCGGGAACTGCGCGTCGGCGATCCTGGCGACCGCGCGGGACAGGGTCACCACGCCGCCGCTGTCCGGAGGCGGAGCCGAGGAGTGTCCGCCCTTGGCCTTGGCCGTGACGATCAGCGTCCCATAGCCCTTTTCGCCCACACCGATCAGGGCGACCGGTCCGCCGGTGATCGGGTTGTCGGAGATGATCGCCAGGCCTTCGTCCAGGACGAACTGCGCGGTGATGTTGCGCGACTTCAGCAGGGCGGCGGCGGCGCGGGCGCCCTGGCCACGCACCTCTTCGTCGTGGCTGGAGACCACGATCACCGTGCGCCGAGGCTTGAAGCCCGACGCAGCCAGGGTTTCGACGCCCTCGAACAGGGTGATCAGCGAACCCTTGTCGTCGATGGCGCCACGGCCCCAGACCGCGCCGTCGGCGATGACGCCCGCGAAGGGCGGGTGTTTCCAGTCGCCTTCCGTGCCGGGGGTCACCGGCACCACGTCCTGGTGCGCCATCAGCACGATCGGCGCCAGGGACGGATCGGATCCCGCCCACGTGTAGACCAGGGTGTGGTCCTCGATCACCTCGCGGGTCATGGCGGCGTGGGCGGCCGGATATGTGGCCTGCAGCCAGGCGTGCAGCCTGTCCCACTCGGCCGGCTGGTCGTCGGCCTTGTCTTGGTGGCTGACCGTCTGGAAACCGATGGCCTGGGACAGATGCTGGGCGGCCCTGTCGCGATCGACCGTTACCGGCGCGGCGAGCTTCACCTGGCTGAGATCGGCCGAGCCTGGCGCCTTGTAGGTCGCCGTGCGCACCACGATCACGGCGACCAGCAGCGCCAACAGGGCCAGGCCGCCCAGCGCGATCTTGCCGACAAGTTTCATCTAGGTCTCTCCCGAACGCCGCCAAACTAGGCTGTAAGCTGCGGCGAAGTGAAGGGCGCTGAACCCGCGCCGCCTTGAGCCGTTTCCAGCGCCGTGCGTCCGCCCGTCCAAAGTCCCGAAGGCCTGCTGCTCGCCGGAGTCTGGGCGCTGCTACTCGACATGGCGCTGGTGTTCCTGGCGGTCGTCTGGATCGCCGACGGCTTCGCCCCGCCCCAGGACCTGCCGTGGAAGCCCTTGCGCCTGGCCGATCCGCCCGGCCTGGCGACCCAGGCGAAGTTCGAGCGGGCGAAGCTGAACCCGTCGGCGTGCCGCGCCGTGCTGGCGCAGGGCGGCGTCAGGTTCGGGGAGGCGGCGCCCCGCACCGATGGGGCGTGCGCCCAGCTCAACGCCGTGCGGTTGGAGGGCGGTGTGACGCCGCTGGCGCCCGCCGGCCCGGTGATGACCTGCCCCCAGGCCTTGGCCTATGCCTTCTGGGACCGCCACACCCTGCGGCCCGCCGCGCGTGAGGTCCTGGGCGCCGCGCCGGTCGAGGTCGGGCACTACGGGACCTATGCCTGCCGCAAGGTCGCCGGCCGCGACGGATTGAGCGAGCACGCCTTCGCCAACGCCCTGGACGTCGCCAGCGTCCGGCTGGCGGACGGACGGCGGGTCTCGGTGCTGAAGGATTTCAACGCCGACGGCGAGGCCGGCGCCTTCTGGCGGCGCGCGCGCACCGGCGCCTGCCGGTGGTTCCACGTGACGCTGAGCCCCGACTACAACGCCGCGCACCGCGACCACCTGCACCTGGACTCCGGCCGCTATCGCGTCTGTCGCTAGAGCGAGGCCAGCCAGGGCAGCAGCCGGGCGTTGACCTCGGTGGGGCGTTCCTGCTGGGTCCAGTGGCCGCAGCCCGGCAGCACGTCGGCGCCGCGGAGGTCGGTCATCTCGGCCTTCATCAGCGCCACCAGATCCCCGCGCCCCAGCATGCTCAGCACCAGGTCGCGCTCGCCGCCGATGAACAACGACGGCTGCTCGATCTTCCGGCCCTCGAACTGCGACAGGTATTCGAAATCACGCTGGTGATTGCGATAGCGGCTGATGGGCCCGAAGAACCCCGACCGCTCGAACTCGGCCACATAGTAGTCGAGATCGCCGTCGGTCAGCCAGGCGGGGAAGGGGTCTGGGTCGACCAGGCCCTCCAGCAGGCTCTGGCCATGGACCTTGTCGCTGGGCCAGGTTCCGTCCGGCGCATCGCCGCTGATGGCGTAGTAGAACTTGCGCAGGCCGTCGCGCGGGTCGGCTTCCAGCTCGGCCTCCGGCGGCCCCACATCCTGGAACCAGGCCTGATAGAAGAACTTGCCCCGACTGGTGAACACCGTGTCGACCAGGTCCATGAACGAGCGCTTTGGCACGCCCAGATAGGGCACCGACAGCCCGGCGACCGCCCGCACTCGGTCGGGCCGGATCAACGCGGTGTTCCAGACGATGGGCGCGCCCCAGTCATGGCCGATCAGCACGGCCGGGGCGTCGGGGCTGAGCTGCTCGATCACCCCCGCCACGTCGGCGACCAAGTGCTCCATGTCGTAGGCCTCGACCGCGCCCGGCCGAGACGACCCGCCATAGCCTCGGACGTCCAGCGCCGCGGCGGTGAAGCCCGCGCCCGCGATGGGGGCCATCTGGTGTCGCCAGCTGTACCAGCTCTCCGGGAAGCCATGGACCATCAGGACCAGCGGTCCCTCGCCCTCGACCGCCACGCGCAGGGTGACGTCGGGCAGCGCGATCTCACGGAAGTCCGGCATCGAGGAGGCTCCTGCCCAGGCTTGACCCAACGTCGCCTGGCGCCGCAAATGGCGACCATAAAATCAAACACGTGTTTGGAGGAAACGCCATGGGCCAACTGTTCGACCTGACCGGCAAGGTCGCCGTGATCACGGGGTCCTCGCGCGGGATTGGCAAGGCCATCGCCGAGCGCATGGCCGAGCACGGCGCCAAGGTTGTGATCTCCTCGCGCAAGGCTGGGCCGTGCGAAGAGGTCGCCGCGGCGATCAACGCCAAGCACGCCGGCGCGGCCATCGCGGTCCCGGCCAACATCTCCTCGAAGGAGGACCTTCAGCGGCTGGTCGACGAGACGATGAAGGCCTTCGGCAAGGTCGACATCCTGGTCTGCAACGCCGCCTCGAACCCCTATTATGGCCCGATGAGCGGCATCGCCGACGACCAGTTCCGCAAGATCCTCGAGAACAACGTCATCGCCAACAACTGGCTGATCAACATGGTCGCCCCGCAGATGCAGGAGCGCCGGGACGGGGCCATCGTGATCATCTCGTCGATCGGCGGCCTGCGCGGCACCGCGGTGATCGGCGCCTACGCCATCTCCAAGGCCGCCGACATGCAGCTGGCGCGCAACCTCGCCCAGGAGCTGTCGCCCCACAATATCCGGGTCAACTGCATTGCGCCGGGCCTGGTGAAGACTGACTTCGCCAAGGCG
>NZ_JANOCX010000220.1:0-7407 GCF_031412415.1 Phenylobacterium sp.
CCCAGCACCTTGTAGATGCCGCCGATCTCGCCGACCAGCGAGCCATAGGCGGCGGTGAGGCCGTTCTGCGTCCAGGCCGCGAAGGGCGAGCCGATCAGGGTGCCGGCCGGTTCGCCGGACTCGTCGGTCCCGGTGGCGATCCGCGGGCCGTTCAGGCCATCGGCGTTAGACCAGCGGGGCAGGGCGCCGGCGCTCCAGAGGTCGTCGGCGTCGACGCTGACCGTGAAGGTCTGACCCGCCGCGAGGGCGAGGCTGGAGACGCCGGTTCCGCCGTTCGACGAGTTGGCCTGGGCGTTGACGATGAACACCGCCGCGTCGGCGGCGCTGGCAAGCGCGAGGCTCGCGGCGAAGGTGGCGGTGGCAAGATACTTCATGGGGGAGTCCTTTGGTAAGCCCGACGGGGCGCCGACAATTCAACTCGCCTCCCCTGCCGTTAGCCATAATCGGGTCCCGCCCCCGCCGCCATGTCCAATATGCTGCGCTGCAATAAATTGATCGGAGTGTCTCACGATTGTGCAAAACGACGGCGAGACGATGAATTCTCGACGTCGTCACGTCTTCGCCTTCATTCATTCGTTATGGGCCCATACAGGCCGCGCGGCGGCCGTCCGGTGGAGCAGAACGTGAGCAGACTTTCGACCTTGATCGCGCCCGCTGTCGTGTCGGCCTGCCTGGCGCTGGGCGGTTGCGGCGAGAGCGGCAAGACCGCCGCGGGCGGTGAGGACAAGTATGCGGGCCTCGATGAGGCGATCCGCGGCTGGCATGCCTCGATCAAGGCCACGGACGATCTTTGCAAGGCCAAGGCCGACGGCAAGGGCTGCCAGGGGTTCGAGGTCGCGTGCAAGGGCGAGCGCGAGATCGCGCCCGCCGAACAGGCCAAGGGCGTCTCGGCCAAGGTGGTCGTGGCGATGAGCTGGGAGGGCTGGGACGCGGTGCGTTCCGAGTACCGGACCTCGTCCGGCTTCGCGGAGTTCAACAAGATCGACGGCGCCTGGAAGCGATCCGACGCCGGTCCCGTGAACCTGGCCACCTGCGTGGCCGCCTAGGCGCGCGCCGGCGGGCTAGACACCATCGGGCGCGAGGTCGGTCTCGAACACCTCCAGGCCCGCGGGGCGCTGAAACGTGTCGTCCCCACCCAGGTGGCCCAGCAGGTAGTTCACCGCCAGGACCAGATCCATCGCGCTGTAGGGTTTGGGCATCGAAGCGATGGCGACCGTCTGCGCCGTTCTCGCGCGGGTGATCTGGCCGCTGATGAACATCACCGGGATGCCCATGGCCTTGAGTTCCTGGGCGAGCTCGATGCCGCTGTCGCGGCCCTGAAGCTGGATGTTGACCAGGGCCAGGTCCGGCTTGCACTCGCGCGCCGCCGACGCCGCCTCCTGGTGTCGGCTGGTCAAGTCCATGACGATGTAACCGGCGTCCTCCAGCTCCCCCTTGAGCGCCATCGCCGCGAGGATCTCGTCCTCGACGATAAGCAAGGTCTTGGCGGACTTGGTCGGGCTCGTGACGGTCATTGGCGGTGGTCCTTGTTCAAGCTGGCGCGTGTTAGGCGGCCGGCCGAGCGACGCCCGTCGCGGCCTCGACACGATCGGCGTCGCCTTCGACCAATGCGATCCGGGTGTGGGTGATCGCGACGCGGGTGCCAGGGTGGCAGGACGAGGTTTCCACGCTGGCCTCGAGCTGCCTGGCCAGGGCCTGGACAATGCTGGTGCCCAATCCGACCCGAATCTGGCTGGGGTCCGCGGGCATGCCGACGCCGTCGTCGCTGATCGACAAGGTCCAGTTTGGCCCCTGAACCACGCAGTCCACGACGATCTTGCCGACCCGACCGTTCGGGAAGGCATGCTTCAGGGCGTTGATCACCAGTTCGGTGACGATCAGGCCCATGCTGGTGCAGACCCGAGCCTCGACCACGCCGAGGGAGCCGGTGACGACCAGCGAAAGTTGATCGTGGTCGCCGATCATCGAGGCGGCGATGCTCTCGCACAGCGCGGTGAAATAGGCGTGGAGCTCCACGTTCGGTTCGCCCGAGCCGGCCAGCTGGCGCTCGAGGGCGGCGACGGACATGACGCGTTGGTGGGCGTCGCGCAAGTGGCCGCGCGTCTCGTCCGACTGTGTCTTCTTGGCGTTCTGCAGCAGGACGCTGGCGATGATCTGCAGGCTGTTGGCGACCCGGTGACGGACCTCCTGCAGCAGGACAAGGTTCTGGCGAAGGGCTTCGTCCCGCGCCTTCGCATCGGCGCGGGACGCCGTGACGTCGGTTACGGCGACCAGGAGACGGGGGTTCTCGAGGTCGAGATAGGTCAGCCTCTCCGCATGGATCACCAGGCAGCGGGTCAGGCGGCCCTGGCGCGTAAGGTCCATTTCGTAGGCGTCGATTGTCGCCGCGCCAGAAATCGTCGCCTCCAGCAGCGCGCGAAGCTGCGGAACGGCCCATTCGCCTCCGCCGAGGTCCGACAGCGGCTTACCTGGAGCGCCGGCGGCGTCGATGTTGAAGGCCTCGGCGAACGAGCCGCTGACCGCGACAATGTTGAGTTCGCCATCCAAGAGCAGAAGGGGACCGGGCGAGGAAGCGACGACAGCCAAGGTCAGACTGAGGGCGGCTTCCGCAGACGCGATCGGGATTTGGGCAGCCATGGCCAGCCCTTCAAAGAACTGGAGACTCGCGAAGCGAAAGCCATGCCCAGCAGAATTCGGAGAAGAGCACGGTCGCCTGACCCCGGTGCGCCTCAACTACCATAACGTTATGTTTGCCACATGGTTGCGTCAGAAGCGATCAGCATTCCTGATCCGCCGCCAGCGCCAATAGCCAGTCGCGGAACGCCACGATCTTCGGCGAGCGCCGACGATCCTTGGGATAGACCAGCCAGTAGCCGCCCCCAAGGATCATGGTGGGCGCGAAGGGGCGCACGAGGCGTCCGGCCTGGATCTCGGCCTGGAAGAGGATGGGCGAGCCCAGGGCGACGCCCTGGCCGCTCAGCGCCGAGGCGACTTCCAAGGTCTGGGTGTCGGCCATGAGGCGCGGCCGTTCGGCGGGCGCGAGCGGCGTGGCCACCCCGGCGATCCCGAACCAGGTCGCCCACTCCTCGTTCGAACCGATCCGTGGGGCGTCGATCAGGTCCTCCGGACGCGCCAGGCCGCCCAGTTGTTCGCGCATCCGCGGGGTGCAGAGCGGGGTCTGATTGGCGGGAAACAGAAAGTGATGCTCCAGACCCGGCCAGTCGCCGTCGCCGGAGCGGATGGCGACGTCGACGTTCTCATTGATCAGATCCACTGTTCGCGGGTTGCTCTCCAGCCGCACGGCGAGTCTGGGGTGCGCGACCTGGAAGGCGCCGATGCGCGGGGCCAGCCACTGGGTGGCGAGGGTCTGGAGCGTGGTGATCGACAGAACCCCCTCGCCGGTCTCGGTGAGGTCGGAGAGCGCCGCGCGCAGCAGGTTGACCGCTTCGGTGGACGCCCGGGCCAACCGCTCGCCCGCGGCGGTCAGCACCACCTCGCGCGGCAGGCGCTGGAAGAGGGCCTGATCCAGTCGTCGCTCCAGGGCCTTAACCTGCCAGCTCACCGCCGCCTGGGTGATGCCCAGCTCCTGGGCGGCGCGGGTGAAGCTCTTCAGGCGCGCGGCCGCCTCAAAGATGCGGATGGCGCTGAGCGGGATGGTCGCGAGGATGTCTGCCATAAGTGGAGCTGATGTGTAGAGCAGGAGGACCAGTTTGTCACCGCGGAGCTTCGGCGCGATCTTCGCCATGCCCAGACAGGGCTTTGGACGGAGCGAGACCATGGAAGAGCTGAGCAGATTGCATAAGGACGTTCCCTTTGGCTGGCTGGCCCTGGTGCGGGACGTGCTGGCCGCCCGGCGCGCGCGGCGGCTGGCGAAGGGGCCCTGGGGCCCGCGCACCGAGCCGCTCGCCCTGCCCGGCGACGTGCATCATCTGGCAGGTCCGCACTAAGGCTCGCCCTGGAAAATCGCCCCCGCTTGTCGGAACGCTCCGCGCGTGCGCGTCCTTCGGATGAACGCAACGAGAGGAGATGAGGCAGATGGCTTACGTCGATGGCTTCGTGCTGGCGGTCCCGAAGGACAAGATCGAGGCGTACAGGGAGATGGCCACCCTGGGCCGCACGGTCTGGATGGAGCACGGCGCGCTCGCCTACATGGAGTGCATGGGCGACGACACGCCTGTGGGCGAGCTGACCTCGTTCCCTCGCGCCGTCATGGCCAAAGACGACGAGATCGTGTTCTTTTCCTGGATCGTCTACGAGTCCCGCGAGGCGCGAGACGCGATCAACGCCAAGGTCATGAACGATCCACGCATGCAGCCGGCGCAGAGCGACATGCCCTTCGACGGAAAGCGCATGATCTACGGCGGGTTCAAGAGCTTCGTCGAAGGGTGAGGCGCCGTTCGCGCGCCTGAGGCGCTTCCGGATTCCCGCAACGGCAGGTCCCGCCTTGCACGGCGACCAAATGTCCTTAACAAAAGCATATGCGGGATGGGGACCTTAATGAGGAAGCGCGAAAGCTGCTTCAGTCCTGGCGTGAGGGCGACCTAGCCGCCCGCGATCGCCTGTTCGAACTGTTCTATCCCGACCTGAGGCGTTCGGCCGCCGCCATGCTGAGGCGCGAGCGCGGGGTGTCGCTGTCGACGGGCGACCTGATCCATGAGGCGGTGGCGCGGCTGGTGGGCCTGGACCGCATCGCCTGGAACGACCGGGCGCATTTCATGGCGCTGTCGTCGATGATGATGCGCCGCGCCCTGCTTGACTATGTCCGGGCCAAGCGGGCGCTGAAACGCGAACACCGCAAGGTCGAGCTGGTCACCGGCATCCCCGACACGCCCGACGTGGAGATCGAGGCCCTGAACGCGGCGCTCGACGAGCTGGCGATCATCGACCCCGAGCGGGCCCAGATCGTGGAGATGCGCTACTTCGGGGGGATGGGGCTGGGCGACATCGGCGTCGTGCTGGGCCTGTCGGAATCGACCGTGAAGCGGCGCTGGAACGGCGCCCGGCTGTGGTTGCTGGAGGCGTTGAAGCCTTAAGGGGGCGTGGTGGCGGACAGATCGGTCGACGCTCGCGCCCTGGCTCTGCTGGACGCGGCGTTGGAGCAGGACTCGGCGACGCGTGAGGCGTGGGTTCGCGCCCAGTGCGGCGAGGACACCGTGCTGTGCGACCGGACGCTATCGCTGTTGCGGGTCGGAAGCGGAGTCCATCTGATCCAGACCGGCGGCGCGCATGAGGCGGTCAGCGATCCGGTCCTGCCCGAGCGGGTCGGCGCCTACAAGATCGTCGAACTGATCGGCCAGGGCGGGATGGGCGCGGTCTATCGCGGCGAGCGGATCACAGGTGACTTCCACCACGTCGCGGCGATCAAACTGATCCGGCCGGGCGCGCTCAGCGATCCGTTGATCGACCGGTTTCAGCGCGAGCGCCAGACCCTGGCCAGCCTGTCGCATTCCAACATCGCGCGGTTGTTCGACGGGGGCGAAACGCCGGCCGGCGAGCCCTACATCATCATGGAGCTGGTCGACGGCGCGCCGCTGGGCGACTGGCTGGCGCGCGAGACGCCGTCGAGCACAGTGAAGATCGCCATGTTCCTGGCGATCTGCTCGGCGGTGGGGTTCGCCCACCAGAACCTGATCGTCCATCGCGACATCACGCCCTCGAACATCCTGGTGTCGAAGAACGGGACGCCCAAGCTGATCGACTTCGGCATCTCGCGGCCGCCGTCGAGCGAGACCGCCGGTGGCGATGGTCCCGGGGCCGGCGGAATGACCCTGACGCCGGGCTTCGCCGCGCCTGAACGCTATGCCGGGGAGTCCGCCACGACGCTCTCTGACATCTATTCCCTGGGCGTGCTGCTGGACCGGCTGGTGGGGGAGGGCGCCGACGCGGATCTGGCCGCCATCATCGCCTGCGCCCGGCGCACCGACCCCGCCGCGCGCTATCCGACGGTGGACGCCTTGGCCGCAGACGTGGCCGCCTGGCGCGACGGGCGGGTGGTGGCGGCGCGCAAGGGCGGCCGGCGCTACGCCGTGGGCAAGTTCGTGCTGCGCCATCGCCGCTCCGTGGCCGCCGGCGTGACCGCCGTGGCGCTGCTGCTGGGCGCGCTGGCCGCGACCCTGGCCGCCAATGTCCGCGCCGAGGCCGCGCGTCAGGAGGCCGAGGCGCGGTTCCAGCAGACTCGCGCCATCGCCAAGACCCTGATGTTCGAGGCCTATGACGCGGTGAGCAAGGTGCCCGGCGCGACGGCGGCTCGCGCGCTGCTGGCGGAGACTGGGCAGACCTATCTGCTGGCCCTGGCGGCCATGGACGACGCCCCGCTCGATGTCCAGATCGAGACCGGCGCGGGCTTCACGCGGCTGGCCCAGGTTGTGGGCGGCGGCGGCGACGCCCAGTTGGGCAAGCTGGAGGACGCGGGCAAGCTGCTGGCCCGGGCCGAGGCGATCCTGACACCGCTCTACACCGCCAACCCCGAGAATCCGCAGGCGATGCGGGCCTATGCGATCCTGCTGTACGAGCAGACGGCCACGGCGCTCTACAACGACAACGATCCCGAACGGGCGCGGGTGAAGGCCGCGCGCATCCGCGAGGTGCTGGCGCCGGTGAAGGCGCAGGACGTGGAGAGCGCCCGCCTGATCGCCGGATCGTGGCAGGGGACCGGCGACAGCTACGCCTGGACCAGCACCTTCGACAAGGCCCGCGACAACTACCTCACCGCCGACCGGTTCATCGAGGGCCTCGAGCCCGAGATCCGCGACGCCCGGCCGGTGCAGATGGTGCGTTCTGCCAATCTGCGGCTGCTGGGCGAGGCCTATCACGAGCTGAAGGACGCTCCAGCGGCCAAGGCGGTCCTGGAGCGGGCGGTGGCGGTCAATCGCGCGCTGCTGGCCGCCAATCCCGACGACCCGGCCCTGATCCGCAAGGTGGCGATCTCGCTCTGGTACCAGGCGGTGGTCCACCGGGCCAACGACCGCGACGAGGCCGCGCGGACTTCGATCGAGGAGTCCGTGGCCCTGGCCCGCGCCTTGCGCCAACGCAGCAACGGCGACGCCACCTCGCTCCAGCTGGTGGCCCTGACCGGCGAGGTCCACGCCCAGGTGCTGGGCGACCTCAAGCGGTATCCCGAAGCCTTCGCCCTGGGCGACGAGGTGCTGGCCGCCCATCGCGCGATGGTCGCGCTGGCCGGCGAAAAGCCCGGCGCGCGGCGCAGCATGGTGGCGGCCATGCAGACGCTGGGCGGCAGCCACTACAATGGCGGCGACTATGCTGGGGCCTGCGCCCTGTGGCGCGAGGGCCTCGACATCTTCCTGGCTCTCGACAAACGCGGTGAGCTCAGCGCCTTCGACAAGGATGGCGGCCTTGTCGAGCTGAAACGCCTGCTGACCGCCAACTGCGAGAACGGGCCGCCGCGAA
>NZ_JANOCX010000221.1:0-8607 GCF_031412415.1 Phenylobacterium sp.
TCCATCTCCTGCTTGATGGCGAGCTGGGCGAAGCGGCTCACCTCGTCACGCAGGGCGCCGGGCTTAAGCAGCCGAGGCTCGATGGAGAAATAGTTGCGATAGTTCTGGTTGCAGAGCAGCAGCCGGCCGTGACGATCCCAGAGGACGAAGGCTTCCGATACGCTTTCGATGGCGTCGCGCAGGCGGTTTTCGGCGGCCTGGGCGCGGGCCTGGGCGATCCGTTCCTCGGTGACGTCGAGCGCCACTCCGATGATCCGGGCATAGCCGTCGCGGTCCGGTTCACCGAAGGCCTGGCCCCGGGCGTCGATCCAGATCGGCCGGCCGCCTTGCGGCGAGGGGACGCGGAAGGAGACGTCGAAGCCGCCATAGACCGCCGCGGTCGACAGGGCCTGCCGGACCCGCTCGCGATGGTCGGGGGAAACGCGGTCCAGCACTTCCTGACCGGGCACGATGCCGCCGCCGCCATAGCCGAAGATCGCGCCGGTGACGTCGGACATGTACATCTGGTCGGTGGTGAGATCCCACTCCCAGATGCCGCAGCGGGCGGCTTCCACCGCCAGGCGGAAACGCTGCTCGGAGTCGATGAAGGCCTGCTGAGCGTTCTCGACCTTTCGACTCTGCTGCAACAGCAACAGGCCCAGCAGGAAGGCCACGCACAGCGGCGCCATCAGCCAGGCGAGTTGCTCGGCGGTGGTGGCGCGCTCCGAGGGCCCTGACGGCGCCGAGGTCATGGCCAGGACGGCGCCGCCCAGCGCCTTGCGGACCGCCAGGTCCAGCTGCGCGCCGTCGGGACGCTGGGCGCGGATCAGGCCGCCCGCGGTCCTCAGCTCGGCCGGCGCCAGGGCGAAGGCTTCGTTCACGTCGCGCGACTGAGCCAGACCCTCCGGGCCGGTCGCCGCCAGGATGCGGCCCTGGGGCGTGGCTAGGGCCTGGGAGGTCGTCGTGGTCAGCAGGCCGCTCATGCGGCCCGGATCGCCGACCACGACGATCCATCGACGGCCTCGCGCTGTCAGGGTCGGAGCGGCCACGGCCAGCCTTGGACTGGCCTGGTCGGTGACCCCGGCCCAGACGTCGCGGCCCGACCGCTCGGCGGCCTGGGCGAGGGCACGCCAATCCACGTCGCCGGCAGCGCCCGCGATGGCGATGATCTCCTGATCGGACAGCACGGCCACGGCCGACGCCGAACCGCCTCCGGTGGTCAGGCCTGTCTCGGCTGCGTCGATGGGGGGCGCGGCGTTGTGGCGTTTCAGGCTCTCGCGCGCCGCCAGCAGGCCACCGCGAAGGGCCATGCCCTCGGCGTCAACGCGGGCGGCCAGCGCCTCGGCGCGCCCGGCGAGGGCGGCGTTGATCACTGTCGCGGCCTGGGGTTCGCGGGTGATGCGTGCCACAGCCAGCGCCGTGTAGACGGCCAA
Organism: Phenylobacterium sp.; assembly: GCF_031412415.1. Taxonomy (GTDB): domain Bacteria; phylum Pseudomonadota; class Alphaproteobacteria; order Caulobacterales; family Caulobacteraceae; genus Phenylobacterium. Next base: position 1,413 of record NZ_JANOCX010000221.1, read on the forward strand.
CAGCAACAGAGTCGCGAGGATGGCGATGCGGATAAAGCTCTGGCCGGGCGGCGGACGCACCCCTGGCGTGACTTCGCTGGCCTTTCGGCGCGGCTTGGACTCAGCCGCGTCTTCGCCCCCGCGTCTGGCCAACGCCCGTCCGCTCCCTACCCACGTTTCGAGTCGCCCCCGAAGCACTGAGTCTACGCGGGCAAGCGTCGGGCGTCACGGGAGTCATACGGTCACAGACGAAGGTTTGATCGTGCGCCGCTAGGTTTTGCGCTGGCGGTCGCTACGGCGTTCCGGTCCGGTGTACTTCGGGTCGTCGCGACGGCGGCGATCGGGACCGAAATAACTGGCGCTGCGGACGAACGGTCGGCCGTGGTCGATCACCCAGACGATGCGCTTCATCAGGTCGGCCGGGGTCACCGGCTTGACGCAGAATTCGTTCACGCCGGCGTCGCGCGCGGCCATCACCCGATCGCGGTCGGCATGGCCGGTCAGCATGATGATCGGGGTGAACTGGTTCGGGCTCTCGGGGTCGTTGCGCAGCCAGCGGGCGAAGGTGACGCCCTCTTCCTCACCCATCATATAGTCCAGGATGACGATGTCGGCCGGGTTGGCCTTCATGCGTTGCTTGGCCGTCTCGATCGTCTGGGCGTCGTAGAGCTGGTCGGAGCCGAAGCCCCGCAGCATCGCCTTCACCAGATTGATGGCATGGGCGTTGTCGTCGATGATCAGGAACCGGATGCGGTTCAGTGAGACGGTCATTGGCTGGCTGTCTCCCTTCTGGTCCGGTGATTCCGACGAAGCCCCGGAATTAACGACAAGTTTCGTCGAACAGCAACCGACGGAAAGCTATGTCGACAATAAGACTCGCCTAGTCGGCGAGCGCCTTCGACGCCAGTTCATAGACGTTTTTCGACAGACCCTCGGTGGCGACTATCCTGGCGAGTTCTTGCTTCATCAGCGCGCCCAACTCTGGCTTGTAACGGCGCCAGCCGCCCAGGGGGTCGACCAGGCGCGCGGCGGTCATCGGGTTGAAGCCGTCGACCGCCAGGATCTGGTCGGCCAGGAACCGATACCCCGCGCCGCTGGGATCGTGGAACCGCGCCGGATTGAAGTTCGCGAAGCTGGAGACCAGGGCGCGCAGGCGGTTCGGGTTTTTCTCGTCGAAGGCCGGATGGGCGGTGAGGCCCAGCACGCGGCCCAGCGCGCCTTCGCTCGGATCGCGGGCCTGGAGCGCGAACCACTTGTCGATGACCAGGGGCTCGGACTTCCACTGTTCGAAGAAGTCGGCGAGGGCGGCCTCGAAAGCTTCGCCGCCGATCGACATGAGGGCCGAGAGGCCTCCCATGGCGTCGGTCATGTTGGCGGCGGCGCGATAATGGCCCTCCGCCAGCTCGGCGACATCCGAACGCGGATTGGCGGCCATCAGATCGAGGGCGGCGTTGCGCAGGGCGCGGCGTCCGGCGCTGGCGGCGTCCGGCGAAAACTCGCCCAGCTCCTGCAGGCCGATATGCAGGTGTTTCAGGTCGTCGGCCAGATGCACGGCCAGCCGCTGGCGCAGGGCCTCGCGGGCGTCATGGATCGCCGCGGGATCGGCCGGCTGCAGCGCCAAGGCGAGGTCGGACTCGCTGGGCAGGGCCAGCATCAGCGCCTTGAAGGCCGGGTCGGCGGCCTGGTCGTCCAGTCCGCGGCCCAAGGCGTGGGCGTAGCGTTCCTCGCCGACCTCGTCGGGCGCGCCGGTCGCTCGCGCCACGATCAAGGCCCGCGCCAGGTCCTGGCCGGCCTCCCAGCGATTGAACAGGTCCGGGTCGGCGGCGAGCTGGACGTAGCGGTCCTTGGGCTCGGCGTCGGTGGTGAGCGTCACGGGCGCGGAGAAGCCCCGCAACACCGAGACGATGGGCGCGGAATCCACGCCGGTCAGCGTCACCTTCGCCCGCGCGGTGTCCAGGACCACCACGGTCTCGTCGACCGCGGCGCCGTCGCGTTCGAAGGCCAGGGTGCGGCCTTCGGAATCCAGCAGACCAATCGTGATCGGCGTGGGTAGGGGCCGCTTGTCCGGCTGGCCCGGGGTGGCCGGGGTTTCCTGGGTGAGGTCCAGCTCCAGCGTGCGGGCTTCGGGGTCATAGCGATGCTTGACGTCGAGCTTGGGCGTGCCGGCCTGCTCGTACCAGGCGAAGAAGGCCGACAGGTCGCGCCCTGTGACCTCGGCGAAGCACTTGATGAATTCTTCCACCGTGGTGGCGTGGCCATCCCAGCGGTCGAAATAGAGGTCCATCCCCTCCCGGAACTTGTCCGCGCCGATCAAGGTCTTGAGCATGCGGATAACCTCCGCGCCCTTCTCGTAGATCGTGGCGGTGTAGAAGTTGTCGATCTTCAGATAGCTGGACGGCCGCACCGGATGGGCCAGCGGCCCCTGGTCCTCGGGGAACTGGCGCGCGCGCAGAGCCTTGACGTCCTTGATCCTCTGGACGGCCGCGCCGCGCATGTCGGCTGAGAAGCTCTGGTCACGGAAGACGGTCAGGCCTTCCTTAAGGCAAAGCTGGAACCAGTCGCGGCAGGTGATCCGGTCGCCCGTCCAGTTGTGGAAATACTCGTGGGCGACGACGCTCTCGATGCGCTCGTAGTCCATGTCGGTTGCAGTGGCCGGCTCCGCCAGCAGCAGCGAGGAGTTGAAGATATTCAGCCCCTTGTTCTCCATCGCCCCGAAGTTGAAGTCGCGGACGGCGACGATCATGAACAGGTCGAGGTCGTACTCCCGCCCGAACGCCTGCTCGTCCCACTTCATCGAACGCTTCAGGGCGTCCATGGCGTAGGCGGCGCGCGGCGCCATGCCGGCGTCGACGAAGATGCGCAGCTCGACCGTGCGGCCGCTCATGGTGACCAGCGTGTCCTCCAGGACGTCCAGCTCGCCCGCCACCAGGGCGAACAGGTAGGCGGGCTTGGGGAACGGGTCGTTCCAGACGGCGTAGTGGCGGCTGTTCGGCAGGACGCCCGACTCCATCAGGTTGCCGTTCGACAGCAGGTGGCGGAACGACTTGTCGGCCTCGATCCGCACCGTGAAGCGCGACAGCACGTCGGGGCGGTCGGGATACCAGGTGATCTTGCGAAAGCCCTCCGCCTCGCACTGGGTGCAGAACCGGCCACCGGACATGTAGAGGCCGTCCAGCGCCTTGTTGGCTTCCGGATCGATCTCGACCTCGGTTTCAAGCACGAAGGCGTCGGGCACATTGGCGATGGTCAGGAACTCGGCGTCGATGGTGCGCTCGCCGTCGCCTAGGGTCCGGCCATCGACCGCCACCGACACCGGCTTTAGGCGCTCGCCGTTCAGCACCAGCGGGTCGGCGTGTTCGCCGTTGCGGCGGATGCTGAGCCGGGCCTTCACGCGGGTCGTGTGAGCCGCCAGGTCGAAGTCCAGGGCGACCTCTTCGATCAGGAAGGCGGGCGGACGGTACTCGGCGAGCCGGATCGGCTGGGGGGTCTCTGTGGGCATCGGGAGAATCTAGGCGATCTGGACGCGAAGGGCGAGGCCGGGCAATCCCATTTTGAATTTCAAACAACTGTTTGAGATCCATCAAGGTCGGCGCGCCGAGCCTGCGCCATCCCACTGCGCAAGCACGGCCGCACCGTGCGCAGTAAGGGGATTTCAGATGTCGGCCAAAACCTATGCCCTCGCGCTCGGCGCCGCGTTGACGCTCGCGACCGCCGCGCAAGCCCAGGATTTCCAGCCCAAGGCGAAGGGCCACATTATCTTGAACAGTCGCGTCACCGGCGTTTCGTCCGACGCCGACGACCCTATCCGCACGGCCGTCGGCGGCGCCACGGGGCTGCATGTCGATGTCCAGCATGACGTCATGCCAACCGTGGGCATCCACTACTTCCTCACCGACAATGTGGCTGTCGAGCTGGTCCTTGGGACGACGCAGCACACGATCCGCGCGCAGGGACCGGCGACCGACGTCGTGGTTCACAAGACCTGGGTGCTGCCTCCTATCGCCACAGTGCAGTACCACTTCGCGCCCGCGGCGCGGGTGAGCCCCTATGTCGGCGCAGGCCTGAACTACATGATGTTCTACAGCGGCGACGACAAGAACGGCTTCTCGGTGAAGCTGGACGACGGTGTCGGCTATGCCTTGCAAGCCGGAATGGACGTGGCGATCCAGGGCGCCTGGAGCGCCAATCTGGACGTCAAGAAAGTGTTCTTCGAGACCGACGCCAAGATCAACGGCGGAACGCTGAAGTCCAAGGTCAAGTTGGACCCGTGGGTGGTCTCGGCGGGGGTCGGCTACAGGTTCTAACGGTCGACTAGAGGCCTCTTGCAACAAAACTGTCGCGGGGTTGTCGTATCCGTCGACGGATGACGAGACCGGTGGTCGCTGAGGGCAAGTCGTGCGGGGACTGCGGTCTCTGCTGCAAGCTTATGGGCGTCAAGGAACTGGCGAAGCCGCAGTTCGTCTGGTGCAAGCAGTTCAAGCGAGGCTGCGGGTGCCAGATCTACGTCGATCGCCCGACGACCTGCGGCGAGTTTGTCTGCTACTGGCTTCATGCGCCCAGCCTGGGCGAAGAGTGGCGGCCCGATCGCGCTGGTTTCCTGATGACCCTGGCCGAGGGGGGGCGCCGACTGGATGTCGAGGTGGAACCTTCCACCCCCGCCGCTTGGCGTCGCGAGCCCTATCTGTCGGCGATCCGGGGATGGGCCGCTCAGGGCCGGGCGAGCGGCTTGACGCTGCGCGTCTGGGTTGGCAGGCGCGGCAACGACGTGACGCCGGAGGGTGAGGTCGATCTCGGCCTGGCGCGACCGGCGTCGGCCCGCGGCGCTAGGCCGCGGTGACCGCGTCCTCGTCGTCGCGGCCTTCGGCGGCCGGAATTTCCAGCAGGTATCGTTCCAACTTCAGCACATCGTCGGCGATCTCGGCCAGTTCGGGCGGCGCGGCGCCATGGCTGTCGTCCACGACCCGGACCAGCTGGCGGGCGAGGCTCAGCAGGCGCGGCGCATTGGCGATCAACCTGGCCTGGAACTCGATCTTGTGCGGGTCGCGATCGTACTCCGCGCCCGGCACCCGCCAGCCGCCCCAGTCGTTTGGGTCGGTCACCACCACCGGATAGGTGCCGGGGAAGGGGTGGCCGCGGGTTTCCTGGTCGGTTTGCCACTTGTTGTGGGCGCGCAGCAGCCGCCAGCGCGCGCCATCCTCGGTCAGCGCCTCGCGGTCGCTGTCCTGCTCGGGCTTCAGCTCATGGGCGGCGAATTCGCGCCCCAGGCCGACGTCGTAGGTGACCTTGACCGGCTCGTCGAAGCCCTTGGCCCAGATGGGCACGATCTTCTCGATCACCGCCCAGGCGCCGACGCTCTCGACCCAGACCTTCTGGTTTCGCTGGTATATTGCCCTGGCCATGCGCGGCGTCCCTGTCAGTCCGTCTCAGCCGCCCATAAGACCCTGAAATCCTTGACGCGAGGTCAATCTTTCCAAGGTCTGCAGGGGGCGTATGTTGCCCGCCAAGCGACTTCAGATACCGCCTTGCAAGGGCGGGGATGGGCGGAAATGAACTTCGATTTCTCGGACGACCAGAAATTCCTCAAGGGCGAGGCGCGCAAGTTCCTGGCCGCCAACTGCGGGACGGACCGCGTCCGCAAGACCCTGGACGACGACGCGCGGGCCTATGACGAGGCGCTGTGGAAGGCCGTGGCGGCGCAGGGCTGGCTGGGCGCGGCGATCCCCGAGAAACACGGCGGCCTGGGCCTCGGCCATCTGGAACTCTGCGTGATCGCCGAGGAGCTGGGCCGCGTCGTGGCGCCGATCCCCTTCGCCTCCACCGTCTATTTCCTGGCCGAGGCGATCCTGTTGGCCGGCAATGATGAGCAGAAGGCCTATCTGCTGCCCAAGATCGCCGCGGGCGAGATCATCGGCGCGATGGCCACCAGCGAAGGCCCGGGCGTGGTCACCGCCGCCAACCTCCAGGCGACGGTCGAGGGCGGCAAGCTGAACGGCGTGAAGGTCCCCGTCACCGACGGCGATATCGCCGATGTCACGCTGGTGCTGGCCAAGGAAAACGGAAAGCCTGGCCTGTTCCTGGTCGACCTGACGGACCCTTCCGTCAGCCGCGACATGCTGAAAACCCTCGACCCCACCCGCGACGCGGCCAAGCTGACCTTCAAGGACACTCCGGTCCGCCGGGTCGGGAACGCCGGCGAGGGGATGGAATTGGTCGAGCAGATTTTCGACCGCGCCGCGGTGCTGCTGGCCTTCGAACAGTGCGGGGGCGCCGACCGATGCCTGGAGATGGCCAAGGAATACGCCCTGGAGCGCTATGCCTTCGGTCGCGTCATCGCCTCGTATCAGGCCATCAAGCACAAACTGGCCGACATCTATGTGAAGAACGAGCTGGCCCGCTCTAACGCCTACTACGGCGCGTGGGCGCTCAACACCAATGCGCCCGAGCTGCCGGTGGCCGCCAGCGCCGCGCGGATCGCGGCCTCGGAAGCCTTCTGGTTCGCCTCGAAGGAAAACATCCAGACCCACGGCGGCATTGGCTTCACCTGGGAGATGGACTGCCATCTTTACTACCGCCGCTCGCGTCAGCTCAGCCTCGTGGCCGGCGCGCCTCGGGTCTGGAAGGAACGGCTCGTCAGCCACCTCGAACGTCGCAACACGGCCGCCTAAGGGACATCGATCATGGACTTCAACGACACCCCCGACGAAGCCGCCTACCGCCAGCAGGTCCGCGAGTGGCTCGCCGCCAACGCCCCCAAGAGCCGCGAGGCCGGCGGCGACCCCGAAGGCGGCGACGGCATGGCCGCCTCAAAGGCCTGGCAGGCCAAGAAGGCCGCCGCCGGCTATGCCTGCATCACCTGGCCCAAGGAGTGGGGCGGGCAGGGCGGCAATCCGATCCAGAGCGTGATCTTCGCGGAGGAGGAGGCCCGGCACCCGATCCCTGGCAATCCTTTCCAGATCGGCCTGGGCATGTGCGTGCCCACCGTCATGACCTTCGCCGACGAGGAGACCAAGAAGCGGTTTGTCGGGCCCGCCATGCGCGGCGAGGAGATCTGGTGCCAGCTGTTCTCGGAACCGGCAGGCGGGTCGGACGTGGCGGCGGCGCGGACCCGCGCCGTGCGCGCCGACGACGGCTCCGGCGACTGGGTAATCGACGGGCAAAAAGTGTGGACAACGGGCGCCCAGTTCTCGAATTTCGGCATCGTCGTGGTGCGGACGAA
>NZ_JANOCX010000222.1:0-10715 GCF_031412415.1 Phenylobacterium sp.
CCCACGCCCGCTTGGGTCTCTAACTCCCTTACCCCCCCGGGCCCCCGCCGCGTGCGCGCCCGTGGGGTTAGGTGGGGGGCCGGGCCACCCCCCCCGGGCGCCCCCCCGGCTCCGTCCTAGATGAGGTCACCCCCGGCCGCCGAGGCCGTCGTGCCATGCTGCTGGTAGGCCTTGATCACGTTGCGGCCGACCGTCCACTTGTGGACCTCGTCCGGCCCGTCGACGAGGCGCTGGCTGCGGATGTGGGTGTACCAGCTCGCCAGCGGCGTATCTTGGCTATAGCCCAGCGCGCCGTGCAGCTGGATGGCGGTGTCCACCACCTTGTGGACCATGTGCGCCAGGAAGACCTTGGCGATGGAGTTCTCCTGGCGGAGGTCCATGCCCTTCTCCGCCTTGTAGGCGATATGCAGCAGCATCAGCCGGGCCATGTAGAGTTCACTGGCGCACTCGGCCAACATGAACTGGACGCCCTGGCGCTCGTGCAGCGGCTTGCCGAAGGTCTCGCGCTTGGTGACGTGGGCCGCGGCCATGTCCAGCGCCCGCTGGGCCATCGCCACATTGTGCATGCCGTGGCGTAGTCGCCCATAGGCCAGGCGATGCTGGCCCATGTTGAAGCCCTGCCCCTCCCCGCCCAGCAGGTTCTCGGCCGGGACCACCAGATCCTTGATCTCGATCTCGGAGTGGCCGCCGCCCATGATGTGGCTGAGCTCGCCCTCCACGGCCATGGTCTTGATGTCGCGCTTGATGTTGTAGCCGGGGTTCGGCAACTCGACGATGAAGGTGGAGAACTGCTGGTGACGGGGGGCGTCGGGATCGGTGCGGGCCATGACCAGGGCCATGTCGGCGGCGCTGGCGGCCGATGAGAACCACTTCTCGCCGTTGAGGATATAGTTCTCGTTGCCGTCCTTGACCGCGGTGGTGCGCATGCCCGTGGCGTCGGCGCCGGCGGCCTTCTCGGTCATCGAGTAACAGACGCGTTTTTCGCCAGCCAGGAGCGGCTTGAGGAACTTCTCCTTCTGGTACTCGGTGCCGTGCGCCAGCAGGGTCAACATCGTGGCGTCGTCCGGGCCCTGGCTGTTCATCGACAGCGCGCCCAGGTGACTGCGTCCCAGCTCCATCTGCACCAGGGCGTTGGCCAGCGGGCCCAGGCCCATGCCGCCATACTCCTTGGGGATGAAGGGAAGCCAAAGGCCGGCGGCTCGCGCCTTGACCCGTAGCTCGTCCAGCACGGTCTTGAAGCTCGCCTTATCCTTCAGCCTCTTCTCGGCGGGGATGCATTCGTCCTCGACCCATTGGCGGACCTTCAGGCGGATCGCCTTGGCGTCTTCGGGGATGTCGAAATCGATGGCCATGGGGCGTCCTCCGCTGCGTGCTTTTTGATTGCTCGCAAGGTCGGACCTTTCCGGGGCGAGAGGCAAGTCGAAACGAACAATTGTTCGAATTTCCGGTTTGCTAGCGGTCCTTCGGATCGATCGCGTCGCGCAGGCCGTCGCCGATGAAGTTGAAGCTCATCAGGGTCAGGACCATGGTCAGGGACGGGAAGATCAGCAGCCAGGGCGCCAGCTCCATGTCCTGCGCGCCGCCGGCGATCAGCGTGCCCAGCGAGGCCATCGGCGGCTGGACCCCCAGGCCCAGGAACGACAGAAAACTCTCGGCCAGGATCACGGCGGGGATGGTCAGGGTCACATAGACCACCACCGGACCCAGCAGGTTGGGCACGATGTGCTTGGCGATGATCGCGCCCTGGGTGAGGCCCGCGGCGCGGGCGGCCTCCACGAACTCCTTGTGCTTCAGCCCTAGGGTTTGGCCGCGTACGATGCGGCTCATGGTGAGCCATTCCACCGCCCCGATGGCGACGAAGATCAGGATGATGTTCGAGCCGAACGTCACCATCAGCAGGATCACGAAGAAGATGAAGGGCAGCGAATAAAGGACATCGACGACCCGCATCATCAGCTCGTCCAGCGCCCCGCCGACGAAGCCCGCCACCGCGCCCCAGACGATGCCGATGACCAGCGAGACCAGGGTCGCCACCAGGCCGATGGCCAGCGACACCCGAAGACCCATCAGCAGCCGCGCCAGCAGGTCGCGGCCCAGCGAGTCGGCGCCCAGAAGATGTCCGGCGGTGAGCGGCGGAGCCCAGACGTCGTTCTTGTTGATCTGGTCGTAGCTGAACGGCGTGAACAGCGGGCCCAGCAGCGCGATCGCCACCAGCACCAGCAGCACGACGATGCCGGTGACCGCCGCGCCGTTGCGCAGCAGACGCCGCCGCGCGTCGTCCCAAAGGCTGCGGCCCTTGACCGCCTTTTCCATCAGCTCAGCGCCGGCCCGCGAGCCGGGCGCCAGGATCGGGCCGGTCATGACAGGCGCACCCGCGGATCGAGCATGGCGTACAGGAGATCGGCGATCAGGTTCAGCACCAGGATCAGGGCGGCGTAGAAGATCACCATGCCCATAACCACGGTGTAGTCGCGCTGCAGGGCCGAGATGACGAAGAACTTGCCCAGGCCCGGCAGGTTGAAGATCTTCTCCACCACCAGCGACCCGGTGAGCAGACCCGCGCAGGCCGGACCCAGATAGCTGACCAGGGGCAGGATCGCCGCGCGCAGGGCGTGCTTCATGACGATGCGGTGCTCGGGCAGGCCCTTGGCGCGGGCCGTCCGCACATAGTTGGAATGCAACACTTCGATCATCCCGGCCCGGGTCAGGCGCGAGATGATGGCGATCTGGGGCAGGGCCAGCACCGTGATCGGCAAGATCAGATTGGCCAAAGCGCCGCCGTTCCAACCGCCCGAAGGTAGAATCTGCAGCTTGGACCCGAACAGCAGCACCAGCAGCGGCGCGGTGACGAAGGTCGGGATGCAGACGCCGACGATGGCGATGGCCATGACCCCGTAGTCGATCATTCCGTTCTGCCGAAGGGCCGCCAGCACCCCAAGGGTCACCCCCAGGACGCCGGCGATACTGATGGCCGACAGGCCCAGGATCAGGCTGACCTTGTAGTTCTCCTGCAGGATCTGCAGGACGCTCTTGTCCTTGTACTTCAGTGAAGGACCGAAGTCGCCGCGCGCCACATCCTTGATATAGTTGAAGTATTGCTCGGACAGCGGTTTATCCATGCCGTACTTGGCCATGACATTGGCCTCGATCTCGGGCGAGAGCTTGCGGTCCTTGTCAAAGGGTCTGCCCGGCGCCGCGCGCATCATGAAGAAGGCCACGGTGACGACGAGGAACAGCGTCGGGATGGCCACGAGCAGGCGGCGGCCTATGAAACGCAACATTTGGCAGGGGCTCGAGATTAGGCCTTTCGACGGCCGGGCGTTGCGAAACTTCCACTGGCCCCCGATGATGTCAACGAAGGGCCTTTCCCCCGAAGCTTGGTAGCGAAAATGACCGATTTCCGACGCGTTACAGATCACCTCTCCGTCAGCCCGCAAATCGGCCTGGAGGACTTGGCCGCGGCGGCCGCGCAGGGGTTCAGGCTGGTGATCAACAACCGGCCTGACGGCGAGGACTCAGCCCAGCCGACCAGCGCCCAGGTCGAGGCCGCGGCCCGGGCTGCGGGGCTGGACTACATCCACATCCCGGTGCGCGGCGGACCAACGCCCGAGCAGGTGGAGGCCAATCACTTCGCGGTCGAGTCGGCGGCCGGTCCCGTGCTGGCCTTCTGCCGATCGGGCACGCGCTCGATCGTCACCTGGTCCCTGGGCGAATTCAACGCCGACGCCCGAACCCGTCAGCAGCTGATCGAGCTGGGAAACGAGGCCGGTTACGATCTGTCCGGCGCTTTTCCGCGCTAGCGGGGCAGCGTCACCTGGACCCGGGTCGGGTTCATGGCGAATTCGTCGGGCTCGCAGCTCGCCACGACCAGCACCATCTGGGCCGCAAGGATACACAACAGGGCGAAGGCCGCGCGCTGAAGCCGTTTTGAAACAAATATCGCCGCGTCCGCCGCCATGACACCCTCGTGGGACTGGTTACCCAGGGGTTAAGGCAAGACCGGCGCCGGAGCTGACCGATGATCCCCTATGTCCGCGACATCACCTTCGACTACGGCGCCTGCGATCAGGTCTCGCCGCTGATCCGCCGTGTGGTGGCCAACAATCCCGGCCCCTTCACCTTCCTCGGCACCGGTACCTATATCGTCGGCCGCGGCGAGGTGGCCGTGATCGACCCCGGCCCCGATCTGCCCGAGCATCTGGACGCGATCCTGGCGGCTCTGGAGCCGGGTGAGCGGGTCACCCACATCCTAGTCACCCATCACCACTCCGACCATTCCCCGCTGGCCAAGCCGTTGCAGGAGAAGACCGGCGCGCCGATCTATGGCTGCGCGGTGGGGGTGCTGGCCGAGGAATCGACGATCAGGACCGAGGCCGGCGCCGACTTCGGCTTCGCCCCCGACATCAGCCTGTGTGGCGGCGGGACCGTGCTGACCGGGCCAGGCTGGACGCTGGAAGCCATCGCCACCCCCGGCCACACCTCCAATCACATCTGCTTCGCCCTGCACGAGGAGAACGCCCTGTTCTCCGGCGATCACATCATGGGCTGGTCAACCACCGTCATCACCCCGCCCGACGGCGACATGACCGACTACATGGCCAGCCTGGACCTGGTGAAGGCGCGGGAATTCGCCGTCCTGTGGCCGACCCACGGCCCGCCGATCACCGAGGTCACGCCCTTCGTCGAGGCCTATATCGCCCACCGCCGGGCGCGCGAGGCCCAGGTGCTGGACGCCGTCGCCCAGGGCCACGGGCGGATCAAGGACATGGTGCCGGTGCTCTACGCCGCCGTGGACAAGCGCCTGTGGCCGGCGGCCTCGCGCTCGGTCCTGGGGCACATGCTGGACCTGGTCCGCCGCGGCCTGGTGACCACAGACGGCGAGGCTGGCCTCGACAGCGACTACCGGCTGGCGGACTGAACCGCTGGCGGGGTCTGGGCGCCGGCGCTGCGGGCCACCGCATAGGCCCCCAGGGTCGCGGCGCTGATCGCCAGCACCAGCAGGCCGCGCAGCCAGAAGCGGTTGAAACCCGCCATCAGCGCCACAGCCAGGCCCGCGATCCCCGTGGCGACGCTGATCAGCGCCACCTGGGGCGCGAGGTCCAACGCCAGCCGCGCGAAGGCCAACCGGTCCAGCAGGTTGAGCTGGACGCCCAGGAAGGCGACACCCACCATGGCCGCGGGCGTGATCGCCACGATGGTCGCCAGCTTGAGATAGAGGTCGGCGAAGCGCGCGCGTCCTGGCGAGACTCGTCGCGCCGGCGTGACGGGGGCGAACATGGGCTGGGCGATGGCGCCCTCGGCCGGCGGCAGAGCGGCGGCCGCGCCGGCGCTCATGGCCGGCTCAGCGGGAAAAGGGACGTCGGCGTCCGCCGGGGCCTCCCCGGCCTTGGTTTCAGACGTGGCCGGAAATGCGGCCACCAGAGGTTCGGGCTTGGGCTCGATCCGCTGGGCGGGGTTCGGCGTCCAGTCGAGGCTCGCGGCTTCCAGGTTCGGTGACTCGGGCTCCGGCGCGTAGATCTTCGGCTCGGCCGTCGCCGCCAGCGCCATGGGCGCGGCGGCCGCCGCCGCGGCGGTGGGCAGCACGTAGTCCTTCATCCGCTCGCGGATCAGCTTCTTGTCGATCTTGCCGGTGGCGCCCAGCGGGATGTCATCGACGAACACCACGTCGTCGGGTGTCCACCACTTGGCGATCTTGCCCTCCAGGAAGTCGAGGAACTCCTTCGGCGTCGAGGCCTCGCCCGGCATGAGCTTGACCAGCAACAGGGGGCGCTCATCCCACTTCGGGTGCAGCACGCCGATCACCGCGGCCAGCTCCGCCTTCGGATGGCCCGCGGCGATGTTCTCGATCTCGATGGACGAAATCCACTCCCCGCCGGACTTGATCACATCCTTGGCCCGGTCGGTGATCTGCATGAACCCATGCTCGTCCAGGGTGGCCACGTCGCCGGTGTCGAAATAGCCTTCGGCGTCCAGGATCTTGCCGCCCTCGGCCTTGAAGTACTCTCCGACCACGAAGGGTCCGGCGACCTTCAGCCGACCGAAGGTGTGGCCGTCGCGCGGCAGCTCCTTGTCCTCGTCGTCCACAAGCTTGAGCTGGATGCCCAGCGGCGCGCGGCCCTGTTTCAGCTTGAACTGCAGCTGCCGCTCAGGGTCCATGGCCGCGATCAGATGGTTGGGCGTCGCTTGGGTGCCCAGCGGCGAGGTCTCGGTCATGCCCCAGGCGTGGGTCACGTCCACGCCGTACTCGTCGCGGAAGCCGCGCACGATGGCCTCCGGCACCGCCGAACCGCCGATCACGACGCGCTTCAGGGTGGTGATCTTGCCGTTGGTGGTCCGCAGGTGGGTCAGCAGCATCTGCCAGACGGTCGGGACGGCGGCCGAATAGGTGACGCCCTCAGTTTCCAGCAGTTCATGCACCGAGGCGCCGTCCAGCTTCGGGCCCGGCATGACCAGCTTGGCCCCAACGGCGGGCGCCGAGAAGGCCAGGCCCCAGGCGTTGGCGTGGAACATCGGCACAACCGGCAGCACCGTGTCGGTGGCCTTGATGCCCAGGACATCCGATCCCATCGTCACCAGGGTGTGCAGGAAGTTCGAGCGGTGCGAGTACAGCACGCCCTTCGGATTTCCGGTCGTGCCGGAGGTGTAGCAGAGGCCCGCGGCGGTGTTCTCGTCGAACCCGCCCCAGGCGCAATCGGGCGAGGCCTGCTCGACCAGGGTCTCGAAACAGAGCGCGCCGGGGAAGTCGGTCGGCATGTGATCGGGATCGGTCAGCACCACGATGTGCTTCACGGTCGGCATCTTGGCGCGCTGCTCCAGCAGCATCGGCAGGAAGGTCAGGTCGGTGAAGATGAGCTTATCTTCGGCGTGATTGACGATGTAGCAGAGCTGCTCGGCGAACAGGCGCGGGTTCAGCGTGTGGCAGATCGCGCCGATCCCCATGATCCCGTACCAGGCCTCGATGTGGCGGCCGGTGTTCCAGGCGAGCGTCGCGATCCGGTCGCCGGGCTGCACGCCCAGGGCCAGCAGGGCGTTGGACACCCGCTGCGCGCGGGCGTGGATCTGTTCGTAGGTGGTGCGGACGATAGCCCCTTCAACCGAGCGGCTGACCACTTCGCGGGCGCCATGCCAGGCCTTGGCGTGGTCGAGAATCTTGTCGACCGTCAACGGCCAGTCCTGCATCAGCCCGTGCATATGGTCTCCTCCCGACGCCAGCCCTTCTGGGCTTGGCGTTAAGCTAGATTCCACAGCGGCTTTCCGCAATGCGGCGCCCGTTTGAGGCGAGGTCGCGCGTCCGCCGCCGCCAGGCCGGTCGCTCAGCGTGGCGGGCCCGCCTTGCGCGCGGCCGCGACGGCCTGTTCGAGATCTCGGTCTTCCAGACCTCCCTTGGTGAGGAACGGGCCCACCAGGTAGGCCGGAGTGCCTTCCAATCCGAGCGACCAGGCCTGGGCGGCGTTTCCGGCGAGACGTGACTTGATCGCAGCTCGATGCGTGGCGCGGTCGGCCTCCAGCCGGGGCCAATCGACGCCCGCGGCGATAGCGATGTCCTTGATCCGCGCGGCGTCGAGCTTGGCGGGGCTGGCCATCAGGCGCTGATGGACGGCGGCGTACCGGCCTTGTCGATCGGCGGCCAGCGCCACCTCCGCGGCCAGGGTCGAAGCCTCGCCCAGGATCGGCCAGTCCTTGTAGATCACGCGCACCCGATGATCATTCGCCACCAGGCGTCCCAGCGCGGCGTCGGTCCGCTTGCAGACCGAACACTGGTAGTCGGTGAACACGACCACGATCACGTCGGCGTCGCGCGGCCCGATGCTTGGACCGCCGTCGTCCTTCAGCACCGCTTCGACCACGGGGGTCAGCTCCAGCTTGCGCGCCGGCGGCGGCTTGCCCTGGAACCACCAACTGGCCGCGAGCGCCAGCCCTACGACCAGGGCGAGCGTGAGCTTCGGCCGGCGCTCGACCAGGGTAATCGGGGGGGACGCATCGTCGGCCATGCGATCCGTTCGCCCGGATGCCCCGCACACGCAAGGGTCTGGGCGGCGGGATAGATTGACTTGCCGCCCCCGACCTTGTCGAAACCCGGCCCAGGCAGGAGAGACGATACCTTGGAAACCTTCGACGTGGAGGTGGTCGGGGCTGGCGCGGCGGGCATGATGTGCGCCATCGAGGCTGGCCGGCGCGGACGCCGTGTCCTGGTGATCGACCATGCCGCCGCCGCAGGCGAGAAGATCCGGATCTCAGGCGGCGGCCGCTGCAACTTCACCAACATCAACGCCGGCCCGGCCAACTTCCTATCGGCCAACCCCCACTTCGCGATCTCGGCCCTGCGCCGCTACACGCCGAAGGACTTCACGGCCTGGGTCGAGCGCAGCGGAATCGCCTATCACGAGAAGGCCCTGGGACAGTTGTTCTGCGACGGTTCGGCCAGGGAGATCATCGCCATGCTGCTGGACGCCCTGCGCGCGGCGGGCGCGGTCCTGCGGCTGCGGACCTCGGTGGCGCAGGTGGGCAAGACCGACGACGGCTTCCGGCTCACCCTGGGCGACGGAACCCAGGTCGCCTGCGAAAGCCTGGTGGTCGCCAGCGGCGGCAAGTCGATCCCCAAGATGGGCGCCACCGGATGGGGTTACGACATCGCGCGCCAGTTCGGCCTGCGCCTGGTGGAGACCCGCCCGGCGTTGGTGCCCCTGACCTTCGAGGTGGGCATGCTGGAGCGCCTGAAGCCGTTGGCCGGGGTCGCTCTGGACGCCGTGGCCGCCCACGGCAAGACCCGCTTCGCCGAGGCCATGCTGTTCACCCATCGCGGTCTCAGCGGCCCGGCCATCCTTCAGATTTCGTCCTACTGGCGCGAGGGCGAGGAGATCGTCATCGACATGGCGCCGGGCGTCGACCTGGCCCAGATTCTCAAGTCCGCCCGCTCGGCTCGCGGCAAACAGGCCGTCGTGACGATCCTGGCCGAGCACCTGCCCCGGCGCCTGGCCCAGATGATCGCCGACGAAACCGCCGCGACCGGCAATGTGGGCGACCTGTCCGACAAGGCTGTCGCGCGGCTGGACGCGGCGGTGAACGCCTGGCGGATCAAGCCGGTCGGGTCGGAGGGCTACCGCACCGCCGAGGTCACCCTGGGCGGCGTCGACACCCGCGACCTGGACTCCAAGACCCTGGGCGCCCGTGAGGTCCCCGGCCTCTTTTTCATCGGCGAGGTGGTCGACGTCACCGGCTGGCTGGGCGGCTACAATTTCCAATGGGCCTGGTCGTCCGGCTGGGTGGCTGGCCAGGCGGCGTAGCGCTAGCTCTTCAGCCGCGCCATCGCCCCACGGGCCGCCGCCACGCCCGTGGCGAAACAGGCCTGCAGCAGGTAGCCCCCGGTGGGGGCCTCCCAGTCCAGCATCTCGCCGGCCACGAACACGCCCGGTCTTGCACGCAGCATCAGGGCCTCGTCCAGCGCCTCGAACGTCACGCCGCCGGCGGTCGATATCGCCCGGTCCAGGGACTGCGGGGCGGTCAGGCGCAGGGGGACCGACTTGATCCGTCGCGCCAGGCTGGACGGTTCCTTGGGCACATGGCCCGCCTCGCGCAGGAGACCGATCTCGGCGGGGTTGAGGCCCGCCTTGCGCAGGACGTTGGTGAGGGACTGTCCAGGTCCCGCCGCGGCGATCCGCGTGGCCAGGCGCTGAGACGGCAGGTCGGGGCGCAGGTCGATCTCCAGCGTCGCCGAACCGTCGGCCTGGATGGCGTCGCGCAGGTCCGCCGATAGCGCGTAGATCGCGCCGCCTTCCACGCCGCCCGACGTCAGCATGACCTCGCCGCGCACGTTTCGCTCGCCGAACCTCAACGCCAGCGCCTTGAGCGGCGTTCCGGCGCACTCCTGGCGGAACACGTCGCTCCAAGCGGCCTGGAAGCCGACATTGGCCGCGCGCAGGGGCGCGATCTCGACGCCCTCCAGCAGCCTGGTCCAGCCCCCGTCAGAGCCAAGTTTGGGCCAGCTCGCCCCGCCCAGCGCCAGGATCGTGGCCCTGGGTCGGCTGGTCTCGCCGTCGCTGAAGGTCAGGTCGCCGGCGGCGTTCCATCCGGTCCATTCGTGGCGTGGGCGGAACTTGACCCCCTGCCCCTCCAACCGCGTCAGCCAGGCGCGCAGCAGAGGCGAGGCCTTCAGCGCCTCGGGGAACACCCGGCCGCTGGACCCCACGAAAATCTCCTGACCCAAGCCCTTGGCCCAATCGATCAAGGCCTGGGGCGGGTAGGCTTCAAGCAAGGGTCGAAGCGTCTCAGCGCGCATGCCATAGCGCTCGACGAACGGCGACAACTCCTCGGAATGGGTGAGGTTGAGCCCGCCGCGTCCGGCCATGAGGAACTTCCGTCCCAGGCTGGGCATCCGGTCATGGACGGTTACGGACAGGCCAGCGGCGCTCAGCACCTCGGCCGCCATGAGGCCGGCGGGACCGCCGCCGATGATTTCAACGTCAGTAGCTACAGTCATGGGGTGGCGTACGCCGCGGACCAGGCCTCCGCAGCGTCCTGCGCCGGCCCGGAGGCGTCGACGCGAACCCAGTCGATCTGCCCGACATCGCGGTCGAGCTGCATCTGCAGCGTGGCGACCGTCGCGTCGGAGGCGTCGCCGTCGCGTCCCTCGATCCGCGCCGCCAGCTCCTCGGCGGAGGCCTCCAGCCACACACCGTGGAACGGAGCGCCAGCTTCAGCGGCCACGGCTTCGACCC
>NZ_JANOCX010000223.1:0-2164 GCF_031412415.1 Phenylobacterium sp.
GTAGTGCGCCGCCCATGACTTCGCCGAAGTCATAGTCAGCCAGGACGTCGACGCCGGAGGTCTTCACCGGCGGGCCATTTACGGTCTGGGTTCGGACGCGGGCGATCGTAGCGACCCGCGGCCCGGCCCGGAGGCAAGGCGCGGTCTGGAATCCAGGCGGTGGAAAGGGATGGTGGACGTGACAGGGATTGAACCTGTGACCCCCTCGATGTCAACGAGGTGCTCTCCCGCTGAGCTACACGTCCGACCGGCCGGTCTCCCCTAGGGGAGCGGGAGGCGGCGGTATAACGGCGCCGGGCACGCCGCGCAAGCGCCCGATCAGGCCGCGGCCATCATCCGTTCGACCTCGGAGACGATCTCGCGCAGGTGAATAGGCTTGGACAGCACCTTGGCGCCGGGGGGCGCGGCGTCGCCGGCGGCCAGGGCCACGGCGGCGAAACCGGTGATGAACATGATGCGCAGGCCCGGTTGGCGCGCGGCGGCCAGGCGCGCCACCTCGATGCCGTCCATGCCAGGCATGACGATGTCGGTGAGCAGCAGGTCCCAGTCCTGGGTGAGCGCCGCGGCCGCCTCGTCGCCATCGGCGCAGGCGGTCACCTCAAAGCCCGCCCGCTCCAGGGCGCGGGACAGGAACCCGCGCAGGGAGTCATCATCTTCGGCGAGCAGGATCCGAGGCATAGGCGCTCCGAGAGGAATGTCGGCAAAGAACGAGAGTAGGCGCCGAGATGTAAATCCGCGATGAACCGGCGGCTGGCGCGCGCCGCCGTTTGACCGCCACGCAGACGCACCGTCATATGCTCGCGATGACCGCCTGGGAGTCCATCGCCGCAAACCGAGCCGCGCCGAAGGTCCCGCCTTTCGAGGTGCGGCGCGCGGCGGACGCCGGCTCGCCCGCGCCGACGCCGCTGGTTTTCGCCTCGCCCCATTCCGGCCGCCTCTATCCCGAGGATATGATGGCCGCCGCGGCGCTCGACGCCGTCGCCATCCGACGCTCGGAGGACGCCTATGTCGACGAGCTGGTCGGCGCCGGCCCCAGCCTGGGCGCGGCGATGATCTGCGCCAATCTCGCGCGCGCCTATATCGACGTGAACCGCGAGGCCTTCGAACTCGACCAGACCATGTTCGCCGACGAGTTGCCGGATTTCGCCCGCTCGCGGACGGCCCGGGTGGCCGCCGGCCTGGGCGCCATCGCCCGCGTGGTCTCGGAAGGCCAGGAGATCTACGCCCGCAAGCTGACCTTCGCCGAGGCGCGCACGCGGATCGAAACCGCCCACGCCCCATATCACGCCGCCCTGGCCCGCCTGATCGGCGAAGCCCACGCCGCGCACGGCTACGCGATCCTCATCGACTGGCACTCCATGCCGGCGGCGGCGGCGCGGGTCGGGGGATCGGCCTGCGACATCGTCCTGGGCGACCGGTTCGGCGCGGCGTGCGCGGGCCTGATCAGCCAGCGCGTGGAGAAGGAACTGGAGGCCATGGGTTATCGGGTGGCGCGCAACGCCCCCTACGCCGGGGGCTACACCACCGAACACTATGGCCGTCCGGGTCGCCGGACCCACGCCCTGCAGATCGAGATCAACCGCGGGCTCTATCTGGATGAGGCGCGCCTGGAGCCCACCGAGGGCTTCACGCGATTGCAGGCGGACCTGGAAGCCCTTACCCGCACCTTGGCCGCGGCCGACTGGTCGGGGTTGAAGTAGCGCCCCTCGGCGTCGCCAAGCGACAGCCCAAAAAAAAGCCGGACCCGAGGGCCCGGCAGTTCATTAGGGAGGAAACGCCCAGGAAGGGCAGAGGCGTCAGCGACGCCTCACAGTTCGAACTTATACAGTGCGACGCACAAAACAACAAGCAAATTTGTGTTTTCGTCATCACATTTTCTAATGATCACGAAAAAATCCGTTACAAATCAGCCCTATATGCGCTGGCATAATGAGACTGAAAATTGGTGCGGCGCACAATAGCGGAACAATGCCATGCTGCGGCTCGGCGAGAAGACGCTGGCTTAATGGGCCGGCCTCGCCTACAAGCGCCCGCTTCTCCAGATAGGGCCCTCCCCGGGCAATTCAATGTCGCTCCGCAACATCGCCATCATCGCTCACGTCGACCACGGTAAAACCACCCTGGTGGACCAACTCCTCGCCCAGTCGGGTGTGTTCCGCGCCAA
>NZ_JANOCX010000224.1:0-14241 GCF_031412415.1 Phenylobacterium sp.
CTCGAAAGCGTCCTGCCAGGCAGGGTGCCACCGCGACAAGGCAGGTCGGTTTTCGATCAGGTCGCCCATTGCCCAAGCCATCCGCTTCTCATCCATTGCCCGGGTCACGTCGTTGTCAGGGCAGAGGATGTAGAAGTCTTCGCGGGCGAGGCTCGCAAGCATGAACTCTGCGACCTCTTCGGGCGTCCAGGCGGCAGGCGGCTTCCCCGGTACCCGCGACGCGGTGATGCCGGTGTAGGTGAAGCCCGGCACCAAGAGATGGGCGCTGATCCGGCAGCCTTCCGTGTTCCGCAATTCGTGCTGCAAGCCCTCGGTAAAAGACCTCAGGGCGGCCTTGGAGACGTTGTACGCGGTGTTTCCAGGCGGCGTTGTGATGCCCTGCTTGGAGCCTGTGACGATGAGGAAGCCGGGCCTCCTGGCCTCGAGCATTGCTGGCAGGAAGGCGTGCGCCCCATGGATCACACCCCAGAGGTTCACGTCCATCTGCGCCTTCCAGGCGTCGAGGTTCGTCCAAGCCCCGCCTGGGTTCAGACCAACGCCCGCGTTCAGCATCAGCACGGCCACATGGCCGAAGGCGGCCTGGGTTTTGTCGCGCAGGCGCTCGAGATCTTCGAACCTGGAAACATTCGTAGGCACCGCCGCGACCTTGGCGCCAGTTTCGCGCAGAGCCATCTCGGCGTCTCTCAGCCGGTCACCCGCTAGGTCTGCGATCACCACCGGGAGGCCCATCCGTGCAAAGCGGTGCGCGGCCGCCAAACCTATGCCGCTGGCGCCGCCAGTGATGACTGCCGCGCCGCCATCGGCCAGTTGGGGTAGCTTCGCGTAGGCGTCGGTCATGAGGATCGCTCCCTTTAGCGCAACCGTGGTGCTCACGTGATGTCTGCCCTAAGCCGCGCGCCAGTTGAAGGTCTGCTCTCCGGCGAGGCAGCAACTTCCGCAAAGGGCGCTGAGCAAACGTCCTGGAAATCCTGACGTACGATGATGCCAGCGGCTTGATGGGGCTGCTATCCAGGAGACTTGGAATGGCGCAGCGCGACCTCTTCAAATCACCTCGCCGGCCGTGGAACGCGGGCCGGATCATTGGCCCGAAGCCGCCCCTGAAGCCCAAGCATGTCTGGGCGATCCGTCAGCAGCTAAAGAACGAGGGCAAGATTCGTGACCTGGCGCTTTTCGACTGTGCGTTGGATGCCAAACTCCGCGGCTGTGTCCTCGTAAAGCTGAGAGTGGGCGATGTCGCTCAAGGTGATGTCGTGCGCCAACGGACAACCGTGGTTCAAAAGAAGACCGCACGACCTGTACCGTTCGAGATCACCGAAGCGACCAGGGACGCCCTGACAGCGTGGCTCTCGGTCCGCGGCCGCCGACAAGACGACTGGCTATTTCCGAGCCGCAATAGGCCTGGCGAGCACATCACGACCCGGCAGTACGCCCGGCTTGTGGACCAGTGGGTCGCCACGATCGACCTGAAGCCTGAAGGTTTCGGAACCCATAGCCTTCGGCGGACCAAGGTGGCTCTGGTCTACAAGAAGACCGGGAATATCAGGGTCTGTCAGCTGCTGTTGGGTCACACGAAACTCGACAGTACGGTCCGGTACCTGGGGATCGAGGTCGACGACGCCCTCACGCTCTCAGAGCAGATCGATCTCTAAGCCAGCCGGTCAGCTTTGGGTCGCCACCGGCCAACTAGCTAAGGCCCGACTAGCGGACCTTCACGCGAATCCGCTCCCTCACGTGGACCCACGCTCTGCAAATGGTGCCTGGCGGATGTCGCGGGTTCGACACGGCTAGGCTGCGGGCAGGGCGTCCTCCGCATTCCGGACGGCGGCATTCGACATGGCGCCCGCCAACGCTGCGTTCGCCTAAGGGCTCCAGTCAAAAGGGGCGCGGGAAAGGCATCATTCGACTTGCCCTCCAAGTCGAATGCCCAATTGTACCCGCAGTTCGGTTGACGCTTGTATTCACCCGGGCAGGACGGGGGATCTGGCTGTGGCGATAGGCGCATTGATTCTGATGGGCGGAGCCTCTTCCCGAATGGGCGCCGACAAGGCCTGTCTCGAGTGGAACGGCGTTTCGGCGTCCGAGCGCTGTGCGCGGCTGGCACGCGCCGTCGGGGCGAACCTCGTCCTCACCGTCGGCGGCGCTGGCGATGTCCCGGACGACCGGCCCGGAGGAGGGCCGGTGGGCGGCATCCTCTCCGGGATCGATCGCCTTGTGGAGGCCGGGTGCAGCCGGGTCCTGGTATTGGCGGTGGACGCCCCAACCGCGAGGGCCGCCGATCTGGCCCCGCTTCTCGACGCGCCCGGGGACGGCGCCGCCTACGACGGACTGCATCTGCCGATGGTCTTCGAGGTCGACGCCCTGTCGGTCGACGCCGAAGCTGGCTGGCCGGTCGCGCGGCTAGTCGAGCGGGCGGGCCTAGCCCGGCTGGCCTGCGATCCAGAGGCGGCCATGCGGCTGCGCGGCGCCAACACGCCGGAGGAGCGCTCCGCGTTGCTCGCCGCCCTGATCGCCCACGAAGGCGCCCAACAAAGCGGCGACGGTTGACGCGCGATCGGGCGTTTCACACTGGAAACCTGCTATGCCGTCAAAACTGTCCCGCCAGCGAGGGACGATCCGCCTACCGGGAACGCATGCGCGTCCTCGTCATCGATCCTGATCCGGCCCGAGCCGCGCTGGTGTCGGAAGGGCTCGCCGGCGTCGACCCGCTTGAAGTGCGCCACTCTCCGGTCTTCGACGAAACGCTGGTCAAGGCCTTCGCGCCTGACGTGGTCGTGGTCGCCGCCGACAGTCCCGACCGCGACACGCTCGAAAGTCTGCGCGAAGCGACCCAGACCAACACGCGGCCCGTGGTGATGTTCGTCGACCGGTCCGAACCGGGCCTCGCCGAGGAGGCCGTGCGCGCCGGCGTGGCCGCCTATGTCGTCGATGGCCTCGCGCCCGGACGGGTGCGCGCGGTGCTTGAGGTGGCGTTGACCCGCTTCGCCCTGATGCACCAGTTGCGCCAGGATCTCGAAAAGGCCCAGGCCGATCTCGCTTCGCGCAAGACCGTCGAGAAGGCCAAGGCGCTGCTGATGAAGGAGCGCGGGTTGGAGGAGGACGCGGCCTACAAGCTGCTGCGCAAGCTCTCCATGGACACCGGCCGGCCGCTCGGCGCCGTGGCGGCCGATCTGCTGGCCTTCGCCGGCGTACTCAAGGGAGACGCCTGATGGCCGCCGGGCTGACCCTGGGTTTCCTGCCTCTCAACGACGCCGCGCCGCTGATCGTGGCCCGCGACAAGGGTTTCTTCGCCGCCGAGGGCCTCGATGTAACGCTGCGCCGGGAGGCGTCCTGGGCGACCCTGCGCGACAAGGTCGCGGTCGGGGCGCTCGACGGCGCCCAGCTGCTGGCGCCGCTGGTGCTGGCGACATCCCTGGGAGTCGGCGGCGAGCAGACGCCGATGACCGCGCCGATGGCCCTGAACCGCAATGGCGCGGCCGTGACCCTCTCGCGACGACTGGGCGAGGTCGCGGCGGGCGATGCGGCCGGGCTGGCGCGGCTCATCGCGCGACGGCGAGAGGAGGGGGCCAGCCAGCTGACCTTCGCCGTGGTGTTCCCCTATTCGATCCACAACTACCTGCTGCGCGACTGGATGGCCGAGGCTGGCATCCATCCCGACCGCGACGTGCGCCTGACCGTGGCCCCGCCGGCTCGGATGACCGAGCTGCTGGCCGACGGGGTGATCGAAGGCTTCTGCGCCGGCGAGCCCTGGAACGCCGCCGCCGTAGCCTGGGGCGCGGGCAAGGTCGCGGCGCGATCGTCGTCGCTGGCGCCCGACGCGCTCGACAAGGTCTTCGCCGTCACCCGGGCCTGGGGCGAGCGCCGCCCCGAAGAGCTCGCCGCGCTGCTGCGGACGCTGATGCAGGCCGCCGCCTGGGCCGAGGCGCCGGAGAACCGCGTCGAGCTGGCCAGCCTGCTCGCGCGTCGCGACAACCTCGACGTCGCCCCAGACCTGATCTCGCGCGGGCTGACCGATCTCGTCTTCCACGGCGAGACAACCAATGTCCCGACCGCACCGAGGGTGTCTGCGCTGGTCGAGTCGATGGCGCGCTGGGGACATGTGCCGTCGCGCGACGCGGCTCTGGCGACCGGCGCCGAGGTGTTCCGCGAGGACCTGCTGACCGCCGCGGGCTGACTCGCGCCGTCAAAGCAGGCAGGCCCGCCGATCGGGCGCCTCGTTTTTGCACGCCACCATCTATCTGGCGACACAGGCGAAGGTTGCCAGCTGACGTGCCGCCTAATCGGCCGCCTCATTCTCCTCGGCCTTAGGACAACGGCGTTCGCGGCTTTTGGATCGGTTCGATGACGAGCCCTCCAGCCTACCGGCGACGCCGCCGCTTCCGTTCATCCTGACACGGGGCCACCAGCCATGCTGAATCGCGCGTTCCTCAAAGCCGGCCATATGCCGACGCTTCTGTCCGCCTTCCTCTATTTCGACCTGAGTTTCATGGTCTGGGTCCTGCTCGGGCCGCTCGGCGTCGCCATCGCCGCCGACTTCGGCCTGTCGCCGGCCCAGAAAGGCTTCATGGTCGCCGTCCCGGTGCTCGCCGGGGCGCTGCTGCGGCTGGTCGCCGGGATCATGGTCGACCACATCGGCCCCAAGAAAACCGGGATCATCGGCCAGCTGATCGTCATGTCCGGCCTCGGCCTGGCCTGGCTCTTCGGGGTGCATGACTACAATCAGGTCCTGGCCCTGGGCTGCGTGCTCGGCGTCGCCGGCGCCTCGTTCGCCGTCGCCCTGCCGCTGGCCTCGCGCTGGTATCCGCCGGAGTATCAGGGCCTCGCCCTCGGCATCGCCGGGGCCGGAAACTCGGGCACCGCGCTCGCCGCCCTGTTCGCGCCGACCCTGGCGAAGCACTTCGGCTGGGGCAACGTCATCGGCCTCGCCGTGCTGCCCCTGGCCGTCGCCTTCATCGTCTATGTCATCTTCGCCCGGGACGCGCCGAACCGTCCCGCGGCCAAGACCCTGACCGAATACATGTGCGTGCTGAAAGTCCCCGACGCGTGGTGGCTCATGGCGCTCTATGCTGTGACCTTCGGCGGCTTCGTCGGCCTGGCCTCGTCGCTGACCATCTACTTCAACGCCGAATACGGCCTGCCCGCCGTCACCGCCGGCTTCTTCACCGCCGCCTGCGTCTTCGCCGGCTCCTTCGCCCGCCCGGTCGGCGGGGGCCTCGCCGACCGTTACGGCGGGGTGAAGACCCTGTCGGTGGTCTATTTCTTGGCCGCCGTGGCCCTGGCCGTGGCCAGCTTCCACGCCGGTAGCGCGGTCGCGGCCCTGGTGGTGATCATGCTGGCGATGATCGCCCTCGGCGCCGGCAACGGCGCGGTGTTCCAGCTGGCCCCGCAGCGGTTTGGCAAGGAGATCGGCGTCGTCACTGGCCTGGTCGGCATGACCGGCGGCATCGGCGGCTTCTACCTCGCCTCCAGCCTCGGCTGGGCCAAGCAGGCGACGGGGTCATACCAGCTCGGGCTGATGGCCTTCGCCGCCCTGTCGCTGCTGGCGTTGGCCGGGCTCACCGGGGTCAAGGGCCGCTGGCGCAAAACCTGGTCCAGCCTCGCCGGCCCCGCCACCGCGCCCCTGCGTCTGTAAGGAGCCGTCACATGGCCAAGGAACGACTCGTTGTCGTCGGCAACGGCATGGCCGGCTGCCGCGCGGTGCAGGAAGTGCTCAAGCGCGACCCAGACCTCTACGACATCGCCATCTTCGGCGCCGAACCGCGCGTGAACTACGACCGCATCATGCTGTCGCCGGTGCTCGCGGGCGAAAAGCGGTTCGAGGACATCATCATCAACGACGAGGCCTGGTACCGCGACAACGGCATCACACTGCACAGCGGCAAGGCGGTCCAGGCGATCAATCCTGTCGCCCGGGTGGTTCACGCCGCCGGCGGGCTGGAGGTCGGCTATGACCGGCTGATCCTGGCCACCGGCTCGGAACCCGTGCGGCTGCCGCTGCCGGGGCTCGACCAGAGCGGCGTCTGCACCTTCCGCGACCTCGACGACGTGGACACGATGGTCGCGGCGGCCGAGGGCGGCGGCCGGGCCGTGGTGATCGGCGGCGGCCTGCTCGGCATCGAGGCCGCCTACGGCCTTGTCCGGCGCGGCATGGCGGCGACGGTGGTCCACCTGATGGACGTGCTGATGGAGCGTCAGCTCGACGCCTCCGCCGGCTTCCTGCTCACCGAGGCTCTCAGCGAGCGCGGCGTCGAGACGGTGCTGAACGCCCAGTCGGACGAAGTGGTCGGCGAGAACGGCCGCGTCACTGGTTTGAAGCTCAAGGACGGCCGCGTGCTGCCCTGCAGCCTGCTGGTGCTGGCCGTCGGCATCCGGCCCAACACGGCGCTCGCCCGCGCGGCCGGGCTGGAGGTCGGGCGCGGGGTGATCGTCGATGACGCCATGCGCACCTCCGACCCGCACATCTACGCCGTTGGCGAATGCCTCGAACATCGCGGCCAGTGCTACGGCCTTGTCGCGCCGATCTGGGACATGTGCCGGACGCTCGCGCAGACCCTGACCGGCGACGACGGCGCCTACAAGGGCTCGGTGCTGTCGACGCGGCTGAAGGTGTCGGGCGTCGACGTCTTCTCCGCCGGCCAGTTCGCGGGCGGGGAGGGGTGCGAGGACATCGTCTTCCGCGACGCGGGGCGCGGGGTCTACAAGCGCGTGGTGCTGCAGGCCGGCAAGGTCGCCGGGGCGGTGCTGTTCGGCGACGCGGCCGACGGTGGCTGGTACCTCGACCTGATGCGCTCTGGCGCGCAGGTCGGCGATATCCGTGAGACCCTGATCTTCGGCCAGGCCGCGACGGAGGGCCTTCGCGGGCTCGACCCTAGCGCCGCCGTTGCCGCCATGGCCGACGAGGCCGAGGTCTGCGGTTGCAACGGCGTCTGCAAGGGGACCATCATCGGCGCGATCACGGCGCAGGGTCTCAACACCCTCGATGCCGTACGTGCCGTGACCAAGGCCTCCGCCTCCTGCGGCAGCTGTACGCCACTGGTCGAGAGGCTGCTCAAGCTCACGCTCGGCGACGGCTTCCAGGCTCAGACGGGACCCAAGCCGGTCTGCGGCTGCACCCACCATGGCCACGACCACGCCCGCCGCCTGATCGTCGAGCTGGAACTGAAGTCGATGCCGGCCGCCATGCAGGCGCTGGAGTGGGCCACGCCCGATGGCTGCGCTTCATGCCGCCCGGCGCTGAACTACTACCTGCTCTGCGCCTGGCCTGGCGAGTACAGGGACGACAAGCAGTCGCGGTTCATCAACGAGCGCGTCCACGCCAACATCCAGAAGGACGGCACCTACTCGGTGGTGCCGCGGATGTGGGGCGGCATGACCACCTCCGACGAGCTGCGCGCCATCGCCGACGTGGTGGACAAGTTCGACATCCCCTCTGTCAAGGTCACCGGCGGCCAGCGTATCGACCTGCTGGGCGTGAAGAAGGACGACCTGCCCGCTGTCTGGGCGGACCTCAACGCCGCCGGCATGGTCAGCGGTCATGCCTACGCCAAGGGCCTGCGCACCGTGAAAACCTGCGTCGGCACCGACTGGTGCCGGTTCGGGACCCAGGACTCCACGGGCCTCGGCATCCGGCTCGAGAAGTTCATGTGGGGGTCGTGGACGCCGGCCAAGGTCAAGTTGGGGGTCAGCGGCTGTCCGCGCAACTGCGCCGAGGCGACCTGCAAGGACATCGGCGTGATCTGCGTCGACAGCGGCTACGAAATCCACGTCGGCGGCGCCGCGGGTCTGCACATCCAGGGCGCAGAGCTGCTCACCAAGGTCGCCGGCGAGACGGAGGCGATGTGGGTGATCTGCGCCATCACTCAACTCTACCGCGAGCAGGGCTGGTATCTCGAGCGGATCTACAAATGGATGGCCCGGGTCGGCCTCGATCACATCCGCGCCCGGGTCGAGGACGTCGACAGCCGCAAGGCGCTCTACGACCGCTTCGCCTATTCGCAGCGCTTCTCACGCGTCGATCCCTGGGCGGAGCGGGTCGCCGGCCGCCACGGCGAAGAGTTCACCCCCCTCAGCCGTCGCATGGAGTTTGAACCCGCATGACCGCGCTCGTGAAGGATCCTGTGGTGTGGACCGACGTCGGCGCCGTCACCGACATCCCGGTGCGCGGCGCCCGCCGCGTACCGACGCCGCAGGGCGACGTGGCCATCTTCCGCACCGGCGATGGCGGCGTCTTCGCCCTGCGCGACGCCTGTCCGCACAAGGGCGGGCCGCTCAGCCAGGGCATCGTCCATGGTCGCGCCGTCGCCTGTCCGCTGCATGGCTGGAACATCGACCTGGCCAGCGGCGAGCCGATGGGCGCTGACAAAGGCAGGGGTTGCGCGCCGGTCATCCCGCTGCGGGTCGAGGATGGCCGGCTGCTGCTCGGCCGCGCGACGCTCGAGCTGGTTTAGCCATGACCGCCGCCGCCCCCACCATTCGCACGACCTGTCCCTACTGCGGCGTCGGCTGCGGGCTGGCGGTCGCGCCGACGGGGAGGGCGGTGCAGGCGGTCGGCGATCCCGCGCATCCGGCGAACGCCGGACGGCTGTGCTCGAAGGGCTCGGCGCTCGGCGCGACGGTCGGGCTGGAGGGCCGACTGTTGTCACCCATGATCGGCCGGCGCAAGGCAAGCTGGACCGAGGCCACCAGCCTCGTCGCCCGGCGTTTCCGCGAGACCATCGCCCGGCACGGCGCGGACTCGGTCGCCTTCTACGTCTCCGGCCAACTGCTGACCGAGGACTATTACGTCGCCAACAAGCTGATGAAGGGCTTTATCGGCTCGGGCAACATCGACACCAACAGCCGGCTCTGCATGGCCTCGGCCGTGGTGGCGCACAAGCTGGCCTTCGGCGCCGACCTGGTGCCGGGCTGCTACGAGGACCTCGATCTCGCCGGCCTCGTGGTGTTCAGCGGCCATAACGCCGCCTGGACCCATCCGGTTCTGTTCCGGCGCATGGAGGCAGCCCGGGCGCGGGGCCAGCGCCACGTGGTGCTCGATCCGCGCCGCACCGACACCGCCGAGGTCGCCGACCTGCACCTGCCGCTCAAGCCGCAGACCGACGTGCGGCTGTGGAACGGCCTGCTCGCCGACCTCGTCCGACGCGGCGCGGTGGATCAGGCCTTTGTCGCCAACCATGTCACGGGTTTCGACGAGACCCTGGCGGCGCTGGAGGCGGACGACCAGTCGGCCGCCGCCGTCGCCGCCGACTGCGGCCTGGACCCTGCCGACCTTGAGCGGTTCTTCCGCTGGTTCACGGAGACGCCTCGCACCGTCAGCCTGTTTTCAATGGGCGCCAACCAATCAGCCCAGGGCGTGGCCAAGGGGCTGGCAATCCTCAACGCCCACCTTGCCACCGGCCGCATCGGCAAGCCCGGCGCCTGCCCGTTTTCGATCACCGGCCAGCCCAACGCCATGGGCGGGCGGGAGACCGGCGGCATGGCCACCACGCTCGCCGCGCACATGGAGTTCGACCCCGAGAGCCGGGCGCGCCTCGGCCGCTTCTGGGGTGCCTCCGCCGTCGCCGAAAAGCCGGGCCTCAAGGCCGTCGACATGTTCGAGGCGGTGGCCGACGGGCGGATCAAGGCGATCTGGGTCATGGCAACCAATCCGGCCGTCAGCATGCCCGGCGCGACCAGCGTCCGTGAGGCGCTGGCAGCGTGCCCGTTCGTGGTCGTCTCCGACGTCATGGCCAGCACCGACACTATGGACCTCGCCCATGTGAAGCTGCCGGCCCTGGCCTGGGGCGAGAAGGACGGCACGGTCACCAATTCCGAGCGGTGTATTTCCCGCCAGCGGGCGCTGTTCGAGGCCCCAGCCGAGGCCCGGGCGGATTGGCGCATCGTCGCCGACGTCGCCCGGGCCATGGGCTTTGCCGACGCCTTCGACTGGCGCTCTCAAGCGCAGGTGTTCCGCGAATGGGCGCGACTTTCGGCCTACGAGAACAACGACCGGGTGCTGAACCTCGGCCCGCTCGTCGGCCTGACCCAGGACGGCTACGACGCGCTGGAGCCGGTGCAGTGGCCGGTAACGGCAGCGGGCGGCACGGCGCGGCTGTTCGCCGACGGCCGCTTCCAGACCGCGGACGGCCGTGCGCGGATGAACCCGGTCGAGGCAAAGGGGCCAGCCAGCGCCGTCGATGGCGTCTATCCGCTGGCGCTGAACACCGGCCGAGTCCGAGACCATTGGCACACCCTGACCCGCACCGGCCTGGCTCCCGAGCTCTGTCGCCACGAGCCCGAGCCGCGCGTCGACATCCATCCCCTCGACGCCGAGGCAGCGGGCGTCGCCGACGGCGCCCTCACGCGTGTCGTGACCGCGGGCGGCGAGGCCGTGGTCGTGGCCCGCATCACCGACCGCCAGCGGCCGGGCGACCTGTTCATGCCGATGCACTGGACCGCCGCCTATGCGCCGTCCGGCCGGGTCAATCGGTTGGTCGCGCCCGTCGTCGACCCGCGCTCCGGCCAGCCGGAGTTCAAGCACACCCCGGCCCGCGTGCGGCCCTTCCGCGAGACCTGGCGCGGGTTCTTCCTCGCGCGTGACGGCTGGACCGCGCCGGGGGGCCTAGACCTGGTATGGCGGCGCATCCCGCAGGATGCCTGCCAGCTGCACGAGTTCGCCGGCCGCGGCGACGCGCGTGAACGGGAGACGCTGCGCAGGGCGCTGACCAAGGTCGGCGCGCCTGACGTGCTGCGCTTCGAGGACAACAGCGTCGGCAGCTTGCGCGAGGCCTTCCTTGCGGACGACCGGCTGGACAGGGTGCTGTTCACGACCACCGCCGGTCGGCTGCCGCCGCGCGACTGGCTGGCTGAGCTGTTCGCCGCCGAAGCCCTGACCGCGACCGACCGCGCGGCCCTGCTGATCGGCCGCGCGCCAGGCCGGCCGATGTCGACGGCGCCGATTGTCTGCGCCTGCCGCGCCGTGCGCGCCGACCGCATCGAGACCGCCATCGGCGCCGGGGCCGTCGATGTCGACGCCGTGGCGGAGACCACCGGCGCCGGCTCCTCCTGCGGCTCCTGCCGCCCGCAGATTTCCCGAATGCTCACCGACGCCCGCAAGCTGGAGACCCTCCATGCCGCATGAAACCCATACAGGCCGCGTCCAGCTGGTCGGCGCCGGCCCCGGCGCCGCCGACCTGCTGACGGTCCGCGCCTTGCGCGCCGTCGAGGGCGCCCAGGCGCTGCTATACGACGCTCTGGTCGGGGAGGAGATCCTGGCCCTGGCCCCCGTCGCCTGCCTGAAGATGCAGACCGGCAAGCGCGCGGGCCGCACCAGCATGAAGCAGGAGACCATCAACCGTCTTATGCTGCGCCTGGCGCGCAAGGGCCTGCGCGTAGTCCGGCTGAAGGGGGGTGACCCTTCGATCTTCGGCCGGGTCGGGGAGGAGGCGGCCTTCCTCGACGCTCATGGCGTCGAGACCGAGATCGTTCCGGGCGTCACCGCCGCCTGCGCCGCCGCCGCCCAGTTCGGCTTCCCGCTGACCCATCGCGGCGAGGCCCGGCGCGTGGTGTTCGCCACGGCCACCACGCGCGACGGGGCGCTGACAGAGTCCGGCTGGGCAGCGGCAGGCGATCCCCAGACCACCCTGGCGCTCTACATGGGCCGCGACCAGTTGGCGGCCGCCGCCGATCGCCTGATCTCTCACGGGCGGGCCTCCACCACCCCGGCTCTCGCCATCGAGAATGCCGGCCGTCCCGACGCGCGCGCCGTGTCGGGGACGCTGGAAGACTTGGCCGCGAGCCTGGCCAGCCAAGCCTTCGACGGGCCGGTCGTGCTGCTGATCGGCGAGGTCGTGGCGCGGTCTTCGGCCTTTACGCTGCAAGCGCCGCCGCTGGCGGCGGAGGCGATGTGATGGACCACGCGCACCTGTTCGCCTTCGAGGCCGACTTCGTCGCCAGCCTGCGCTGCATCCCGATGGCGGTGCGCATGAAGCTCGATCGGTCCGCGATCAAGCTGACGCTCCGCCAGTGGAGATGCTTCACCCCCGATGATCGCCGGACATTGTTGGAGGCGCCTTGCCGCACGCCTCACGAGGTCGGGCTTTACCGCGCCAAATTGTTGTGGCTGGTCGCCCAGCGCACGGGCGAGGAGGCTCGGCCGCTCGCCGAACCCGCCGTCGCGCTGTGGGAAGCCGCCGGCGACATTCCGCCCGCAGTAATCGCCTTCGCCCGCTCGGCCGGCGTCTTGCCGCCGCCGCCGAGAGCATGGTCCGGCCTCAGCGATCTCGAGCGGTTCACCCTACTCAAGCTGACGCGAGACAACCACGACAACGTCAACTTCGTCCCGGCCATGCAGGAATTTGGATTGCTGTCGCGAGAAGGTCCCTGCCGCTCGCGAGCGGCGGCGACGTACCGTGGCTAGGCACACCAGGGTCAGCCGCAACCCGAGCGGGGGTTTTGCCCCGGACGAACGTCAGACGTTCGACTTTATCGGTACTCGCCAGGGTCTGGTTTCTTCGCAGGAGCCAATGTCCGCTCCTGGCGCCCATCAGAACTCGGCCACGGCTTGCGCGAGCGCGCCATAGACGCTGGCCTCGGGTGCAGCTGTCGGCTTTGCGTCCCAGCGCGAAGGTCTTCATTTCCACCGTTTTCAGACGCAACCGACGGGGTTCGGCGTCTGCTCGGCAATGGCCTTCGCCCTTCAGGCACGATGAGCCCCGCCGAGCTCTGCTGGCCCATGGACAAAACAATATTTTGGCCTATTATCTATTGATCGGCTGATTGAGCGCGCTCTGCAGCCATGGTGCAGAAACCGCCCTGGGAGGGGATTCACGTGGCCAATCAAGGCAAGCTCAACCCGTCGGATTGGGGTCGGTTCATGCCGGCTCATCGACCGCAATCACAGGTCGGACCCTGGTTCTACCGAGACACGGAATGCATGGTGATCGAGTTCGAGACCGATGCGGAAGCAGCTCTCGCCGTGCTGCCGTCGGACCTGGTGCTCGTGGAGCCGGCCACGGGATTCATGGTGATCGAGACCAACCACTGGACGACCCTCGGCCCCTATAGCGAAGTCTATCTCGGCATCCTCTGCACCTATCAAGGCGCGGTCTACGGATACGTGCCTGGCGTCTACGTGACCGGCGAGAACTCGCAGATCGTGGGTCGCGAGGTCTTTGGCTTCGGCAAGAAGCGGCCCGACAGGATCGAACTGATCTCCCACGGAAATGGTACGGTTGAAGCCATTATGGACGTCCTGCCGGGCGATCGCGCCCTGCGCGCGCAGATGATGGCCTCGAAGAACGAACCCGCGGAGGCGCTCGCGGGCCTTCCACTGCTGTGCCTCCGAATCGTGCCCGATGCGGAGGGCGGGCCCGCGCCAGCCCTCGCCCAGCTCATCGAGGCAAACTTCAAGGCTGAACCGCTGATCGGCGCGGATGGGAGGGCGGAAGTGTTCTCCGGTCCTGGCCACATGGCGCTCGATGGTCCGTCGGACGTTCAGTTCCCCGTCAAGAAAGTCACCAAGGCTGTCTACGCGCACTTCAACGCCGTGCTGCCTTATCCGAAGATTGTGAAGACCTACAGTCAGGACGAGCTGAAGGGCTGCGTCTAGGCCTGACGCCGTGATCTTCAGGTCCAGCCTGGGCGGGGTGGGTCGATCACGTCGCGAGCACAGGCCCTTTCGTGGATGACTGCGGATTTTAGGCCATCGGACGGGGTTTTGGCTTGTAGCCGGGCCGGGCAAGGTCTGCGAGGGCGAACGGAGTGTCTCTAGGAGTGCGACATGCGAGGTCAGACTGCGTATCCGAACGAGGCGAACCGCTCACTTGGGGGAACCCGGGAGCCAGCCGCGAAGCAGCGAACGCCACCGGCGAACCCTGCTGACGCGCTGGCCGTAATCCTCGGCGCGCTCGCCGCGGCCTCGATAGGGGCGCTGATGTACAATGTCCTGCCGCTCTATCTCGGGAGCATGCAGGAAGGGAAAAGCCTGCATAGCGCCCAGACGGGTTTGATGGGCACGGCATTCTTCTTCGGGTTCAACCTCGCCGGCTTCAGCGCTTTTCTGTGGATCCGCCGCTTTCACTGGCGCGCCCTGTCGCTGATGTCTGTCCCGGTCATCCTGTTGACCCTCATCCTCAGCGTGACCCGCTCGGGTGTCGCGGAGCAGCTGGCGATCACGGCGATCAGCGGCGCGGCGTTCGGGGTGATTTACACAATCGGCTCGGTGATCGTCGGCGACACGAGCGCGCCAGAGCGCTGGTACGGCGTAAA
>NZ_JANOCX010000225.1:0-16490 GCF_031412415.1 Phenylobacterium sp.
CGATACCGACGTTGTCGCGTTCCATGTTCAGGTCCATGCCCTTCACGCCGGCCTTCGGGTACTCGACCATTTCGCCCGCCTGGACGTTGTCGAGGCCGAACACGCGGGCGATGCCGTCACCGACGGACAGCACCTGCCCGACGTCGGAGACGTCGGCTTCTTCGCCGAAATTAGCGATCTGCGACTTGAGGATGGCCGAAATCTCGGCGGCGCGGATGTCCATGGGCTTACGCTCTCTTCAGGGCGAACTTGAGGGAGTCGAGCTTCGAACGAAGCGAAGCATCGAACAGTCGGGAACCGACCCGCACCTTGATGCCGCCCAGGATGGACGGATCGACGCGGGTCTCGATTTCAGGGTCTTTGCCGAGCGCGGTGCGCAGCGCGGCGGCCACGCCCTTGGCTTGGGCGGGGGTCAAGGCGACAGCCGAGGTGACCTGGGCGGAGACCGCCCCGCGCGCCTTGGCGGCGAGCACCTCGAAGCCCGCGATCACCGCCGGCAGCACCGAGGCGCGTCCATTGGCGGCCAGCAGGCCCAGGAATTTCTTGGTGGTGGCGTTGAGCTTCGCCTTCTCGGCGATGGCGGCCAGGGCTCGGCCCTTGTCCGCGGCGCTGAACGCCGGAGAGGCCAGCAGGGTATGGAAGTCCCGGCTGTCGGCGCGCATCTTCTTCAGCGCCTTCAGATCGGCCTCGACAGCCGCCAGCTTGTTTTCGTCGTTCGCGAGATCGAACAGGGCTTGGGCATATCTGCCGCCCACATTCGAAGCCTTGGAATCGTCCGCCACTTATTATGTCCGCCCGATGCGTGTCGAAAGCCGCGGCGGGGGAACCCACAGCGGCCTAAAGGCTTGAAAGCGCTTGGAAAAGCACATTGGCCGTCGGGACTGGTAGAGCCCCCTGGCCCGAAGCCGCGCGCCTGATAGCACGCGATTTTCGGCGCCGCAACCAAACCGGCCGCGACACCTTGGATTATACGGCCTTGGAACCCTCCGTAACGCGGCGAAACACCGCCGATCCGGTGGCCACGACCCCGCCCTCCGGGGTGAGCAGGCGTCCATAGGCGAAGACCAGGGTGCGGGTGGCCCGCTCGACAGCGGCCTCGACCATCACCGCGGCGCCCGGCGAAGCGGCCATTCCATAGTCCAGGGTCAGGGAGACTGGCTCGGCGCCGGGGCCCGCGACCTCCAGCAGCAGCGGCTCGATCAGACCCGCGACAGCCGCGGGCGCATCGCGCAGAACGGCCTGGCGGCGCAGGACTTGAGGCGGGGTGTCTGAGGTCATGGAGGCGGTCCCTTACGCGGGCGCGCGCGAAACTCAAAAGAAAAAGGACGCCGAGGGGGCATACCCCGGCGTCCTCAAGTTACAGGCTCGACTGGAAACAGCGGCTGGGAGGCGCGCCTATCGGAGCGCGAACCTGATCGTGGAGTCGGTGACTAGCGGTTGGCGACCTGGGTGGCCGGCAGAGCGGCCACGTTGCAGGCGCCCAGCTTGGTGTCGTCGAGCTGCTTGCGCGAACCACCGAAGGAGGCGACAGCGCCCAGTTCCTTGGCGAGGTCCTTGCAGGTCGAGGTGGCGTAGGTCCGCGAGGACGGCGCCGAGGCGACGCAGGTGTCGCCCTCGCAGAGGAAGACGGCGCCGCCCGCGATGACCTTGGTCTTCTCGACCAGCGGGGCTTGCAGCTTGGCGGTGATGGGCTCGCCGGCCAGGGCGGCGCCAGCGAACGAGACGGAGACAAGAGCGGCGCAGGCGGCCGCCAGGGTACGGAGCTTCATGGAAAGCCCTCCAGCGTTTCGGGGAGAAAAGGCAGGCTTGCGGCCTGGCTCGGCGCCTTCCGGGGAATTTCGCAACCAGTATCCCCACCGGCGGCGCGAAAAGAACTAAGCATCGCTAAGATAACACTGCTTAGATTGAGCGCAATCGCTTTTTTTTCGACCCCGCTATACAAAAATGAAGGGGTGAAATCCGGGCGGCGCCTTCCCATATGACGCTATCGCCGCGTGCGGACCCTGGCGCCCAGGCCAACGTTCATCTCTCGTCAATCTTGTCGCGCGTTTGGTGCGCCTAGGATATCAGTCGCCCCGGAGCGGGGGCGATCCACGGCGGACTTAGGACGACACATGGCCAATCCAGGACCGGGCTCGCGCCGGCCGGCCTCGCGCACCCCCTTCCAGGCCCTACTTTATTGGACGATGGTCCTGGGTGTCTGGGGCCTGATCTTCGTGGTGGCCTTCTTCGCGGTCTTCGCGGTCGACCTGCCCGATACCTCCAAGCTCTACGACGTGGAGCGCCAGCCCTCGATCTCGTATCTGGACCAGTCCGGCGCCATGGTGGCGGTGCGCGGCAGCCAGTACGCGCCGCCCGTCGACCTGGACAAGCTGCCGCCGCACGTGCCCAAGGCGTTCGTGGCCATCGAGGACCGTTGGTTCTATTGGCACTTCGGGTTCAATCCGTGGGGCATAGTCCGCTCGCAGATCTACAACTCCACCCACAAGGGCGGCCCCCTGCGCGGGGGCTCGACCATCACCCAGCAGCTCGCCCGCAACCTGTTCCTGACGCCGAACCAGAACTATCGCCGCAAGGCCCAGGAATTGATCCTGGCCATGTGGCTGGAGGCCAAGTTCACCAAGAAGGAGATCCTGGCCCTCTATCTGAACCGGGTCTATTTCGGCGCCGGCGCCTATGGCATCGAGGCCGCCAGCCAACGCTATTTCGGCAAGCCCGCCAGCCAGCTCACCCTCGGAGAGAGCGCCCTGCTGGCCGGCACCATGAAGGGTCCTTCGCGCTACTCGCCCCTGGCCTCGGCCGACCGGGCCGAACAGCGCGCCAACATCGTTCTGAACGAGATGGTCCGCATGGGCGCCATCACCGCCCAGGAGCGCGACGAGGCCTTCAAGACGCCTGTGCGGGTCAACCCTACCCTGTCCAGCCAGCGCGCCCAGTACTTCACCGACTGGGTGGACGATCAGGTCCGCTCCCTGGTCGGCGAGCCCACCGAAGATCTGGTCGTCGAGACCACTCTGGACCTGCCGATCCAGACCGCGGCCGAGCAGGCGATCCGCAAGGGCGTCGCCGCCGCCAAGGGCCAGGGCGTCCAACAGGCGGCGCTGGTCGCCATCGACGGCGAGGGCCGCATCCGGGCCTATGTGGGCGGCGTCTCCTATGAAGAGAGCCAGTTCGACCGCGCCACCATGGCCAAGCGCCAGGCGGGCTCGGCGTTCAAGCCCTTCGTCTACCTCACCGCCATGGAGAACGGCCGCACCCCCGACGTGGTCGTGGTCGATGAGCCACTGAAGATCGGCAACTGGGAGCCGCGCAACTATACCGGCGACTTCCGCGGCCAGATGACCCTGCAGACGGCGCTGGCCCAGTCCATCAACACCGTGGCCGCCCGGCTGGCCAACGAGGTCGGGACCGGCAATGTGGCCTCGACCGCCCGGCGACTGGGGATCACGTCGCACATCCAGCTCGACCCTTCGATGGCGCTGGGCGCCGTCGAGGTGAGCCCGCTGGAGATGGCCCAAGCCTATGCGCCGTTCTCCAACGGCGGCTTCCTGGCCAAGGGCTATGGCATCACCCGCATCCGCACCGCCTCGGGCAAGATTCTCTATGACCACGGGGTGGAGAAGGCGCAGCGCCAGGCAGTGATCGGCTCACCCGCCCTGCCCTACATGAACCAGATGATGCGCCAGGTGATCGCGTCGGGCACCGGAACCCGCGCCAACGTTCCGGGATACGATCTCGCGGGCAAGACGGGCACCACCAGCGACTACCGCGACGCCTGGTTCGTCGGCTACACGGGCGGCTTCGTCACGGCCGTCTGGGTCGGCAAGGACGACAACAAGCCGATGAAGCGGGTCACCGGCGGCAATGCCCCGGCCGGCATCTGGCGCGACTTCATGGCCTCGGCCCTGCCGCGCCTCAAGACCCAGCCCATCCCGGGCGGGCTGCCCGGACCGCCCGAGAACGAAGACCCCATCGGCGATGTCATCGACGGAATCGCCGACGCGGTGGCTGGCGGCGACCCTGAGCCCGCGCCGGTCGAACGGGCGCCGGCCGAGGTTCCCTTCTAGGCCAACCTAGCGCCCGAAGGCGTGGAGCCTCGCACCCTCCGCGCGCAGCCAAGCGCGATGGGGTTTCTCGTCGCCGACCAGGGCCTCGACATGGGCCCAGAAGCGCGGGCCGTGGTTCAGCTCCAGCAGGTGGGCGCATTCGTGGGCGACCACGTAGTCGGCGACCTCGAACGTCGCCAGCGCCAGGCGCCAGGAATAGCGGATCGCCGCGGGCTTGCCTGGCAGGCCGGGGCGGCATGAGCCCCATCGCGCGCGGGCGTCCATCACCGCGACGCTGGGCAGCTTCGCCCCCAGCCGGGCGCAATGGAACGCCGTGCGTTCGGAGAACACCCGGAGGGCCTCGCGCTTGACGATGCGGATCACGGCGTTGGCGTAGACCGCCCCATCGCCACGCGCCGAAATGCGGGCCGGCTCATCGGCCGTGGCCGGATGGAGGCGCGCCGGCTTGCCGCTGGCCTCCAGGCGGCAGGGCTGCCCGAACAGGGTGATGGTCATGCCGGGCGCGATGGCCTCGGATCGCGGCAGCTCGGCCAGACGCTCGGCGATCCAGCCCGCGCGGTCCCGGGCGAAGGCGGCGGCTTCCGACAGCCGCCGCGCGCTAGGCGCGGTGGCGACGATCTCGCGCTTGGTGCGGTCAAGGCGCAGGGAGACGCGGCGCGCGCGGGCGTGGACTTTCAGGCGGACCACGGCGCCGGCCACCTCCAGCCGATCGCCATCGGCCAGGGTGGGTCCGAACAGGCTCATGAGCCCTATCTAGGCTGCGTCGCGCTTCTTTTCGATGCCCGCTTCCTGGCGGCGAATGAAAGCACGGACCCGAGGATAGATCTCCTCGCGGAAGCGTCGGCCGTTGAACACCCCGTAGTGGCCCACATGCGGCTGCACATAGTCCTCCTTGAAGTCGTCCGAGAGCCCCGTGCAAAGCGCGTGCGCCGCCTGGGTCTGGCCGATGCCGGAGATGTCGTCGTTCTCGCCCTCGACCGTCAGCAGGCCGATATCGCGGATGGAGCCCGGCTGCACCGGGCGGCCGCGATGGATCAGCTCGCCCTTGGGCAGCAGGTAGCTCTGGAACACATAGTCGATGGTCTGGAGATAGAACTCCTCGGGCAGGTCCAGCACCGAGAGATACTCGTCGTAGAACTCCAGGTGCTTCTCGGCGGAGTCGCCGTCGCCGGCCATCAGGTCCTTGAGGTACTGCTTGTGGGCGCCCTCGTGCTTTTCCTTGTTCATCGACATGAAGCTGTAGAGCTGCACGAAGCCCGGATATACGCGGCGGCCCATCCCCGGATAGGGCGCGGGCACGGCGTCGATCATGTTGGATTTGAACCAGGCGAAGGGCTTTTCCTCGGCCAGCTTGTTGGTGACCGTCGGCGACAGGCGCGCGTCGATGGGCGAACCCATGATGGTCATGGTGCCCGGACGGCTTTCCTCGTCATCCTCCGACATCAGGGCCGCGGCGGCCAGGACGGCGGGGCCCGGCTGGCAGACGGCGACCACGTGCGGGCGGGGGCCCAGGAGGCGCAGCATGTCGCGGACATGGTCAACGAAGTCGTGGAAGTCGAAACGGCCTTCCATCAGAGGCACGTCGCGGGCGTTGGACCAGTCGGTGATGAACACCTCGTGGTCCTGCAGGAAGGCCTCGACCGTGCCGCGCAGCAGGGTGGCGTAGTGGCCGGAAAGCGGGGCGACGATCAGCACCGCGGGCTCCAGCTCGCGGCGGCCGGCCTTGCGCATGTCGGACATGTCGCGGCTGAAGTGGATCATCTTCACCCATGGGGTCGACGACACCACGGTGGGTCGGACGCGCACCGGCTTGCCGTCGATCTCGACGCTGTCGATGTTCCAGGCGGGCTTGCCGTAGCGGCGGGTGAGGTTGGCGAAAAGGTCGGCGTTGGCGAAGAGCCGGCGGCCCAGATCGCTGTCCTTGGCGGGATTCAGCGGCGAAGACCAGAAGTCGCGCATGGCCCGCGTGGCGAACCGGAGCGGGGTGGAGGCGTAATAGCCTGCCTCGTAAAGCGTATAGAGCATCGTGAAAGACGTCCTCTTGCTGCGGCGCAGCGTAGCATGACCATACTTAAGGATGTCCAGCGGTAACCGGTTCCAAATGCGGCGCTTCGCCGCTACGGGCCGAATCGTCGGCAGCGCGCTTAGCCCATGGCCTGGCTGATCTGGCGGGCGATCTCCTCCGGGGAGATTCCGTAGGGCAGGATACGGTCGAACCGGCCCTTCGGGGTCATGAGGTAGGCCGGGGTTGAGTGGTCGACCAGGTAGTCGGGGCCCTCGCCGTTCTTCTTGTAGTAGGCGTGGTAGGCCTTGGCCACGACGGCGACCTGCTCCGGCGTGCCGGTCAGGCCGATCGTACCCGTGGGAAACGCCGGGCCGGCCAGATAGGTCTTCAGCTGGGCCGGGGTGTCGCGCTCGGGATCCACCGAGATGAACACCACCTGCATCCGCTGAGCCTTAGGGCCCAGCAGGTCCTGGGCGCGATCGAGGGCCTGGAGCGTGGTGGGACAGACGTCCGGGCAATAGGTGAAGCCGAAGAACACGACCGTCCACTTGCCGTTCAGCACCCGCTCGTCCACGGCCGCGCCGTCCTGGTTCACGAGCTGGAACGGGCCGCCGACCGCGGCGGGGGGCGGGCGATCTAGGGCGCCGGTGCGCCAGGCGATCCCGGCCAGGACGACGAGCCCCACGAGGCAGGCGGCGATCAGGACCAGGTGTCGGCGTTTCATGGGCGGCCTCAAGGGGCTTTGGGGCTCGTCAGGCGGAGCGTAACGCGCGATGGTCGCGCGTGCCCAGGAGCAACCCTTCGCCGCCGACGCCTTCGCCCGGCCTCGATAGGCAAAGCGCCACGCCCGCGCAAGCCGGCGCGGACTGGGGCATGGGCGGGGCTCTGGGCGGGCGCCTGCGCCTGCGCACCCTGGTCACCCTGCGATGGATGATCGTGGCCGGCGAGTTGCTGCTGCTGGCGGTGGCGGGCCTGGGGTTCGGTTTCAGCGCGCCCTATCCCTTCTGTTTCGCGGTGGTGGGCGCCGCGGCCTGGGTGAATCTGCTGACGGGGGTCGCCTCGCCGGGCCAGCGCCTGATCGGCGACTGGGAGGCGGTGGGTCAGCTCAGCTTCGACATCGCCCAGATTTCCACCCTGCTGTTCCTGACCGGCGGCACGGCCAACCCCTTCGTCCTCATGCTGATCGCCCCCGTGACCCTGGCGGCGGCCACCCTGGCGCCACGAGCCGTCACAGCCGTCGGCGCCGGCGCGATCACGGCTTCGGTGGCGCTGGCTTTCCTGCACCTGCCGTTGCCCAGCGCGCCGGGCGTCGTCATCCAG
Source organism: Phenylobacterium sp. (assembly GCF_031412415.1). Classification (GTDB taxonomy): domain Bacteria; phylum Pseudomonadota; class Alphaproteobacteria; order Caulobacterales; family Caulobacteraceae; genus Phenylobacterium. The sequence continues at coordinate 7,393 of NZ_JANOCX010000225.1, forward strand.
CTGCCCTTCAGCTTCATGCTGGGGGCCGCCGTGGCCAATGTGGCGGGGATCATCGTCATCGCCGGAAATGTGCGCCAGGCGGCCGAGGAGTCCTCTCGCATGGCCCTGGCGCTGGATGTGACCCAGGCGGTGCTGGCTCGCGAGCAGCGGCTCTCGGCCCTGGGCGCCCTGGCGGCGGCGGCGGCCCATGAACTCGGCACGCCGCTCGCTACCATCTCCATCGTCGCCAAGGAGCTGGCTCGCGAGGCGCCGACCGCCCAGGTCAAGGAGGACGCCGACCTGCTGATCGCCCAGTCAGAGCGATGCCGAGAGATTCTGCGGCGGCTGACCGACGCGCCCGCCGCGGCCTCCGACGAGGTTCATGAGCGGATGAGCCTGCTGCAGCTGCTCAACGAGGTCATCGAGCCGCATGCCGATGTGCGCGGCGTGCGGGTGGAGGCGATCGTCTCCGGCGCGCCCGGCGTGGCCGCGCCCAATATCTGGCGGATGCCCGAGGTGCTGCACGCCATGACCTCGTTCGTGGAGAACGCGGTGGATTTCGCCGCCTCGGAAATCCTGGTCACGGTCCGCTTCGACGCCCAGAGCATCGGCATGGAGGTCCGCGACGACGGACCGGGATTCGCGCCGGAGGTGTTGGCCAAGCTGGGCGAACCCTATGTGACCAGCCGCCCGGGCGTGGCCGGCGGTCGAACCGGCCACATCGGCATGGGACTGGGTTTCTTCATCGCCAAGACATTGTTGGAACGAACCGGCGCTGTGGTGACTTTCCAGAACGGACGTCCGCGCGGCGCCGTCGTCGCGGCCCGTTGGCCAAGGGCGCGAATCGAGGCGCCGGGCGGAAACGGTTGAGGGCCGATGCGAAGGCCCTTGCGGATAAGCGACAAGCAGCGACATGATGCCGCAGGCAGCGTAGACGCCAACGCCCCTATCGGAGGTTGCGTATGACCGATCTCTCCGCCGACATCGCCGCACTGCCCGACCGAAGCTTGCTCGTCCTGGACGATGACGCTCCGTTGCGCACGAGGTTGGGCCGCGCCCTGGAGCAGCGGGGTTTCGAGCCCGTGCTGGTCGGCAGCGTCAGCGAGGCCCTGGCCGCGGTTAAGGCCCACCCCCCGGCCTACGCGGTGCTGGACATGCGGCTGGAGGACGGGACCGGCCTGAAGGTGGTGGAGGCGGTGCGCGACGCCCGCGCCGACGCCAAGGTCATAATGCTGACCGGCTACGGCAACATCGCAACGGCGGTGGCCGCGGTGAAATCCGGGGCCATAGACTATCTCTCCAAGCCCGCCGACGCCGACGACGTTGCCCGCGCCCTGCTGGCTCGTAAGGACGAGTCGCCGCCGCCGCCGGACAATCCGATGAGCGCCGACCGGGTCCGTTGGGAACACATCCAGCGGGTCTACGAGCTGTGCGGCCACAATGTCTCCGAGACGGCCCGGCGGTTGAACATGCACCGGCGAACCCTGCAGCGCATCCTGGCCAAGCGCGCGCCACGGTAGGGCGGCCTACCCCTCCAGCTCCGTCGCCGCGACGCCCGCCGCGCGTAGAGCGGCCAAGCGGCCGAAGGCGATGATCAGCGCCTTGCGTCGCGCGCCGGCCAGGGAAACCACCGGCGCCTCGCGCAGGACCGCGCCGCCGAAGCCGTCGCACACGATCAGCCCTGGCTGCTCGGGCAGGATTTCACGGGGGAACTCCGGCGCCACGGCGAAGGCGAAGCTGTCGCAATACGGCATGTACTCATGCCATTTGCGGTCGACCCGATAGTCCTCGAGTCCCGACTTCACCTCGACGATGACGATCTGGCCCCTGGGCGACAGGGCCATCAGGTCGGCGCGCCGGCCGTTGGGCAGGGTGACCTCGGCCAGGGGCGCATAGCGCATCTCGGCCAGCAGCCGCGCCGCGCCGCGGGTGACGGCGGCGGTGATCTCAGGCCGGCTGACGGTGACGATGGTGACGCCCATGCCGGAATTTATGTTCCGGCTTCGTTCCAGGCGCAAGCCCCCTCAGTTCTTGGCGGGCTGCGGGAATTCCAGGCGGGCGACGTCGTAGCCGAGCTGCTTCACCCGCGCCACGGCCTGCGCCTTGATCGCGCTGGGCAGGGTGGGACGCTGCGACATCAGCCACATGGCCCGACCGCCGGGCGTGCCCAGGATGAGCCAGCCCTGGTCGGGCCGATGTTCCAGGACCCAATACTCCTGCTTCACCACGCCGCCGAAGAAGGTCATCTGAAGCTTGGCGTTGGTCTTCGGGTCGATGACCTTGGCCTTGGCCTTCCACTCGGTGGCTGGGGCGGCGAGCGAACCCTTGTGACAAGCCTGGAGAACCGAGAAGCCCTCGCCGTTGCGCACCCAGTCCGAGGTGCCGCCCTGGCAGCCGGTCTGGATCTTGTTGGGAAGGCGCGCGACCTCGTACCAGCGACCTGTGATCTTGGTCAGCTCGATCCGCTCGGTGGGCGGAGGCGGGGCGGCCAGGGCCGGGACGGCGGCGATGCACAGCGCCGCGAACGCGAAACACGCGGCGACGAAGGCGAGGGACAGGCTGGGCAGGCGCATGGACGGTATCGCTAACGCTTCGTGAAGGAAAAGAAAACGCCCGCGGATCCTGCCCGCGGGCGCATGAACCTCACCCCAACGAAATCGGGCTATTCCGCGGCGATCGAGACGTTGGCCGCGACGCGATCCTTGAAGTTGATCTTCTGGAGGTACTTGATCCCCTCTTCGGCGATGTCGTCGCCGACCATCTTGTCGCCCTCGGCCTTCAGTTCCTCCATGTCGACATACATGCCGTAGAAGGCGCGGGTGCGGTCGGTGATGATCCCGGCGTTGAGCTGGGTCTTGTTGAGCACGCGGAAGATGTTGCTGGCTTCCTTCATGTCCTCGCGCCGCGCCTCGTCGGTGGCGATCAGCTGGATCTCGGCCAGGACGCGGGCCGGATCGAGGCCGAACTCCTCATAGAGCGCGACCTGTTCCGACGGTGAGACCAGGTTGAACAGCACCGCCTGGAAGCAATGGGCGGCCCAGTCCTCGACGATGATGTGCTCGGCTTCGCTCAGCTTGGGGATGGTGCGGTCGGCCCAGATCTTCCCGAACTTGTGGTGGAAGGCCTCGTCCGTCATGACGAGCTGCATGAGTTGGCGGCCCAGCGGGTCGTTGAGCTTCTGGTAGAAGGTGGCGAAGGCGCCCATGGCCAGACCCTCCACCAGCATCTGCATGCCGATGATCTTCTTGTAGACCTCGGGGCTGCCGATGATGTCGACCAGCAGGTCCTGCAGCACCTTGCTGCACGCCACCGGTCGGCCCCAGCGGGCCTTGATATATTTTGCGAAGGCCGTAACGTGGCGGGCCTCTTCGCGGGTTTGGTTGGCCGCGTACTCCTGCGCGCCCTGGTCCAGCAGGACGTGGCACAGGCTGGCCGACAGGTTCAGCGCGCCCTGTTCGCCGTGCAGGATCGAGGAGAAGGAATAGAGCAGCGACTTGTTGAGGAACTGCGCCCGGAGCGCCGGGGTGTTCAGCTTTTCCTTCACATAGTCCGTTTGCAGGGCGGCGCTAAGCTCCTCGGGCATCAGCGGCTCGTTCTCCATGTCCCAGGGGGCGGAGAAGTCGATGTACTTGGGGTCCAGCGGATCCCAGAAGTGGTCGTGGGTCGCCGAGATGATCTTGTCGAAGGCGGTCGAGCGGGCGTTGTAACGGTCGAGCTCCAGCATGGACTCGAAGTCGTCCGGCGCCACGGCGTCGTAGATCAGGTCCTTGGTGATGTTGCCGTCGGCGGCCATGGGGTCCTCTTGGGCTGCAGCGTGGCGCGAAGGTCACCACCGCGGGTGACGGCCGTCAAAGGAAAATGACGCACCCGTCAGATTTGTAATCATCCTACAGACCTCGAATCGAAAACGCCCGCAGGTCTGGAGACCCGCGGGCGCGAACTCGAAGCTTAGAGGTAAGGCCTACTCGGCGGCGATGGAGATCGCCTGGACGGCCCGGTCCTTGAAGTTGATCTCCTGCAGGTACTTGATGCCCTCTTCGGCGATGTCGTCGCCGACCATCCGCTCGCCTTCGCCGCGCAGCTCGTCCAGGTCCACGTAGGTGGCGTAGAAGGCCTTGGTCCGGTCGGTGATGATGCCGGCGTTGAGCAGGGTCTTCACCAGCACGCGGAAGATGTTGGTCTGCTCCTTCATGTTCTCGCGACGGGTTTCGTCGGTGACCATCAGGGCCATCTCGGCGATCACCTTCTCCGGATCCAGGCCGAACTCCTCATAGAGGTCGCGCTGCTGCGACGGGGAGACCAGGTTGAACAGCAGGGTCTGGAAGCAGTGCGCCGCCCAGTTCTCGATGATCTCGTGCTCGGCCTCGCTCAGGTGCGGGATGGTGCGGTCGGCCCAGATCTTCCCGAACTTATGGTGGAAGGCCTCGTCGGTCATCACCAGTTGCAACAGGCGCTTGCCGGTCGGATCATTGATATTGTTGAAGAAGGTGGCGAAGGCGCCCATGGCCAGGCCTTCCACCAGCATCTGCATGCCGATGATCTTCTTGTAGACCTCGGGGCTGCCGATGATGTCGACCAGCAGGGTCTTCAGCGTCGGACCGCATTCCACCGGGCGGCCCCAGCGGGCCTTGATGTACTTGGCGAAGGCCGTGACGTGGCGGGCCTCTTCGCGGGTCTGGTTGGCCGCGTATTCCTGCGCGCCCTGGTCCTTCAGCACATGGCAGAGGCTGGCCGACAGGTTCAGCGCACCCTGCTCGCCGTGCAGGATCGAGGAGAACGAGCGCAGGGCCGACTGGTTGACGAACCGAACGCGGGTCTTGTGGTCCTTCAGGTGGTTGGACACGTAGTCGGTGGACATCGAGATGATCATGTCCTCGGGGAGGATCATCTCGTTTTCCATGTCGAAGGGCTCGTCGAAGTCGATGTACTTCTTGTCGAGCGGATCCCAGAAGTGGTCGTGGGTGGCCGAGATGATCTTGTCGAACGCCGTCGAGCGGGCGTTGTAGCGGTCCAGCTCCAGCATGGACTCGAAGTCGTCCGGCGCCACGGCGTCGTAGATGATGTCCTTGGTGATGTTGCCGTCGGCGGCCATGGGCAGATCCTTTTGGTGGGCGCGCACGCAGGCGGCCACGGTTTCCTCTTGGCCCGACCGTCTCAAGAGAACGATGATCAGTCAAGAAAAATGACGCTAGCGTCATCTTCTTAAGGGGCGGTTATCCGTACCTACGCCGGGCCCTAGTCGGCGGCGTCTTCGATGGCGTGGATGTCGTCGTCCGAAAGGCCGAAATGGTGGCCGATCTCGTGGACTAGGACGTGGGCCACCAGGTCCGCCAGCGAAATGTCGCCGCGCTCGGCCCATTCGTCGAGGATGGGGCGGCGGTAGAGGAAGATGCGCGAAGGCTCAGGGCTGGGGTCGAAGACCGATCGGTGGCCCAGGTCGACCCCCTGGTAGAGGCCGGTCAGTTCGAAGGCGTCGGGGATACCCAGCTCGTCCAACACCTCCTCGGCGGCGAAATCGTCGACGCGGAAGACCACCTCTCCGGCCATGTCGCGGAAGCCCTGCGGCAGGGCGGCGAAGGCGGCCTGCGCCAAGTCGGCGAGATCGTCGAGGGAAGGCGCGGGGCCGCGATAGGGATCACTCATCGGGGACGATGATATGCGGCGACTCGGGCAGGCGCGTCTCGAAAAGTCCGATATCGAGGGGTTGCTGCGGCTTCACCGCCTGCAAGGGCTGGCGGGTCAGGGCCCGCACCGCTTCGGAATCGAGGCTGTGACGGCCCTGGCGGCGGGCCTGGCGCGCCTGGGGACCGTCCGGCGCGCGCGCCGGCGCGGCGCCGATCCGCCAATAGGAGATCACCAGGCGCCAGGCTGTGTCGGGGGCGGCCTGGGCCGCCGGCCAGCGGCGGCCGTCCTGATAGCTGGGCAGGAGCGGCGCGGGGGCGCGGGTCTTGGCCGCCGCCAAGGTCTGCGCCAGCCGCAGGAAACGATCCTCGGGCGGCAGGCTGGCGGTGCGGCCAGGACGCTCGTCCTCGAGCCGCCCGACATAGGCGTCCAGAGCCGCCTCGCGGGTGGCGAAGCGCGCGCCGACCGGCTCGCTGACGAAGCTGACCGACTCTCCGGCCAGGCCCTCAGCCTCGCGTTCACGCGCGGCGCGGGCGATCGGCGCCGAAAGCGCCTGTTCTGCGTTGGCCGCCACGGGGTAGAGGATCGCCGTCATGGTTCCGATCATCGCCCAAAACCCAGGACCGGAATATGGTGATCCGATGATTCGCTGTCGACGAGGACGAGCGTCGATGGGGCGCGGATGAGCGAGCACGAACTGATCCTGGCCGCCGCGGCCGGAGCCGTCATGCTGGCCATCTGCGCCACCCTGCTCGCCCTGGCCCAGCGCCGGCAGGGCGAGGCGCGGATCGAGGCCCTGCGTCAGCAGATCGCCGGCCTGGAACTGGGCGCCGAAGCGGCCCAGGCCTCCGCCGAAGCCTTCGATTCCGCGCTGCTGGCGGTCCAGGACGGCCACGCCCTGCTAGCCTCCGGCGAGGAGAGCCTGGCGGTCTGCGTCACGGCGCTTGGCCTGCCCCACGCCGACCCACAGGGGGTGATGGCCGCCCTGATGCGCGCCGATCCCGACCACGCGCGGCGCCTGCGCGCCCTGTTCGAACGCGGCGAGGCCTGCGCCTTCGAGGTGCGCGGACCCGCCGGCGTGGTGGCGGTGGAAGGCCGCGCCGCTGGAGCCCTGGCCTGGCTGCGGCTCTCGGCCATCATCGGCGAGGACGCGGGCCTGCCCACCGCGCCCCGCTTCGCCGCCTTCCTCGACGCGCGCGCCACCCCCGCCTGGATCGCCGCGGCCGACGGCGCGCCCGTGTGGGTCAACAGCGCCTGGCTTGCGGCCGCCGGCGCGGCCAGCCTGGACGAGGCCGCCGCTCGCGGCGCCAGCTTCGACCGCGCGGCCGACACCCTGGCCAGCGAGGCCGCCAACCTGGGACAGAAGCGCGAGACCCTGCGCTGGAGCAGCCTGGGCGGCCGTCGCCGGGCCTTCCAGATCACCGCCCAACCGCTGGAAGGCGGCGGCGTCGGGGTCTGGACCGAGGACGTCACCGAGGCCGAGGAGATGCGCGAACTGCTGAAGCGCCAGCTCGCCGCCCATGACGAGACGCTCAACCACATCGCCGACGCCGTGGCGATCTTCGGCGAGGGCAAGAAGCTCATCTTCCATAACACCGCCTTCGCCGAGCTGTGGGGCCTGGAGCCCGCCTGGCTGGCCGAGCTGCCGACCCATGGCGAGGTTCTGGATCGCCTGCGCCAGCGCCGCCGCCTGCCCGAGACCGTCGACTACGCCAAGTGGAAGGCCGCCGAGCTCGACCGCTACGAGGACGTGGCCTCCTCCCCCGACGACCTGTGGAGCATCCCCGATGGCCGCACCCTGCGGGTCGTGCGCCAGCCCCACCCGATGGGCGGAGTGCTGCTGCTGTTCTCCGACATCACCGGGGAGCTGAAGCTGAAGGCGCAGTACAACGCGCTCATCCAGGTGCAGCAGGCCACCCTCGACAAGCTGAACGACGCGGTGGCGGTGTTCGGCTCGGACGGGCGTCTACGCCTGCACAACGAGGCCTTCGAGCGGTTCTGGAACATCACGCCCGCCCAACTGGAAGTGGCCCACGACTTCGAGGGCGTGGTGGAGCTGTGCATCCCGCGCCTGCACGACATGGGCTTCTGGCGTGAGCTGAAGGGCCGGGTGGCCGACACCGATCCCCAGGCCCGTGCGCCGATCTCAGGCGAGGTGAAGACCTCGGACTCGCGCATCGTGGTCTATCAGAGCCGGCCGCTGCCGGACGGGGCGACCCTGATCGCCTTCGCCGACGTCACCGACGCGCGCAAGCTGGAGAGCGCGCTGGCCGACCGTTCCGCCGCGCTGGCCGACGCCGAGCGACTGAAGCGCGACTTCGTGGGCAACGTCTCCTACGAGCTGCGTACGCCGCTCACCACCATCATCGGCTATTCTGAACTGCTGGAGCGCTCGGGCGAGAACCTGTCGGAGCGGGGGCGCGGGCACGCCGCGGCCGTGCGCACGGCGGCCACCCAGCTCGCCCGGTCCATCGACGACGTGCTGGACATGGCGCAGATCGACGCCGACGAGATGGCGCTGGACCTGGACGACGTCCGCGTCGCCGACCTGCTGAGCCAGACCGCCGGCCGCTGGACCCCTGAGGCCGAGGCCGCCGGGGTGACCATCAAGGTCGAGGCCGCCGACGACATCGGCCTAATCCGGGGCGACCAGAAGCGGCTGACCCAGGCCCTGGACCACCTGACCGAGAACGCCATCCGCCAGACCCCGCCGGACGGCCTCGTCACCATCGCCGCCCGTCGGGCCCAGGGCGAGATCCAGCTTCAGGTGACCGACACCGGCCGGGGCATCCCCTTCCACGTGCAGGCGCACATCTTCGACCGCTTCATCGGCCGCGAGCGCGGCGGGCCTGGCCTGGGCCTGGCCCTGGTCAAGGCGCTGGTGGAGCTGCACGGGGGCTGGGTGGCCCTGGAGAGCGAGCCGGGGGCCGGCGCCACCTTCACCTGCCACCTCCCCGAGACCGCCCAGGGCGCGGCGGGGCATCCGGAATTGAGCTTCTAGCGCAGGGCTCGGCGCGACCAGCCCGAATAGGTCATGGCCGCTGGGCCCGGGGCCTGGGCGTAGGCGTAGCCGGTGAGACCTGAGCTGCTCTGCAGGTGCAGGCGGACCACGGCGCCGGCCGGAGCCTGCAGCCGGAAACGCCAGCCCACCGGGGTGTTGGCCGCGTTCGGGAAGGCGGCCAGGACATCGGGCCGCGGATGGTCGGGAATGATGCTGACCACCGGGCGGTCGTCCACGTGTACGCTCACCAGGTCGATGGCGCAGCCGGGCGTGCGCTCCAGCGCCCAGCCGGCGTATTCGGTTTCGCCGGTGGGCAGTTGGGTCATGGTCTCGAAGCCGCCCATGGGCGAACTGGCGACCTTCAGACCCGAGAGGTCGACGCCCGGCGCGCCCATCACATAGAGGTCCTGGTTTTCGTAGAGTCCCTTGGGATAGCGCCGCCAGCTCGCGCCCGGACTGACCGCCTCGATGGCCGCGGCCACATAGGCCTCGGTCA
>NZ_JANOCX010000226.1:0-7303 GCF_031412415.1 Phenylobacterium sp.
CGCCTGCCGTGCCTGCGCCGGCGAGCTGTCGCACGAGCCTCGGCCGGTGGTGATGGTCACGCCGAAGACGCGCTTGCTGATCTGTGGCCAGGCGCCGGGGCGCCGGGTCCACGAGAGCGGCATGCCGTTCACAGATCCTTCGGGTGAACGGCTCCGCGGCTGGATGGGGATCGACGCGGAGACGTTTTATGGGCGGCCCGAGATCGGGGTGGCGGCCATGGCTTTCTGCTTTCCGGGCACGAATCCCAAGGGCGGCGATTTCCCGCCGCCGCCGCGTTGCGCGCAGCTCTGGCGGCCGCGCCTGCTGGCGGCTCTGCCGGAGATGGAGTTGACCCTATTGGTGGGCGGCTACGCCCAGGCCTGGGCTCTGGGCGATCGGGCCAAGGCCAACATGACCGAGACGGTGCGGGCCTGGCGCGAGTATCTGCCGCATTACTTGCCCATGCCCCATCCGTCATGGCGAAACACGGCCTGGCTGAAGCGCAATCCGTGGTTCGAGGCCGAGGTGGCGCCCTATCTTCGCCAAAGGGTGCAGGGCATTCTGGCCTCGTGAGACTGATCGCCGTCCTTTTCGCCGCACTGCTGCTCAGCGCCTGCGCGACCATGAGCGTGCAGCAGGCCGGCCAGCCGCCCATGGGGTTCCAGGGGCCACGCCTGGACGCCGACGCCATCGTCAGCTTCGACGGCTCACGGCTGGGTCTCAGTCGCTGGGACGCTGCGGGCGAGCCGAAGGCGGTGCTGATCGGCGTGCACGGGATGAACGACTACGCCCGCGCCTTCGCTCTGGCCGCCCCCTATTGGGCCGCCAATGGCGTGACCACCTACGCCTATGACCAGCGCGGCTTCGGCCGCTCGCCGCATCGCGGGGTCTGGGCCGGCGAGAGCCTGATGATCGAGGACCTGCGCACCGTCACCGCCCTGGTTCGCGCCCAGCATCCCGGCGTGCCGGTGGTGGTGGCCGGAGAGAGCATGGGCGGCGCCGTGGCCATCGAAGCCTTCGCCTCGGACCGCCCGCCCGCCGCCGACCGGGTGATCCTGATGGCGCCCGCGGTCTGGGGCTGGTCCAGCCAGCCGCTGCCCTACAAGACCGCCCTGTGGTTCGCCGCCCGCACCACGCCGGGCAAAATCTACACCCCGCCCCGCTGGGTCACCGACCGGGTTCAGCCCACGGACAACCGCGAGGAGTTGATCTCCATGGGCCGCGACCCGTTGATGGTCTGGGGCGCGCGGTCGGACTTTCTCTACGGCTTCGTGGGGATGATGGAGCGGGCCTGGAGCCAAGTGGGCCTGATCCCCGTGCCCGTGCTCTACATCTATGGGGCCAATGACGAGATCATTCCGAAGAAGCCTTCGGTCCAGGCCGCCGCGCGCTTGAAGCCCACCGATCGCTCGGCCTTCTACGCCAAGGGTTGGCACCTGATGACCCGCGACCACAATGGACCCGTGGTCCAGGCCGACCTTTTGAGCTTCATCCTTGACCCCGCCGCGCCGCTGCCCTCGGGCCCGCCCCCGATTTCCGCCGCCCACGCGAAGTCCGCGACAAAGGCTCGGACGGGGTTGTGAACGGCCCAGCGGGGGTTTAGAGGGCTCCGGCAATACCTTCCACGCACAGGCGACGTTCCCGGCATGACCTTGTTCGATTCTCCCTCGTTCGAGGGCCATGAAGGCGTCCATTCGTTCTTCGACGAAAAAACCGGTCTGAAAAGCATCATCGCCGTGCATTCGACGGCCCGGGGCCCCGCCGCAGGCGGCTGCCGCATGTGGCCCTACGCCAGCGCGGAAGCGGCGCTGGAAGACGCCCTGCGGCTCTCGCGCGCCATGTCCTACAAGAACGCCATGGCCGACCTGGAGCTGGGGGGTGGCAAGGCCGTGATCATCGGCGATTCCCGCACCATGAAATCGCCGGCCCTGTTCGAGGCCTTCGGCCGCGGCGTCGAGACCCTGGGCGGCAGATATTGGACGGCCGAAGACGTCGGCGTCTCGCCGGCCGACCTGATGAGCGCCCGCAAGGCGACCCGCTACGTGGCCGGGCTGGAAGGCCACGCCGCGGCCTCGGGCGATCCGTCGCCGGTCACCGCCGAGGGTGTGTTCCGCGGCGTGCGGCTGGCCGTCAAGCGCGCCCTGAAGCGCGACCTGGACGGCGTCACGGTCGCCATCCAGGGCGTCGGCCATGTCGGCGCCTATCTGGCCGAGAAGCTGCATGCGGCCGGCGCCAAGCTGATCCTCACCGATGTCAACGAGCAGGCCCTGGCCGAGGTCGCCGCGCGCACGGACGCCAAAGTGGTTGCGCCCGGCGCGATCTTCGACGCACAGGCCGACGTGTTCGCGCCTTGCGCCCTGGGCGGGGCGATCAACGCTTCGACCCTGCCGCGCCTGCGGGCCGGGATCATCGCCGGGGGCGCCAACAACCAGCTCGCCGATCCGGAGATCGGTCGCGAGGTCTTCGCGCGTGGCATCCTCTACGCCCCCGACTACGTGATCAACGGCGGCGGGATCATCAACGTCGCCGCCGAGATCCGTGGCCTGGAGCGTGGCGAGGCCTTCGACCCGGCCTGGGTCGGCGCCAAACTGGACCGCCTGATGGTCACCCTGGAAGAAGTGTTGGACCGCGCCTTGGCTGAAGGCCGCCCAACCCATGAGGTGGCCAACGAAATGGCCAAGGCCCGGATCGCCCAGGCCGTGGCCGAGCGGCTGGCGGCCTAGGCCGCGGCGACGGCCGTCGGCTTCCAGGTCCTCGGGTGCTTTAGCCGGAATCCCACGGCGATGCGGTTCCAGACATTGATGGCGCCGATCAGCAAGGTCAGCTTGACGACTTCTTCGTCGCTGAACTGGCCCTGCAGGCCCTCATAGTCGGCGTCCGGCGCCCGGGTCTGGGCGACCAGCGTCAGGGCTTCGGTCCAGGCTAGGGCGGCGCGCTCGCGGTCGGTGTAGAGCGAGGACTCGCGCCAGGCGCTCAGCATGTACAGACGCTCCTCGCTCTCGCCGGCGCCGCGGGCGTCGCGGGTGTGCATGTGGATGCAGAAGGCGCATCCGTTGATCTGCGAGGCGCGGGTCTTCACCAGTTCGATCAGGCTGTATTCCAGGCCGCTCTTGGCGATGGAGTCCTCCAGCGCGATCAGCGGCGCGATCAGGTCGGGGGCGAGGGTGAAAGGGTTTAGGCGAGCGGTCATGTGGAAGGTTCCAAACTGCGGCCGGGGAGGCGGCTTCTAGGAGACAGGACGGGCGGTCGAGGCTTGGCGTGACATTCGCCCGCCTATTTCGGGCGCCGCCTCGACCGGGCCCTCCATGGTGCAGACGACGCCTTCCGCGGCGAAGGCCAGCCGCACCTCACCGCCGAGCTCGCGCGCCAGCCCCCGCTCCAGGAGCCTGCTCCCGAAGCCGCGCCGGGTCGGCGGCATGACGATGGGCCCGCCTGACTCGGCCCAGACCAACCGCAAACGATCGCCTCCGGGGGTGGGGAGGATGGTCCAGTCGATGTCGATCCGACCGGTCTCGCTCGACAGGCTGCCGTACTTGGCCGCGTTGGTGGCCAGCTCCTGTAGGGCCATGGCGATGGCGAGGGCGGTGTGGGGCGCCAGGCGCACCTCCGGGCCGCATATCCACAGGCGCTGCTCGGCGACCGAGCTGTAGGGCGCCATCGCTTCGGCCACGATGTCGCGCAGGCTGGCGCTCTCCCAGTTGGCGCGCGTGAGCACGTTGTGCGCCCGCGACAGCGACAGCAGCCGGTCTTCGAAGGCCTGGCCGGCCTCCTCGATCGAGGACGAGACCCGAAGGGTCTGGGCTGAAATGTACTGAACCGTGGCCAGGGTGTTCTTCACCCTGTGGTTCAGCTCGTTGATCAGCAACTGTTGATGATCCTCGAAGCGCTTGCCCTGGGTGATGTCGCGGAAGGCGCCGATGATCCGGGCCGGCGCGCCGACGGGATCGCGGACGATCTCCACATGGCGAGCGATCCAGCGGACCTCACCGGTGTCGGGTCGAATGATCCGGTATTCGCTGGCCCCGACCAGCTCCTCCATCGGGCGATCGGAGACCGGCAGGGCGTAGGGGCGATCGTCCGGATGGATCATCTGCACCGCGATGACCATGGTCACCTCGGCGTCGGCCGCGATGCCCCAAATCCGCCGCGCGACATCGGAAGCGTAGAGTTCGCCGCTGGTGAGGTCCCACTCATAGGTGCCGATCCCGCCGGCTTCCTGGGCGATGCGCAGCCGCGACTCGCTTTCACGCAGCGCCTCCTCGGCCTGCCGCGTGGCGGTGATGTCGCGGTAGAAGACGGCCAGGCCGTCCTCCATCGGATAGAGTCGAAGATCCAGCCACAGGTCGCCATGGCGGTGCTGAAGGTCGACCGGTATGCGTTCGTTCATGGCCTGGCGATAGGCCGCCTCGATCCGCCCGCCCGTCATTCGCGGCCAGATCTCCCAGGGCGTGAACCCGACCATCCGCTCCTTGGTCAGCTCGGCGAGCCGCAGGCCTTCGGAGTTGATCTCGATGACCCGGAATTCAGGATCGAGGATCATGAACCCCTCGCTCATCGCTCCCAGGATTCGCGCGGCCCGCGCGTTGTCGGCCTGGGCCGCCATGTGCTGGGCGGTGACCTCGTTGCAGAGCGCCAGGACCCCGCCCACGCCCGTCGGTCGACCGTCCTGGTGAATGGGTGTGAAGCTGTAGGTCCAATAGATGTCCTGCAGCCGGCCATCGCGCACGATGGTCATGCGCTCATCTTCACGCCAGGTCGCGCCGCGCCCTTCCATCACCTGCTCGAGTTGCGGACGGAAGACGCTCCAATTGTCGCCCCAGCAGAACCGGGCCGGTTGGCCGAGATATCCGGGGTGTCGCTCGGGGCCCAGGGCCGGACGGCAGGGATCGTTGTAGAACTGGATGAGGTCGTCGCCCCACAGGACCAGCATGGGCTGGCGCGCGGCCAGGATCAGGCGCACGGCGCCCTTCAGCGGCTGCGGCCAGGTTTGCGGCGGCCCAAGCGGCGTCGATGACCAGTCAAAGGCGCGGATGCGGGCGCCCATGTCGCCGCCGCCTTCGAGAAAATTCGCCTCTCCGTTCGGGAGCTGGTCGGACATGACGATCCCTATGCGAACCGCGCGTCCATGCTTAGGAGATCGCCGGGCAGACGCCAAGAGACGCGCGCAAGAGTTGAACGCACCATTTCATCAGGGCGGCGCCATGCGCGCGGTCCGGGGTTCCTTGACCAGCAGCAGCAGGACGATCAGCCCCGCCAGCAGGAAGGCGATGGAGAGCGAGAACAGCACGCCGTAGCCGAGGCTGGCGGAGATCAGGCCCCCGATCAGCGGGCCGGCCGAGGCCATGATCCCTTCGGCCGTCGAGGAGAGCGCGATGCGCATCGGCATTTCGTCGCGGTCCCCGAACTCCAGGATCATCGTTCCGGCGCTCATCATGTAGCCCGACTGCGACGCGCCGAGGCCCGCGAAGGCCAGGAAGATCGGCAGGAAGTCATGGGCGTTCATCAGCAGCACGGTCGAGGCCACCCACAGCACCAATGAGACCAGCATGATCAGCCGGAAGCCCGTCTTGTCGCCCAGATACCCCCAAAGCAGATTCGAGACCGTGTCGGCGCCGAGATAGGCGAGGGACAGCAGGCCCAGGTTCTTGCCCGACAGCTCGATCGAGCTGGCCGCGTAGATGACATAGAACGGCACCGCCATCCGGCCACTGATGGCCAGCATCTGGACCACCATGAAGAACAGGAAGCCTCGGTCCGCCAGCAGGGCCGGAAATTCCTTCATCCGGTCGCGCAGGCGCATCTGGGCCCGGACCGTCGGCGGCTCGGGTTCGATCATCAGCAGCCGCAGCGCCGTCAGGCCCAGGCTGGTCAGGAAGAACGCGAACAGGAAGGTGGTCGAATAGCCGTTGCCGAACAGGTTGGCGTCGATGAAGTAGCGGCCCGCCAGATAGGCCAGGCCCGCGGCGATCAGGCCGCCGGTGGCGTTGCGCCAGGCCTGTAGCCGGCCGCGCCGGCTGATCGGGATCACCTTGGCCAGCAGCATGGAGAACACCACCCGCTGGGTGCCCATGAACAGGCCGAACAGGAACATGAAGCCGATGATGGCCACCACCCGGCTCTGGCCCGACAGGAACCAGCCGGCTAGAGCCATGCCGATGATCTGCAGCCGCGCCAACCCGCCCATCCAGATGGCGGCGGGCATGACCTTGGTGCGGTGCTCGATCTGGTTGGCGCCGACGATGGGGCTGATCACGCCGCCCAGTTGCTGCAGGGCCAGGCCCAGGCCGACGACGAAGTTCGAGCCGGACAACAGGTGAAGATAGGCCGGGAGGAAGGTCGGCGCGTTGATCAGCCGGAAGCCGGTCATGCCCAGCATGCCGTGCAGGTAGTGGCCGACATAGTTGCGCTTCAGATTGTCCCAGACGAACTTCTCGTAGGCGGCTTCCTTGTCCGCCAGGCTGGGCTCGGTCGTAGTCACTTCTGGCGCGGCCGCGGCCTCGCCCTCTTCTTCAAATCTTGATTCCAACAGCGTCGCGCCCGCGCGTGCAGGGACTGAAAGCCGCGCCGGCTCTCCCTAATGCTTATCGACTTAATTCAATCCGTCCGGTCTAGCAGAGTCCCGGGGCGGGAACAGCCTTAAAGCCGGCGCGATCGGTCGCAGGCCGTCATACCCGCGCCAAGAACTCGGCGATGATCGCGCTGGTCGCCTCAGGTTGTTCCACACCCTCGCCGAGGGTCTCGGTCGCGAGGCGCGCGGCGCCGGGCGGAATCGAAGGCAACGTCGACACCGCAGAGTCATGCCACGCGGCCGGGGCTCCCAAAATGCGAACATTTCTCATCTCTTGAAACCTGGGAACTCGGACCTGACCGTCACGTTCGGGTCGTCAGTCCAGACCTGGAGAGGCACATGCCCAGCACCGAGAAACCCGACGCCGTCGCCCTGCTCAAAGCCGACCACCGGAAAGTGGAAGAGCTGTTTGCTCACTTCGAGGCCGCCAAGGCGGACGGCAAGAAGAAGGCCCTGGCCGAGCAGATCTGCATGGAGCTGACGATCCACACTAAGATCGAGGAAGACATCTTCTACCCGGCCTGCGAGGGCGCGGTGGACGAGGACCTGCTAAAGGAAGCCTATGTCGAACATGACGGCGCCAAGGTGCTGATCGCCGAGATCGAGGCCGGCGGCCCCGACGACGCGTTCTACGAGGCCAAGGTCAAGGTGCTGTCCGAGATGATCGAGCACCACGTCAAGGAAGAGGAACAGCGCGTCGAGGGCATGTTCGCCCAGGCCAAGAAGGCCGGGCTGGACATGGAAGACCTGGGCGC
>NZ_JANOCX010000227.1:0-11182 GCF_031412415.1 Phenylobacterium sp.
GTTCGAGATCACCGAGGTCGAGGTGCGCGGCCAGATGCTGCGCGCCTTCCGTCACGCACCGCCCTCCGTGCGTGAGCTCTGGCTCTCCACGGTGCAGTTCGCCGACCGCGACTACCTGATCTATCAGGACGAACGGCTCACCTACGGCCAGGCGCACGCCAAGGTGAACGCCGTCGCCGCCTGGCTGACCGAACAGGGGGTTAAGCCCGGCGACCGCGTGGCCATCGCCATGCGCAACTATCCCGAATGGATGTTGATCTATTGGGCCTGCGTCAGCCTGGGCGTCGCCGCCGTGGGCATGAACGCCTGGTGGGTAACCGAGGAAATGGCCTACGCAATCAAGGATTCAGCGCCCAAGGTGATCTTCGCCGACAGCGAGCGCCTGCCCCGCATCCTGGAGCGGCCGGAGATGGCGCAAGGCGCCTTGTTGGTCGCCGTCCGCACAGACCCGCTCCCGGCCGGGGTCATCCCCTGGACCGACGTCGTCGCCAAGGGCGGCGACATGCCCGCCGTCGCGGTCGACCCCGACGCCGACGCCTGCATCTTCTACACCTCCGGCACGACCGGTTTTCCCAAGGGCGCTCAACTCACTCATAGGGGCTGCGTCGCCAACCTGATGAACATGAGCTTTTCCGGACAAGTCCAGGCCCTGGCCACCGCGCGGGCGACTGGCGTCATGCCCGATCCCAACGCGCCCGTACCCGTCCCGGTAGGCCTGATCACCACGCCGCTGTTCCACGTCACGGCCAACAACTGCGCGGCCTACGCCATCACCGCCGGCGGCGGCAAGATGGTGCTGATGTATCGCTGGGACGCCGGCGAGGCGCTGAAGCTCATCGAACGCGAAGGGGTCACCGCCATGAGCGGCGTCCCGACCATGGCGCGCGAGCTGATCACCCACCCCGACTTCGCCACGACCGACACCTCGAGCCTGATGACCCTGGGCGGCGGCGGCGCGCAGCTTCCGCCTGATCTCGTGGGCAAGATCGACGCCCAGGTGAAGACCGCCCGCCCGAACACGGGCTATGGCATGACGGAGACCTGCGGGATCATCACCGCCGTGGCCGCCGACTTCTTCGTGGACAAGCCCGAGAGTTGCGGCCGGGCCATGCCGACCTTCGAGGCCAAGGTGGTCGACGACGACGGGAACACCCTGCCCGTCGGCCAGGTGGGCGAGCTTTGGGTCAAGGGTACGCCGGTCATCAAGGGCTACATCAACCGACCCGACGCGACCGCTGAGTCGATCAATGAGGGTTGGCTCAAGACGGGCGACGTGGCCCGGCTCGACGAGGACGAGTTCATCTTCATTGTCGACCGCAAGAAGGACATGGTCCTGCGCGGCGGCGAAAACGTCTATTGCGCCGAGGTCGAGGCGGTCATCTTCCGTCACCCCGCCGTGGCCGAGACCTGCGTATTCGGCGTCGCCGACGCCCGGCTCGGCGAGGAGGTTGGCGCCGCCGTCGTCCTGCGTCCTGGTGAAAACCTGAGCGCCGCCGACCTGCGCGCGCATTGCGCGCTCATCGCGGCCAAGCATAAGATACCTCGCTACATCTGGTTCCTGGACGAGCCCCTGCCCCGCAACGCCAGCGGCAAGTTCCTGAAACGCCAGCTTCGCGAGACCCTGCCCGTCGAAGCAGCTGTCTGAGACAAGTCTGGCCGCCGATGACCACCGGCGGGCGACCAACCGACCGCAGTCATCGCGATTCTGAGGAATTCCTGCCGGTTTGACCGTGACGTATCGCCCGTCAGGCTTGTATTTCGCGCGTGCGGCGGCAACTGTCCCCTTGGGCGTTCACGGCGATGCTTCGGCTGCGCCGCGATGGTGGGTATCCTGTCGAGTTCGCTCGCGTGGGAGGGGGCGGTCTTGGATCGAGAATCGGATTCCAGAGGCGAGGTCGTCATCGCGCGGCTGCACGCGCTGGTCCGCGCCGGTTATCGGCCTGACGTGGGGGTCGAACGCACAAAGGGTGCGATCACCTTCAAGCACCCGCGCAAGGCGGCTGAGGTCACGCTGTGGGCCGATGGGCGAGTGGTCGACGGGGCGCCCTCGTTCATCGCCAACGACAGCAACCAAACCATCATCGCGGCCGACGACGCGGCCGGGTTCGAGAAGTTCATCACCGAGTCGCCTTCCCCCGTGGCGGTCCGCAAGGTCGGGTCCAGCCTGCTGGAGACCGTGGTCCTGGCCGCCGCGGCCTGGGCGATCCTGATCGGCGCGGTCTACAGCTTCTGGCGGCTGTCGCAGTTCGTGCTGGGGTCAATCATCCAAGCTGTCACCAGCGGCTAGAACAGGGGGGCGCCATGACCGACCACACCGCCGAGATCGCCGCGGCGATGGCCTGCCTCGACGACTTCATGGCCGCCTTCAACGGTCGTGACGTGAAGGCCTTCGAAGCGACGTTCAATCTTCCCAGCGTCCGGCTCGCGTCGAACACCCTGACCATCATCAAGGCCGGCTACCATCAGCCGCAGATGTTTGAGCGAGGCCCGCTGGCCGAGTGGGACCACTCGGCGTGGGAGCGTCGCGAAGTGATCCACGCCGGCGCCGACAAGGTGCACATCGACACTCGGTTCACGCGCTATCGCGCCGACGGCAGCATCATCGGCGGGTTCGATTCCATCTATGTGGTGACTTGCGAAGCAGGTCATTGGGGCGTCAAGGCGCGTTCGAGCTACGCGCCCTAGACAGCGATCTTCGGCGCAGCGCTCTTGAGCTTTTCGCCGGCCCGTGGCGATCTATGCGCGGGGGGAGAGACCGGAGAAGCTGATGTCGAAGCCCATGGCCGTCGCGGCGGCCCTTATCGCCCTCGCCATTCCCGGGGCGGCCCTCGCCCATCATGGCTGGAGTTCGTACGACGCCGAGGCGACAATCAAGGTCACCGCGCCGCTGTCGGATGTGACATGGGGCAATCCCCATGGGGCGGCGAAGGTTCGCCACCGGGGCAAGGTCTGGGACGTGGTCCTGGCGCCGGTCGCTCGGATGGAGGCCCGCGGCCTCACCCAGGCCATGATGACATCGGGCAACCCCGTGACACTGGAAGGCTACCCCCGCAAGGACGGTGTCACGGAGATGCGGATCGAGCGGGTGACCGTGAACGGCAAGACCGTCGAGTTGCGCTAGACCTTGGACGCCGCGATCGCGCTCGCCGAGGCGGTCCAGGCTTCGGCCTTCGGGGGCTGGGCGCGCGGCTCGTCGTTCGCCTATCCCGTCGCGAACCTCATCCATCTGCTTGGCCTGGTGATGCTTGTTGGCGGGATCGGTCTGCTGGACCTTCGCCTGTTCGGTCTGTTTCGCGCCATTCCGGTCGCTCCGCTTTGGCGAATACTGACCCCCATCGGGATCGTTGGCCTGTTGCTGATGATCCCGACCGGCCTTGTCCTCTTCGCCGCCGACGCGAGCGCGCTCGCGGTGTCCGACACCTTCCGGCGCAAGCTGATCTTCATCGCATTGGCGCTGGTGAACGCCGGCGCCTATAGGCTGATCTGGCGCAAGCGCGTGCCCGACTGGGATGCTTCGGCGCCGCCGGTGGCGCGCGCCCTGGCTCTGACGTCGTTGCTGCTCTGGCTCACGGTGGCGGCGCTTGGCCGACTGATCGCCTACACATAGGCCTCGATTCCCTCCAGCGGACGCCCCAACCTTGCCCACCGCCGTCTATGGATCGCCGCCGCGCGACGTCATCGAAACCCCGCCCAACGCGATCCAGGTGTCGCCCTTGGCGCCTGGATCTCAGGATCTCGCCCAGTTCGCGGACGGCGCGCTGGACGAGGTCGCGGTCCTGGTCCCGCCTGGGGCGGTCGAGGCCGCCCAGGTGCTGGCGCAGGCCTTGCGCGCTCTCAAGACTGGCGGATTGCTGACCGCCGCCGCCCCGAAAGACAAGGGCGGGCTGCGCCTGAAGAAGACGTTGACCGCTTTCGGCTGCGAGGTCGCCGAAACCTCACGACGGCATCACCGCATCTGCGCGGTCGAGCGTCCTGAGACCCTGATCGGCGTCGAGCACGCCCTCGCCGAGGGCGGACCGCGCCAGCTTGCCGATGGCCTGTGGTCTCAGGCAGGTGTTTTCAGTTGGGACCGCCTCGACCCTGGCAGCGCCCTGCTGTTGCGTCACCTTCCCGCGCTCAGCGGCTCGGGGGCCGATTTCGGATGTGGAATCGGCTGGTTGGCCCTGGCGGTCCTGAGTTCGCCGAAAGTGACTGGTCTGAACCTGGTTGACCTCGATCGCAGAGCGATGGAGGCGGCGCGCCGCAATGTCGTGGACCCCCGTGCGAGCTTTCATTGGGCCGATGCCCGTCAGGCGGCGCAAGTCATGACCGGCCTGGATTTCGTGGTCATGAACCCACCCTTCCACGACGGCGGGGCCGAGGATCGCGCGCTGGGCCAGGCCTTCATCCGCGCCGCGGCGGGCGCTTTGCGAAACGGCGGCGCGCTGTGGATCACCGCCAATCGCCATCTGCCCTATGAGTCCGTCCTGACAGAGATGTTCAAGACGATGCGTCCGGTGGCCGACTCCAGCGGCTACAAGGTGTACGAAGCGCGCAAATGACCAAGACCCCGACCATGCGGCTAGACCGCCTGCTGGCCAATCTGGGCTATGGCAGCCGCAAGGAAATGCACGGCCTCGTGGCCGCGGGCGAGGTGATCCTAGACGGGGTCGCGCTCTCGGACGCCGGCGCCCGTATCGCCATCGGTCCGGACCTGCCGCAACGCATGACTATCCTCGGCGCGCCAGTCGACCCGCCGCCGCCGGTGATCGTCATGCTGCACAAGCCCCTGGGCGTCGTCTGTTCGCACAAGGAGGCGGGCCGCCGCATCTACGACCTGCTGCCGCCCCGCTGGCGGGTGCGCGATCCGGTGCTGTCCAGCGTCGGGCGGCTGGACAAGGAAACCTCCGGCCTGTTGCTGATCACCGACGACGGGGCCTTCCTGCATCGTGTGATCTCGCCCAAGCGCCATGTCGCCAAGAGCTACGTCGCCACCCTCGATCGACCGCTGACCGGCGCGGAAGCCGAGGTCTTCGCGTCCGGCGCCCTGATGTTGGAAGGCGAGGACAAGCCGCTGTTGCCGGCCATCCTCGAGCCGCTCGCAGAGCGGCAGGCGCGGTTGATCATCGAGGAGGGTCGCTATCATCAGGTCCGCAGGATGTTCGCCGCCGTCGGCAATCACGTCACCGACCTGCACCGCGACCGGATCGGCGGCCTAGTCCTGCCGGACGACCTGGCCGCCGGCGACTACCGCGTCCTCAGCGCCGCGACGGCAGAGTCAGTGTTCAGCCCGTAGGTCTTCACCACAGGGTCTTGGCGGCGCGCCCGGGCCACTCTGCGTCATAGGCGGCTGCGTCGACCCGAGACTCGCTGCGCTCCTCCAGGATCTGGCCCGCGGTCGGGAGAGTGGCCGGGTCGACATGCCGTTCCGGATTCCACAGCTCCGCCCGGACAATGGCCCGCGCGCACTGAAAGTAAACGGTCTCCACGGTGATCACGATGACCGAGCGCGGAGCCTGACCCCCGACCACGAAGGACGCCAGCAGTTCCGGCGCGATCGAGATGTGGGCGCGGCCGTTGATCCGCAGGCAGTTCCCCGAACCGGGGATCAGAAACAATAGGGCCACGCGGGGATCGCGCACGATGTTCCGCAGCGAGTCGCAGCGGTTGTTGCCGCGGCGGTCGGGCATCAGGACGGTCCGCTCGTCCTCGATCCGCACCGCCTGGCCTTCGTCGCCGCGCGGCGAGCAGTCCAGCCCCTCAGGGCCGGCGGTGGCGAGCGCGACGAACGGGGAGGCTTCCACGAGGGCCCGGTAGTGGGGCGTGATCCAGTCGGCTTCCTTGACCGTCGAGCTCTCGTTGGGGAAGCCGTAGATCGCCTCCAGCGCTTCAAGCGTAGCGATGACCGTCATGACGCACCCCGCGAACCGATGCCCGGCTTCTAACCGGAGGTCACGACGAAGTCAGCCCGTCAGGCCACATCGGCCTGGGCCACCGGCTGATCGTTCTGGGCGGCGATGGCCTGGATGATCGCCTCGATCAGGGCCGCGGCGCGGATCGGCTTGGACAGGTGCTGGTCGGCGCCGGCCTCATGGCTGGCCCGGATATGCTCGTCCAACGCATTGGCGGTCAGCATGATCACCGGCGTGCGGGGCAGGCCTCGATCCGCCTCGAACTCGCGCAGAAGCGTCGTGGCCGAAAGACCATCCAGTTCCGGCATCTGCATGTCCATCAGGACCACGTCGAACCGCTCGGCCTTAAGCAGATCCAGCGCCAGGGCGCCATTCTCCACAATCACCGGCTCGACGCCGACGGACTGCAGGATGAGTTGCACGACCTTCTGGTTGGTCGGGTGATCCTCAGCCAGCAGCACGCGGCATCCGGCCAGGTCGAATGCTTCGGTATGACGCTCGGCGGCCACCGGCGCTTCGGCCGCGGCGCGATCCAACGGCAGGACGAAACCGAACACAGAGCCGGCGCCTGGCTGCGACTCCACGTCGATCCGTCCGCCCATCAACTCGACCAGGGAGCGGCTGATTGCGAGGCCCAGTCCGGTCCCGCCGAAGCGGCGACGGATCGAGGCGTCGGCCTGTTCAAACCGACGGAACAGCCGCGCCTTCACCTCGTCGTCGAAGCCGATACCGGTATCGGACACGGTGAAGCGGATCGCCGCGCCATGGGGCCGGACTTCCAGCCGGACCGAGCCGGCCTCAGTGAACTTTACAGCGTTGGAAAGCAGGTTCGACAGCACCTGGGTGAGCCGGACCTGGTCGCCCATGAATCGACCCTCGGCGACCCGATCGACGGTCCAAGAGAGCTCCAGGCCCTTGGCCTCGGCCGCGGCGCGGTGCAGTTCGGCGATCCGGCCGACGGTGCTGCTCATCGCGAAAGGTTCGTTGGCGAGTTGGATCTCGCCGGCCTCGATCTTCGAGAAGTCGAGGATGTCGGTAAGCACCTGCTCCAGCAGCCGCCCCGACGAGACGATCAGCTCGGCAAGTTCCCGGCTCTTGGCGGTCTTCTGCTCGGCCGCCAGGGTCTCGGAGATGGCGATCACGCCGTTCAGGGGTGTGCGAAGCTCGTGGCTCATATTGGCTAGGAAGCGCGACTTCTCGGCATTGGCGCGCTCCAACTGCGCCGTGCGCTCCTGAACCCGGTCCTCGAGCGACGACAAGACGACATCGACCTTCTCGCGCTCGCGGCGCAGGGCCTTGGCCAGGACGCCGATCTCGTCGTCGCGGGCCTCGACCCGCGAGACGTCGGGCCGCTCTCGCTCGCCAAACGCCTCGGGCTCGCAGGAGGCCGCCAGGCGGCGCAGCGGCTGGACGATGGTGCGGCGCGCGAGCGCCACGACGACCAGCATCTGAGCGACCGAGGCGAACAGTCCCAGCAACAGCACCCAAGACGCAGACCGGGCGGCCGACCACATCACCGCCGACTTGGGATAGGTCAGCAGCAGGTACCAGTCAGGACCGGTCAACTTGCCGTAGGCGACGATATCGCGGCCACCGGGGCTGGTGATCACCCCGTGCGGCTTGCCGTCGGCCTGGATCGCGCGGACCAACGCCTTGATGCCCAGCTTGCGTTCGTATTCGAGAATCGTGGCCTCCGACGCGCGCCCAGGCGTTTCGAAGCCCGGATAGGCGATCAGCTCACCCTTGCCGGTCACCACGAGGTTCGAAGCGCCCGGCAGCGTGTTGCGGATGGCGTTGAGGAAGAATCCTGTCAGCTCGATGGACGAACCGAAGGCGCCGACGAACTTGCCGTCCACGTAGGCCGGTGTGAGGCAGCCGGTGGCCAGCCGCTCGCCCTTGGTGTTCTGGATCAGACGCTGAAGGTTGGTGCAGCGGGTGACGCGGCCCGGATTGTTCTGGGGAAGGATGATCTTCGACATCTCCTCCTTGCTGATATCCATGTTGGCCGGGGCGTTCTGGCGATAGAACATCAGCTTGTCCTGGCGGTCGGGACCGAACATCACCAGGCGGGTGGAGGGCGTGAAGAAGTAGAAGTTGTCATAGTCGCGATGTGCGGCCTGGCCGAAATCGGACACGATCTCGAATGCCGAGACCAGGGCGGCCTTTTCCAGCGATGGGATCTCGGCGCCGCGCGAGATGAAGGCGCCGATGCCGTAGGTCACCTCGCCGGAGGCGCTGGTATGGCCGTTGAAGTATTCTGGCCGGCTGCGGCGAGTGCCGTCGGCGCGCAGAGGGAAGTAAGCGTCGGCCAGCCGGTCAATCTCGGCCGCCGGCAGGCGCTTCACCCGCCGTTCAAGCTCCGTCGCCGCAGCCTTGTGCAGGTTCTCTAGATTGGCGAACCGCTTGTCCACATTGGTGCTGCGCTCTTCGACATAGTCGGCGAGATAGGCGATCTGGCGGTTCGACAACTCGCGCTGGAACACGAAGAACGCGCCGCCGGCGCCCAGAGCGGTGAGCACCAGGGAGACGACCCCGAGACTTACCTGAAACCTGCGGGAAAGTGATTGCATGCCGCCCCGACCCCCATCGTGGGTCTAGCTTTAGCTCGGGACTCGTTTCGGGCAGGTTTACACGGTTTTCCAATCAGTTGCGGCGTTCCGACGCGGGCGTCAGGATGCGCGCGCCCCTCCGTCCACCCGTAGATCCTCGCCGGTCACGTAGCTGGCGTCCTCGGAGGCGAGGTACATGACCGCCCTGGCGACCTCTTCTGGCTGGCCGGCCCGGCCGGAGGGGGTTCGCTTGCCAGAGGCGTCGGCCGCTCCACCGCCCATCATCGGTGTGTCGATTGGCCCCGGCGAGACCGCGTTCACTCGGATATTGTCGCGGGCGAGCTGGAGGGCGGCGCTGCGGGTCACGCTGAGCACGCCAGCCTTCGACAGTCCGTAGGAAAGCGTTCCCGCCGAGCCCGCATAGCCCAGCACCGACGCGGTATTGATGATCACGCCGCCGCCGCGCGGCCGAAGCGCGCTGACCTCACGATCCATGCATCGCAGCACACCGTTCAGGTTGGTCTCCATGAGATTGTTATGGGCCTTCCAGTCCATCGCGCCGATAACCGCGCCACCTGCCCCGATCCCGGCATTGTTGAAGGCGATGTCCAGGCCGCCATAGGCCTTGACGCAGGCGTCGACCAGGCGCGCGACGTCTTTGTCCAGCCGCACGTCGGCCTTGCGATAGGTCGCCTCCCCGCCCGCGGCGCGGATCGAGGCTTGGACCTCGGCGCCCAGCGCCTCGCGACGACCGCAGAACATCACCTTCGCGCCTTCCATGGCGAAGGCGTGCGCCGTGGCCCGTCCGATCCCGGAGGTCGCGCCGGTGATCAGCACGACCTTGCCGGCGAACCTTCCCGGCGCGGCCATTGTCCCGGCGGCGGACGGCGCGGACTTGAGGTCGGCGGCGGACGCTGAGCCGGCCGCCAGCCCGGCGAGGCCGACGCCCAGCGCCAGCATGGCCCGACGCGAGGCCGTCTCTGCGGTTTTCGCAGGATCTTCCATGGTGTCCTCCCATTCCCTGGCCGCATAGTGCCGCAAAACGAGCAGCCTTGGGGAGATTGCGATGACGGCGGCGCGCCAGGCGTTCGAACAGCTCATGGCCCTGGCGGGTCGTGGCCGGCCCGACTTCGTCACCATCGATGAAGGCGCCCCCGGCATGAAGACCCGATTTCACGCCGAGGCCGCCGCCGCCGCGGCCCTGGCGGCGACCGGAACCCTGGCCGCCGACCTCTGGAAGCAGCGCTCCGGCCAGGACCAGACCGTGACCGTCTCGACCCGCGAGGCCGGCGCGGCCCTGGTCGGCTTCGCCCTGCAGACCTTCGCCGATCCAACACGAGCGCCGCCCGCGCGGCCCGACGACGCTGGTGGCGGTGGGCGCGGCACGCCGGCCATGGGGTTCTTTCCTACGAAGGACGGACGCTGGGTCTTCCTCCATCCCAGCTTTCCAGCCAGCGCCGCCAAGCTGCACGCGCTGATGGGCTCGCCCGTCGACACGGCCGCCGCCGCCGCGACGGCCCTGACCTGGAACGCTCTCGAACTGGAGAACGCCATCGCCGCGGCCGGCGTCTGCGGCGCCATGGTGCGGACGCCACGGGAGTGGGATGCCTCCGAGCAAGGGCGCATCCTGGGGGCTCGCCCGGTCGTCGAGGTGGTCAAGATCGCCGACGGGCCGCCCATGCCCATGCGCTCCGACGGGGAGGCGGCGTTGTCGGGCGTCCGCGTGCTGGATATGACCCGTGTCCTGGCCGGCCCGACTTGTGGGCGCACCTTGGCCCAGTACGGCGCCGATGTGCTCTACGTGGCCTCACCGAAACTGCCGGCGACCGACTTCTTCGTCAGCGACGTGAACCACGGCAAACTCTCGACGTGGCTGGACCTGACGCAGAACGCCGACCGCGCAAAGCTGGCCGAGCTGATCGGCGCCTGCGACGTCTTCAGTCAGGGCTACCGTCTGGGTTCGCTGGATCGGATGGGGCTGGGACCGCTGGACCTCGCCCGCCTCCGCCCCGGGATCGTCTACACCTCGATCAACGCCTACGGTCATGAAGGCCCCTGGGCCAACCGGCCGGGGTGGGAAGAGCTTGCCCAGACGGTGACCGGCCTGGCCCACGAGCATGGCGGCTATACCTTTGGCGGCGTGAAGGGTCCCCAGCTGCAGCCCGGCGCTGTCACCGACTACACGACGGGTTTCCTGGCGGCCTTCGGGACCATGGTCGCGCTCGACCGCCGGGCCCGGTTCGGAGGAAGCTACCTGGTGCGAGTCTCGCTCGCCCAGACCGGAATGTGGCTACGCGGGCTAGGCCTCGCGCCTCCCGAACACCTCGAGGCCGTCCAACCGCCGACGCCGCAGGAGATCGACGGCTGGCGCATCGACAGCGAGTCGGGCTTCGGGCCCGTCCGCCATCTCCGCCCGCCGGTGACGATGTCAGCGACCCCTCCTCGCTGGAGAAGGCCCACAACCCCGCTGGGCGCTCACGAAGCAGCTTGGCCAACCTGACGCGAAACGGTTATGGCCCAGATGATGGCTCCCTCCGAAATCCTCGTCGACGCACGCGGACACCGCTGCCCGGTCCCCACCCTGCGCCTGCGCCGCGCCCTGGAAGATGCGCCGACCGGCGCGCGCGTGCGCCTGCTGGCCGACGACCCGATGGCGCGCATCGACGTGCCGCACTTCGCCGCCGGCGCGGGTGTCACCGTGCTGGAGGCCGTCGATGAGGCGGGCGTGCTGAGCTTCCTGGT
>NZ_JANOCX010000228.1:0-3775 GCF_031412415.1 Phenylobacterium sp.
AAGGGCGCGGCCGACGCGGTGCGGTGCGCCGCGGCCAGCCGCCAGGTCGACCTGACCGGTTTGGCCGCGCCGGTGACGCTTTGGTACGGCGAGGACGATCCGATGCAGGACGTCGGAGAGGTCGTCGCCTGGCTGGGCGACCACATGGATCATCTGCGCATGTTCCCCGACATCGGCCGTTTTCTTGGGCACAAGCACTGGGCGGAGGTGCTGGGTTGGCTCGCGGATGGATGAGTGGCGAACGCACCGGCGCGTCACGCAGGTTTCGTTGGCGGCGACCTCGGCCGACGTCTAGGTTACCGGTGATAATTTGAGGCGTATGCAGGGCGAGATGAGCGTGACGGTGTCGCGGGGCGAGCGCCCTGCTTGCGGATCGGCGTCGTGACCCCGGCGCGGCTGGCCCGGCGGGGTGCCTATCATGTGGGCAATGTGCGCACGCAACTGCTGGCCGCCGCGCGCGACATCCTGGCCGAGAGCGGTCGCGGCGCGCTCAGCCTGCGGGCCATCGCCGAACGGGCGGGCGTCGCGCCCGGTACGGTCTACTATCACTACGTCGACAAGGCGGCCCTGCTGGCCGGATTGGCGGTGGACGGCTTCCGCCAGCTCGCGGAGGCCATGCGGGAAGCCTACGCCGCCGACAGCGGTGGGGGCCTGCGGTCCACCGGGGCGGCCTATCTCAATTTCCTGCGGGATAAGCGCGAGCTTTACGAACTGATGTACGAGGCGCGCGACACGGGTCGCGAAGACGTCGCGGCGGCTGAGGGGGAGGCCATCGCCGTCTCGCGCGGCGCGATCATGGCCGACTTCAAGGGGCTCTACCCGGAAGACATGGCCCAGGACATGGCCGAGGCGATCTGGGCCTGGGGCAGGGGCATCGCCGCTGTCGGTCTCGCCCGCGGGGCGGACGGCGCCGACCGCGGCGACGAGGCGGTTCAGGCCGCTGTGCGCGGTCTCACAGCCCTCATCGCCCGCGCGTGATGAAAGACACACATCCGACAGGAAAGGACATCGTAAAGCTTTTCTCCCTATTCGAACACTGTTCGAGAATTTCAGCGTCGGTACATTAGGCACTCGCGACGGGCGGCATAACGCCCGCGTCTGGCTGGGAGGTAACATTGCTAAATCAACCCCTGCGTCTGCGCAGCTTCTTCGTCATGGGCGCATCGATCGCCGCCCTCACCGCCGCGGCCGCTCCGGCCTTAGCGCAAGACACCGGCTTCACCATCGAGGAACTGGTCGTCACCGCTGAAAAGCGCGAGCAGAGCCTTCAGGACGTCCCGGTGGCCGTCACGGCCTACACCAGCGAAAAGCGCGACCTGCTCGGGGTCGCCACGGTCGAGGACCTAGCGCGGATCACGCCCAGCCTCAGCTACACCAACAACGACCGTCTCTCGATCCGCGGCTTCGGCCGCCTGACCAACGCCATCGGCACCGACCCGTCGGTCGCGCTCTACTCCGACGGTATCTTCTCGAACTCGATGGCCGACAGCTCGACGCCGTCGCTGTTCATCGAGCGGACGGAAATCCTGCGCGGTCCGCAAGGGACCCTGTACGGCCGCAACTCCATCGGCGGCGCGCTGAACATCATCTCCAAGCGCCCGAGCGACGAGTTCGAGGGCGAGGT
Organism: Phenylobacterium sp.; assembly: GCF_031412415.1. Classification (GTDB taxonomy): domain Bacteria; phylum Pseudomonadota; class Alphaproteobacteria; order Caulobacterales; family Caulobacteraceae; genus Phenylobacterium. The sequence goes on from NZ_JANOCX010000228.1 coordinate 1,625, forward strand.
CCGCGCCACGGTCGGCAACTTCGGGACGCACCGCGTCGACGGCATCGTCAGCGGCCCGGTGACCGAGGGCCTGCGCTACCTGCTGGGGGGGTCGATCGACCGCCGCGCCAAGGGTTTCATCGACAATAACGGCCCCGCCGGCGACACTGGCGGCGTCGAACGCTACATCATCGAGGCCCAGGTCGAGGCCGATCTCGGCGAGAACGTCGTGGCGCGCCTGCGCTATACGAAGTTCGACTGGGACGACAGCTACGGCGTCGGCAACATCCTTGAGAGCAACATCTCGCCCTATGACACGGCCACCGCCGTGGGCCTGGGCAACCCTGCGCTCTACTACAACGCCACGCTTGGCTTCACCGGGACCAACCCGGCGATCGCCGACCCCTACGAGATCAACACCAACCGCACCAACTACGGCAAGCTCAGCAACCACAACCGGCTGCACTTCGACCTGACCTGGGATCTCGAGGCGGTGACGGTCAAGTATCTGGCCGGCTACCAGTCCTATGTCTACGACACCGGCGGCGACCAGGACGGCACGCCGCGACTGGGCAATTTCAATGTCCCGCTGTCGGCGACCGCCACGGCGGCGAACGTCTCGCCCGACCAACAGTTCTTCTACCAGGAGCGCCAGAAGTGGTGGTCCAACGAGTTGAACATCTCGTCGAACTCGGACGGCCCGCTGCAGTGGATCGTCGGGGTCTATCAGTACCACCAGATCTACGACCAGCCGCAGGGCCTGCGGGTCATCGGCGATCCCACGCTGCTCAGCCCGCTCAGCCTCGCCACCGGCGGCCTCGCGCCGCCGAACCCCCAGGGCAACTACCTGAAGGTCGACGGGCATCTGGAAGTGGATTCGTGGGCCACGTTCGGCCAGATCGACTACGAGCTCTCCGATACCTGGAAGCTCACCGCCGGTCTCCGCTACACCAAGGATGAGAAGCAGGGCACCGACTTCGCCCGCTACGTTTCGCGTTCGCCCACGACCACCGCTGTCCTTGGCGCCGGCGGCGTTCCCGCCGCGGCGGGCGCCAACCTGGCCGTCGACTTCACCACCTTCGTGGTTTGCGGCGGGCCGACCATCGCCACCTGCCTGGCCAATCCGCTCTACGCCAACCTGCGCCAACTCTCGACGGGCGGGCTCGAGCGCGACTTGTCGGGCGAGTGGGACGCCTTCACCGGCACCTTCGGCATCCAGTGGCAGCCGGACGGCGACACCAACGCCTACGCCCGCTACAGCCGCGGCTACAAGTCGGGCGGCTGGCTGGCCTCCAACGGCCTCACCCCGTTCCCCTACGCCGACCCGGAGTATGTCGACAGCTACGAGCTGGGCCTGAAGAAGACCTGGGGCGGTCGCCTGCAGGTCAACAGCGCCCTGTTCTTCTCCGACTATAAGGGCTTCCAGACCCCGCTCACCGTGGTCCTGAACTCGACCACCGGCTCGACAGGTTCGCAGTTCCTCAACCTCGACGCCGAGGTCTGGGGCTTCGAGTTCGAAGGCCAGTGGGCGCCTATCGACAACCTCATCCTGTCAGGCAGCTACGCCTATCTGAACACCGAGATCGTCGAGGGCTGCTGCTTCGTCGACACCACCGACCCGCGCGCCTTGCAGCCGGGCGCCCGTCCCACCGGCGTGACCCTGCCCAACGGCAACAAGCCCCAGACCCTGGTCGGCAACAGCCTGCCGCTCACTCCGGAGCATAAGTTCACCCTGGGCGCCAACTACACCTGGCAGTTCAGCCCCGGTTCGCTGACGGCCGGCGCCACCTACACCTATACTGGCGACCAGCAGACCTCGATCTGGGCGAGCCCGCTGTTCACTTCGCCGTCGAACGAGATCATCGACGCGCGCCTGCTCTGGAAGGACGCCGACGATCGCTTCACGGTCATCGGCTTCGTGAAGAACCTCACCGACGAGGTCGCGTATCAAAGCTCGACCCCGACGGTGCCTTCGCCGCAGATCGGCAACCGCCGCACCGTCAAACTGAACTTCCCGCGCACCTACGGCGTGGAGCTGCAGTACCGCTTCTAGGTTCGACCTGCCCTGAACCCACGGAAGGCGCCACGGGAAACCGTGGCGCCTTTTCCCGTTTTTGTTCAAATCGTTCGGCATAGTCCGGATGGGTCATGCGACGCAGCCGCCACCCGTGG